>NZ_JBIQDP010000019.1:0-19515 GCF_045370945.1 Pseudobacillus sp. 179-B 2D1 NHS
AAGGGCTTTAAAACTACCGAAAAATCAAAAGGGGTTCGGAATAAGACTATTCCGAACCCCTTTTGTCGACAAACTGAGCAAATCAACCTATTTGGTTGATTTGCTTTTTTATTACATTATTGAGGTGTCACTGCTTTTTCGGACACTTCACGAATGGCAGAACGATCATATGTAAGACGGCTGCCATCCCCGCATTTAATCACGACTGTGCCTTCTTCAATTGCATCGATAAATCCATGCAAACCGCCGATAGTCACCACTCTGTCGCCTTTTTGCAAACTATTTTGCATTTCCGCTACTGATTTTTGACGCTTTTGTTGTGGACGGATAAGCAAAAAGTAAAATAAAACAAACATCAACACGAGCATAATAATTGACTGCATAATTTCACCCCTTTCTGAGAACGATGTTAGAAGTTTTTCGCATCCGGACGGTTAAAACCGTAGGTCTCGAAAAATTCTTCCCTAAAGTCTCCCAGACGGTCTTCTCTAATCGCTTCTCTTACTTGTTCCATTAATTTTATCAGAAAATATAAGTTATGGTAAGTTGTAAGCCTAATTCCAAATGTTTCATTCGCACGTATGAGGTGACGAATGTAAGCGCGCGAGTAATTTCGGCACGTGTAGCAGTCACAATTTTCATCAAGCGGCCCAAAATCCCGGGCATATTTAGCATTTTTTACAACCAATCTTCCCTCACTCGTCATCAGTGTCCCATTTCTTGCAATTCGCGTTGGCAATACACAATCAAACATGTCTACGCCACGGATCGCCCCGTCAATTAAAGAATCAGGCGAACCAACCCCCATCAAGTAGCGCGGCTTTTGTGCCGGCAAAAGCGGAGTGGTGAATTCAAGCACGCGATTCATCACATCTTTCGGCTCTCCAACAGACAAGCCACCGATCGCATAACCTGGGAAGTCGAGAGAAACTAAGTCATTGGCACTTTGACGGCGGAGCTCTTCATATTCTCCTCCTTGGACGATGCCGAACAGCCCTTGATCTTCCGGACGAGAATGAGCATTCAAACACCTTTCTGCCCAGCGAGAGGTTCTTTCGACTGAGCGTTTCATGTAATCATACTCTGCAGGATAGGGCGGGCACTCATCAAACGCCATCATAATATCAGACCCAAGCGCATTTTGAATCTCCATTGCTTTTTCCGGAGATAAAAACAGCTTGTCCCCATTTAAATGATTACGAAAGTGAACCCCCTCTTCTTCAATTTTACGAAAATCACTTAAAGAAAATACTTGAAAACCGCCTGAATCTGTTAAAATCGACCGGTCCCAATTCATAAATTTATGAAGACCGCCTGCTTCTTTAACAATTTCATGACCAGGGCGCAGCCAAAGGTGGTATGTATTACTCAAAATAATGTTAGCACCCATTTCTTTTAACTCTTCCGGAGACATCGTCTTAACAGTCGCCAATGTTCCTACCGGCATGAACACAGGCGTCTCAAAACTTCCATGCGGTGTGTGAACACGTCCCAGACGAGCTCCCGTTTGCTTACACGTTTTGATTAATTCATATTTAATTGCTGGCAAATCAATGCCACTCCCTTCTAAATAAAAGCGGAAGGCGCTCGCTCAGCGCGATAGCAGATTGGAGCTTTCGACGTGGAGTCGTTTCTTAGACTCCGACCGAGAGAGCGAAATCAGCGTACGCGCTAGCGCCTGCAGCTGGATAACACAATAAAAGCGGAAGGCGCTCGTCCAGCGGTGACAAGCACAACACGAACCGACTGAAAGGCTGCCCTTGAGCCTTCCAGACGGGTGGGCTTGTGACCTCGAGCCGCTAGCGCCTATAACTAGATAATCATACACTTGCTCGTCTCTGCTCGACAAACGTTCTCTCCAAAAAAGTCAGTCTTTACCTCTTAAAAAAGAGAAAAATCAAGGAGAAGACGCTACAGCGCCATAATCAGAGTACAAAAGTGTTATTCTTACTTAATTAGCATCGCATCGCCAAAGCTGAAGAAGCGATATTTCTCAGCTACTGCTTCCTTGTAAGCATTCATCACATGCTCTTTTCCGGCAAGGGCACTTACCAGCATGATTAATGTAGATTTGGGCAAGTGGAAGTTGGTGATCATGCCATCAATTGCTTTAAAGTCAAAGCCGGGATAAATAAAAATGTCCGTCCAGCCGCTGGCTGCTTCGATACGTCCGTTATAATCCCGAGCTATTGTTTCCAATGTTCTTGTTGAAGTCGTGCCCACACTGATGATACGGCCTCCCTCTTCTTTCACTTTCTGAATAAGATGAGCCGTTCCTTCCGACAAATGGTAAAACTCAGCATGCATTTCATGTTCCTCGATCGCCTCCACAGACACCGGGCGGAAAGTACCGAGACCGACATGCAACGTTAAAAAAGCGGTATGTACGCCCATGGCTCGGATTTCTTCCAGCAGCTCTTCTGTAAAGTGAAGTCCGGCTGTCGGAGCAGCAGCTGATCCCCGTTCTTTCGCAAAGACCGTCTGGTAACGATCACGCTCCTCCAGCTGTTCTTTAATATAAGGCGGCAGCGGCATTTCTCCAAGCTCATCAAGCACTTCGTAAAAAATTCCTTCATAAGAAAAATCTAAAATTCGGCCACCATGCTCTTTTTCACCTGTACAAACAGCGGAAAGCCGGCCGTCTCCGAATATAATCTGACTGCCCTCTTTAATACGCTTCGCCGGTTTTACAAGTGTTTCCCAACGGTCGCCCTCCTCCTGTTTTAGCAGGAGCACTTCAATTTTCGCACCTGTATCTGTTTTTGTACCGTACAGCCGGGCTGGCATAACTTTTGTGTCGTTCAAGACAAGACAATCACCTGGTTGTAAAAAAGAGGTGATATTTTTGAATACTTCATGCTGAATAGCACCTGTTTCTTTATCAAGCACCATCAACCGGCTCTCCGCCCGCTCGGCAAGCGGCGTCTGTGCAATTAATTCTTCAGGCAGATTAAAGTCAAATTCCTCTACTTTCACTTTCTTCATCCCTATCTTTTTATTTCCATCTTCCGATCACATAAAAAATGAGTGACAGTACAATGCTGGCAATAATAGATGTCATAATCGGAAAATAAAATGTGGTATTTCCTTTTTTGAATAACAGGTCGCCAGGCAGACGCCCTATTTTAACAAACTGCATCACTAGCCCTAACACAAAGATCACTACACCGATTAACATCAGTGTCTTACCGATTCCGCTCATCTGTCGGAACCTCCATATGAAAATGCTGGTACACCAATTCACTGACGATCCGTCCTCTTGGTGTCCGCTGCAAAAAGCCAATTTGCAGCAAGTACGGCTCATACACATCTTCAATCGTGCCGGCTTCTTCACCAATGCTTGCAGCTATTGTTTCCACACCGACGGGACCGCCACGAAATCGCCCAATAATTGCTTTTAACAATTTGTGGTCAATGTGATCAAGTCCTCTACGGTCGACCTGCAGCAATTCAAGCGCCTCTTCTGCCAGCTCATAGGTAATTATGCCATTTCCACGCACCTGTGCATAGTCGCGCACCCTTTTTAAGAGCCGATTAGCAATCCGAGGTGTGCCCCTGGATCGGCGAGCAATCTCAGTGGCGCCGGCAGGATCAATCGCTGTTTGAAATATATCTGCTGTTCGCATAACCACTTCGCGGAGCTGCTCCTCATTATAATACTCAAGACGGCTTAACACACCGAAACGGTCTCGCAGTGGGGCAGAAAGAGAGCCTGCTCTTGTCGTTGCTCCAATCAAGGTAAATGGCGGCAAATCCAGGCGGACAGATCGGGCACTCGGCCCCTTGCCGATTACAATATCAAGGCAAAAATCCTCCATCGCTGGATACAGCACTTCCTCAATCGCACGCGGCAGCCGGTGAATTTCATCAATAAACAGCACATCACCCGGTTCGAGTGATGTTAGAACGGCAGCCAAATCACCTGGCCGCTCAATCGCCGGTCCTGCTGTCGTCCGCATCTGCACACCCATTTCATTAGCAATCACAGCGGCAAGCGTGGTTTTGCCAAGACCAGGTGGTCCATACAATAGTACATGATCGAGAGTTTCCTGTCGCTGACGGGCGGCTTCAATAAAAATTGCCAGATTATTTTTCACTTGCTCCTGGCCAATATATTGTTTTAATGTCTGAGGACGCAGTGATTGCTCCTCATATAACTCGTCCACTTCAGCCGTTCCGGAAACGATGCGTTCTTCCATCGCAAGATCACTCCCTTATTCAGTTATCCATTCAGCAGTAATTGCAAGCCTTTGCGGATATATTGGTCTGTCGTTAACTGCTCTGCTTTCAGCTTCACACTGACCTTCTTAATTTCCCGTGCAGAATAGCCAAGTGCCTCAAGCGCGAGCAATGCTTCTTCTAGTTCAGCGTAAACAGCCGCTTTTTGTTCCATGCCCTCCGGCTGAAATAAATTCGGAAAAAACTCCGGCACAACATCCGCTAATTTTCCTTTTAAATCTAAAATCATTTGCCGAGCAGTCTTCTTGCCAACACCCGGGAATTTCGTTAAAAACCTTTCATCTTCTTGTTCAATAGCCGACACTACTTGCTGAGGCTCTCCGCTCGCCAATACAGCTAACGCTCCTTTCGGCCCGATGCCCGACACCGAAATCAATTTCTCGAACAGCCTCTTTTCTTCTATAGAAACAAATCCATACAGCGCCAGCACATCTTCGCGTACATGCTGATGCACATACACAGTGACAGTCTGCTGTTCGTGTTTGGAAAAAGCAAATGGATTTGGCGTTAATATTTGAAAGCCAATGCCGCCATTTTCAATTACCACATATTCCGGACCTACGAACGCTACGCTGCCTTTAATATATTCATACAAGTTTATTCGCTCCCCTACACTGCACATTACTCCTCATTTTATCATAACATGATTCATTGTTGAAAAAAATAAAAAGAAACGTTTGTTCTTATAAAGAATCTCCTTTTTCGCTCGCCTCATTGTCGTTTTTCAAATATAACTTCTTTTGCGTTCATATCAACAAGCTGATACCCCTTATACTCTGACCAGAAATCTTCCATTGCCCAAATAACTTCCTGATGGACTGACTTCCTTAATTGACCGTCTCTTCCTACTTCCAGAAGTGTCACTTGAACACTGTGTGGCTTTTCTTGAACGGCTGCCAGACCTTCTCCTTCTTTCTCTCTCAGCGCATATACACCGCCTGACAGCACACAGAGCAGTAACATTACAAGCACAGGACCTTTCACTTGTCTCTCTCCTTTTTACCTTCATTTTCGCCAAAAAGAAAAGAGCACAAACAAAAAGACCGTCTTAATTGACGGTCTTACCTATCATAAGTCCAATGTTCAATTATGTTTAGTTAGGGGATACCATGCCGCCTGCTCCTGCAGAGCTGACATCATCATCTACCTCTTTATGCTCTACACGCTGGTAAGGGCTTTCCGGCTCAGTATTTTTGTTTTTATCAACAGAAATAACTTCAATGTTCTCTCTTCTCAGCGCACTCTTCAGTATTTCTGTGAAATCCTCTTTCATCTTGTCTTCATCATACCGAAGCTCTACATTTACTACTTTCATTTTGCTCTCCTCGCTTTCTTTCATATGTATTTGTTATTTTCCCTGCTCTTTCTGATTTAAACGCCGGATTGATGGATAAAAGCGGTGTTGCATTTTCTTAGAATCTCATGTATATTATATATATCAGCTGCGTTGTGCGTAACCTTAATAAAGTTTTAACCTTTAAGCTGAAATAGGGAGTTTTAAATTGAAGCCGGAATGTCATGCCTCATTGCTATGAGGACGACAGGAACGTTTCTGCAAACACCCACTTTATGGAGTGGTGGTTTTAAAACTTCATTAAACGTACGGCAACTGCGGCCTTTCCTTTACATAATTTAAGCCGGTTTCCTTTTTGGAAGCCGGCTTTTTTGTATATACAATCATACATATTCTTTTATTTTGTTTCCCTGTGCAGCGTATGTCTTTTCAGCCGTGGACAATACTTTTTCAGTTCCAATCGTTCCGAGTTTGTCCGTTTATTCTTTGTTGTCATGTAATTTCTGTCTCCTGTCTCCGTACATGCTAATGTAATAGTTACTCTCATTTTTCTCTCTCCTTCAATAGTGATTATGCCGTTACAAACGGAGGCAGCGGATCTTTTAAAGAAGACCATTCTGCTTTTTGTTCGTTCTCGGTCAACAAACAGCAATCGAGCGCCTTTTCAATTTCTTCTTTATTCATTCCAATCCCAATAAATACAAGCTCATTTATCCGGTCTCCATGTTCATGATGCCATCTTTTCAGTAATTCAGGTTCCTCCTGTAGCATTTGCTTTTGCTCCTGCTCAGGATAAGCAGCAATCCATTGTCCGACTCCCTGAAAGATGATGGAAGGTCCGGCTTGTGATAGTATGCAGGCTGTATCATTGCGGGAAGCGAGCCAAATAAATCCCTTTGCTCTAACTACTTCTGCTGGCCAGTTTTCCAGCCAATCCTTTAAGCGCTTCGGATGAAATGGCAGCTGTCTGCGATAAACAAAAGAGGAAATCCCATATTCTTCTGTTTCCGGTGTATGTTCACTGTTCAACTCTTTAATCCACCCAGCACTGTGACTCACCTGTTCAAAATCGAATAAATTCGTATTGAGTACCTCATCTAGTGAAAGGCGGCCATGATCTGTTAAAACAATATAGGCCTCTGGATTCAACTTTTCCAAAACTGCCTTTAATTCCAGTGTTTCCTCTTTTCCTACGAGATCAATTTTATTAAGTACAATAACATTAGCAAACTCAATTTGGTCAATTAATAAATCAACCACTTCTCTTGTGTCTGTTTCATCTGCCGCTTCTTTTCGTTCAAGCAGGCTCTCACCGGAAGCAAAGTCATGCCAAAAACGACACGCGTCTACAACCGTTACCATCGTATCAAGCCGGCAAACAGCTGATAAATCAATTCCTACAGCTTCATCCATGTATGTAAATGTCTGAGCTACCGGCATAGGCTCGCTAATCCCCGTTGATTCAATCACGATATAATCGATATCGCCAATTGCTGCAAGCTTTTTCACTTCTTTAATTAAATCCTCCCGAAGTGTGCAACAAATACAGCCATTTTGCATTTCAACAAGCTTTTCCTCTGTCCGCGAAAACCCACCTTGTTTAATAAGTGAAGCATCGATGTTAATCTCGCTCATATCGTTTACGATAACTGCGACTTTCTTTCCTTCCCTATTTTTTAAAATATGATTGAGCAGTGTGGTTTTCCCTGCACCCAAGTATCCGCTTAATACTGTTACTGGAATTTTTATTTTCACTCTATTCTCTCCCTTCACCAAACCGTAATTATTACGATTTACAACTTTTATATTAAAACGTAATCATTCCTATTTGCAAGAGTTTTTTTAAAAAAATAAACTAAAAGGATAATTTTTCTTCAACGAATGACTGTACCATAGTTCCTAAAACCCACTGCCTAATTCCGGGAGAGAAAGGAATTAGGCAGTGGTCTTTTACTTAGTTTCTTGATTTGGACATCATCCTATTTTTCTGATCCTAAAGTTACTCTGTAAAAGCAGCCAATTTTGCGGAAATGGATATCCGAGGACCCAATAGCTAATGCCGCGAAGATTATAATCTTTTACAACATCAAACTTTGCCTGAGCACTGCGGGCGTCCTCAAACCATACTTCATGCGTGCGCCCCTGCTGATCTGTATAGCGGTAAAATGGCGACTGGGATGCGGAGTCATATTGAATAGGCGCTTCATATCTTACCGCCCGGCGAATGGCTTCTTGCATATCAAATGTTTGGGCTTCCTGCCCTTGCTGATGCGGCAGCAGCCAATCTCTTGCATATATTTGGAAGCCAAAGAAGATTTTATTTCTTGGGATGACAGAGACTGCATAGTCAAGCACTCTCCTAATTTGATTAAGCGGTGAAATAGCCTGTGGCGGTCCGAAACGATAGCCCCATTCATATGTCATTAAAATGACAAAATCAACGATTCGCCCATGAGCCTCGTAATCATGCGCCTCATATAACAACCCTTTCTGATTAGCACTTGTTTTAGGCGCTAAAGCTGTGGAGACAAAAAAACCTTCCGGATGCAGCCGGTCTACTGCCCGCTGTAAAAATTGATTATACTGTTCACGGTCGGCCGGAAATACATTTTCAAAATCAATATTTATTCCTTGGTAACCTTTTCTTTTCATGATTTGAATAACATTAGTTAAGAGTGTATCTTGCAGTTCCCTGCTTCTTAAAATGGTGCTTGCCAGCCTGGAGCCTGGATCGCTCGCAGTAAAGTTTGTAATAGCCATCATTGGCACTACCTGGGCAGCCTGGGCAGCCTGAATCGTTGCAGTATCATTGATCAATTCCAATCCGCCGTCTGCTCTCATAATATAAGCAAATGGAGAAACATAGGTTAAGTACTCACCCACCTCCCGGACTTGCCTGGCCCCCTCCTCTCCCTTTTCAATCGTATAGGCGTTCACATCAATCACGGGTCTTTCAAAGGGAATATATAAAACCATCCCTGGATAAATGGAAGCCGGGCGCCGAATGTTATTAATTCTCATTAATTCTTGCACATCTGCTCCATACCTCTGAGCAATTTGGGATAATGTTTCCCCTGCCTCTACTACGTGTCTTCTCGCTGGGATATATAACATCATTCCAGGATTAATGCGTTCCGGATCCCTTATTCGGTTAACCCGAATAATCTCTCTTACTGTTACCCCATATCGTTGGCCAATTTGCCGCAATGTTTCCCCCGCTTGCACTCTATGTCGCTGAGCCAAAAGAGGAATAACTAAAGCCTGGCCAATCAAAAGACGATCGCGATCAGGCAACTCATTGGCAGCTTCAATCTGTGCTACTTCTACTCCGTACCTGCGAGCCAGCTGAGCGAGCGTTTCTCCCTTTTGAATCACATGTATAATCATAGGTGTCTCCTCCAAATCATAGTCATATGACTATACATATGCAGGATGATGCTTTAGGAAAACCTTCTATTGCTAATATTTATTAAAATTACCCTTTTATGATATTCAGAATCACTCTGCCTAACCGTTGAAACGAAAGGGTTCTCAGAGAGAAAAGCAGCAGGCAAATGTTTGCAAAACCATTGAATAAAAGGCTTGCCCATTCATACTTAACGGAGACGCCACAACCGCCTCCCCAAAAATTAAATAAACAGGAGCCTAAGGCTCCTGTTTACCTGTATTTTTCTTTGCTAAAACGGACATTTTTTAAGTCAATTGGTCCGCCATCACGCAAGTCATTGTCCAGAACACGAATGTAATTAAAAGTACCGATATCACTAGATACGTTTACATCGGCTCCTTTGGCATCACGTGTCACTGTTTGCTTGACTGCCCTTTTTACTGCCTTTTCATCACTATTTTTAGAAATTTGCAGAGCCACCATTATTTCCTTATCGCCAATAAATGTTTGAGCAGCCAGGACACCTTCTACTCCTTCAGCTTTTCGAGTTAATTTTTCTGCCAGCTTTCCGTCGTAGTTGGTATAGTAAGAATTTTTCTTTTGGACATTTTGAATGCTTTGATGGCCGTGATAATTAGCATCACTGCTATAGGGCTGCTCGTTGTCACGTTCAAAGAAGCTGCGGTCCTCTTTAGCGAGTGGTTTCGATGGATTTTGCGGATGTCCGTTGTCATCTTCATTTTGTAGATAACGGGCTTTGTCTTTGCGTATAACTTTTTGTTCCTCCCCCACAGAATGGTCGTACCATTCTGTCATAGGACCGTCATGACGATCATTTTGGTCCCCATGCCCAGCATTCGAAAAATATCCTTGTGGTTCATAGCGATTATTTCCGTCGCCATAGCCGCTTTCACTTTCAATGCCGCATGCTGCAAGGCCAGCCGATAAAGACAATATAGCAAAAGCTTTTAGCGCTTTCTCCATGACCCCACCCCTGAACTTTTATTCGGGCAAATGATGCCCTTCTTAGTTTGCAGAAGCGGAACATTCTTATCCCTGTTGGTCTTCCCATACTTTCTTCCATCTTTTGAAAAATATCTTCCGCTGTGTAAATGGCTTGACCGTTAGCTCATAAGCATGCTTGTAAGCTGACTTTTTTTCCTTGAGAGGAGCCCGAGCAAACCGTCGACATTCACGAAAAACATCCGCTGGAAACAACGTATAAATAAACCAGTTCTTTTTATGCGTGTATGGAGTTATTACGCGATACTCCATAACTTTCTCTAAGTTCCAATCGACAAGCGGAAGAACCCGGTTGGTCCATTGTACATAATCAAATAAAACGGGCGCTTGTGCAGCTAAGTCAAAATCAATTAAATAAAGCGTTCCATCAGCTGATCGAAAAAAGTTATGAGAAGCCACATCTCCATGAATCACTGCCAATTTGCCTTCATCCTTCGGCTGGTCGGATAAGTGATCTAAACACCACTTGCCTGCCTCCGCGTAATGCTCTAAAACGGAAGCAGGAAAATAACGTATCAATTCAGGCAACTCTCTTTGAAATGCAGTCAGCCTTTTACGCCAAACAGCAGCCTGATCAAAATGGGGAAAGCAAGCGGTAATTTTTCCAGGGAGTTTCTCGGTCTGCTGGTGAAAGACTGAAAGTAAAGCCAATGCCTCTTCTCTTTCTTCCTCTGTTTGAAAGTAAAAAGTTTTTTTTGCGGGCTCGATAAAGGGCATAACAGCAAAAATCTGCTTCTCAAATATGATAGGTGTGACAGAATGAAAAAGAATCACCTGCGTAAACCCTTGGTCAGATAAAAAATGACATAACTGAATTTGCTTCTCCAGTTGTGACAGGGAAGCATACTTTTTAACGAACCACTTGTTTCTATTTGTAATGACGAGCCATTTTCCTTTTTTTAATGAAAAAACTGTTTGTATCGTTTCCTCCAAACGAGCGGATAACAGAAAAAGGAGACGAGGTGTTAATCCGTCTCCCTGCTGAAATTTATTCTTCATTCTCTTCGTCTTCACGCTGACAGCCACAATCTGATTTCCCTGATAATGACTGTGGAGGATATTGATTAGGCATCATCATTCCCCCCGTTGGGTACATCATTGGCTGCGGAGAATACCCCGGCATATAAGGCGGCTGATAAGCTCCCATAACTTGCGGATAGCCTCCGTAATCCGGTGATTCCATCGCATATTCCATTGGCATAGGATAGCCTGGATAGCCTGCTCCCGGCATAGCATGCGTGCACGGTACACAGTAACTGTGCGATGGATGCGGCGGCATCTGATAAGGAGCAATGGTTGGATACATTGGTGGCGCGTAATTCATTGGCGCAACGACTCCTGCTTCTTGTGTGATTTGCACATGATCAGATGACGGATAATTCATCATTGGATAATGTGACGATATTTCTTCAGAGGATTCCATTATTTCTTCGCCCATCTCATATGAAGGCTGCATGAGAGGTGCTTGCTGCATCGGCATCTGCATCGGCATCTCCATTGGCATTGGCGTTGGCATGCACCATTGTGGATGCATGCCTGGATGCATACCATACCCTTGTACTTGTGGGGCCATTTGATGTTGATTCACATATGCGCTCATTGGATAATTACTTCCTCCTTGTAGTTGTGGTGCCATCTCTATCTCCGGCATAGGCGGCGGCATAATTGGAACACTTGTGCTTTCTACTAATTCTTCCTTTTTATCAAGTCCCGGAAATATATTGTCCGGCTTAACAGGTGGAGCAGGAGGTGGTGGCGGTTGAACCGTCTGCTGCATTTGTTCCATATTCATTTGGAACACTTGATTAATCTCCACCTCTGGTACAACTGGAGGAAGCGGTGGCATCATCGGTTGTTTCGGCTGTTCTTTCGGCTGTTCTTTCACCGGTGAAACTTGTGTTGGCTGCTCTTTAACAGACTTTGGTGGAGGAACGACCGGCGCCTCTTTGTTTGGCATTTGCATAGGAACAACCGGCGCTTCTTTTACTGGCATCTCTTTTTTCATGGTTCCTGCCGGTGTAGGGACTTTGATCTTCATACCTGGCATAATCAAGTCTGGATTGGACAACTGTGCGTTTAATTTTTTTAACTCATCAAAGTTCACTCCGTATTTTTTAGCGATCGTCCAGAGTGTATCTCCTTTCTGAACAATATGGATTCTCATTTTCTCCCTCCTTAGACATTCGTCGTAGTATATGTGAGCGATGCGGATTTGTGAACGAACCTACACCAAATTGTATGCGTCAAAAAAAGAAGTTATGAGAAAAGAATGGATATAAGAGAAATAGAAAGGACCATTGACTTAAAATATATATGGTTATGATTACCGAGTTATTCATTCTTAACTAGATGTTCTTTCTTCTGTTAGATACTCTGTTAAAATACTCCTTCAAAAAAAACACACCTGCTTAAAAACAGGTGTGGACTTACAACATTCTATCTATTTAGCATGCGATCCAACGCCAATACCGCTTCATGGGCAGTTTGCTCGTCTACTTTAATCACATTGCCTTCGTTTCCTTCAATGATGGTATCAAGCGACCATAGTAAATGAGGCAAGTCGATACGATTCATCGTGAGGCATGGACACATATTTGGATTTAACGAAATGATATGCTTATCGGAATGCTGCTGAATAAGGCGGTTCACAAGATTCATTTCTGTCCCGATAGCCCAGGCACTTCCTGGCTCGGCTTCTTCAATTTTTTCAATGATATACTTTGTTGAACCATTGTCATCAGATAGCCCTACCACTTCGTGTGTGCATTCCGGGTGAACGATAATTTTCATATCCGGGTAAGTACGGCGCACATACTCAATATTTTGGACAGTAAAGTTCTCGTGAACAGAGCAATGACCTTTCCATAGGATGACTTTCACTTTGCTCAAGTCTCCTTCATACTCTAATTCATTATTTATTGGATTCCATACGGCCATCTCACCAAGATCCACTCCCAAATCAAAGGCAGTGTTACGACCTAAATGCTGATCTGGCAAGAATAAAATTCTCTCTTTCTTTCCAAAGGCCCATTTGACCATCTCATGCGCATTAGATGAAGTAACTGTAGCCCCGCCATTACGGCCAACAAAAGCTTTAATGGCTGCAGTTGAGTTCACATACGTAAGCGGCAGCATCGTATCGCCGAATAGACCTTGAAGTTCTTTCCAAGCCGTTTCTGTTTGATAAATATCCGCCATGTCCGCCATTGAACAGCCGGCACGCATATCAGGGAGAATGACCGTTTGCTCTGCTGTTGTCAAAATATCCGCTGTTTCCGCCATAAAATGAACACCACAAAATACGATATTCTTAGCCTTTTTGTTTCGGGCGGAGATTTGCGCTAGCTGCAAGGAATCACCAACAGCGTCAGCAAATTGAATCACTTCGTCTCGTTGATAATGATGGCCTGGAATAAAAAGTGAATCACCAAGCTGTCGTTTAATCGCTCTTACTTTTTCCTCCATTTCTTTTGTCTCCAGTTTCCGGTATTTTTCCGGCAGAGCAAAAGATGGCTGCTTAAGCATTTCCATGATAGACATGATGAACTACCTCCTTAACAGAATTGGTGATTACCTTTGCACTAATATCTAAAGCGCGGATTGAATGAGTTAGTGCACCAAGAGAAATCCATTCAATGCCACTTTCTGCAAACGGCTGAATTCCGTCGAGTGCAATGCCTCCTGAAGCTTCGGTGGCGATGCCAGCCGGGACAAGCGGCAGCCATTCCCGAATCTCTTCTGGTGTCCGATTATCAAACATAATAATATCCGCGCCCGCTTCCACAGCTTCAATCAGCTGCTGCTTCGTCTCTATTTCAACTTCCACTTTTACTGTATGACCAACGGCAGCCCTCGCTTTTTCTACTGCCTGTTTAATTCCCCCTGCAAAAGCAATATGATTATCCTTTAACATCACTGCATCATAAAGGCCTCGACGATGGTTGTAACCGCCACCTACCTTCACTGCATATTTTTCAAGCATCCGCAATCCCGGTGTTGTTTTACGAGTATCACAAATTTTTGCACGAGTACCTGCCGTTTGCTCTACGGCTTTTGCCGTTGCCGTGGCAATTCCGGACATCCGCTGAATTAAATTGAGAATGACACGTTCTCCTTTCAAAAGCCCTTGCATCGTGCCTGACACTTCCGCAATCACCATACCGGGTGTAACCACATCTCCATCGTTCACAGCTATATCCACACTAGCAGATGGATCAATAAGGGCAAAGCCGCGCTGTAAAATCAGCTCTCCGCAGAAGATTCCGTTTTCTTTTGCTAGTAAAGTAAAAGATCCCTTTTCCTTTTGTGAAAAAAGCGCTTCGCCGCTTAAGTCGCCGTCACCGATATCCTCAATAAAAAATCGTTTAAGCATGGATTCTAATTGAATTTCGTTCATGCTGCCCACCTCTTATTTGTATTTGATTCTTTGTTTGCACAATTTGTTTTCCTTGCCAGCCCGCTTCCTCTGTTGCAATATCCGTACGGATGTGCGCTCCTCGACTCTCCCGCCGGAGGAAAGCAGCACGGCTGATTAAATAGCTGTTGATATGCATATAAACTTGTTCGATGTTGTCCCTATCCAGCTCGTCTAAGCCATTTTCTATCCATTGTTGAATGCCTTGGCCTTTTAAATAGTTTATGTGGCTCTCTAAACTCTCTGGTGCTCGGATAATACCTGCTGCTCTCATTGTGCGCACCTGTAATTCTTTCTTTGAAAGCCCGATGACTGATTCATTTTTTAACTGTTTTCCGTAATGAAAAATATTTGCCCGCTGATGATCTACCGGCAGATGGCCGTTAATAAATTCTGCCAGTCTTTTTCCATATACAATCCCTTCCAACAAAGAATTGCTCGCCAGCCGATTGGCACCATGGACACCGCTATGAGCCACTTCACCAACGGCATAAAGCCCCGGCACTGTTGTGCATCCGTTTGAATCGACTGAAACGCCGCCCATTAAGAAGTGGCTTCCCGGTGCAACTGGAAGAAGTTTTTCCCTGATTGGCACACCATTTCTCTCACATATCGCCGTAATTGTTGGAAAGTGCTTCTCAAATTGTTGAATTCCGCTAATATCTAAAAAAACATCTTTTCCCTTTGCCCGTGCCTTATAGATCTCATAAGCTGTAATATGACGCGGAGCCAGATCTTTTAACGGGTGGACTCCTTCCATGAGAAGCAAACCATCCTCATCAATAAGCGTAGCCCCCGCCCCTCTAACCGCTTCAGAAATCAGCCCTCTCACAGCTCCATTCTTGAAAAGCAAAGTAGGATGGAACTGAACAAACTCCATATCGATAACTTCAGCACCAGCACGAAAAGCAATGGCAATGCCATCTCCTGTCATGGTCGGCTGATTAGAGGTAGCAGGATAAACGGCACCAACCCCTCCTGTTGCCAAAACAACATGCGGTGACCAATAACGGCTTCTTTCCCCGTCTTTGTTTTTTGTTTTTATGCCGATACACCTAGAACGGTCTTCCGACATTAAGCACTCATAAGCCATTTCTCCCTCGATCATTTCCACATTTGCAGGCAAAGTTGCCAACAAGTATTCTACCGTATGCCGGCCTGTCGCATCCCCACCAGAGTGAACAATTCTTTTCGCACTATGTGCTCCTTCAAGACCAAGCGAGGGCTGTCCATTCTCGTCTCTATCGATACCTAGTCCACCTTCGATTAATTCTCTTACTGCAGTCGCTCCCTCACTAGCTAACCGTTTCACTTCTTCCGTAAAATGATGATATCTTCCGGCCTTTAACGTATCTTCTATATGTGAATGGATACTGTCATTTTTGTCAATTACTGCTGCAATGCCCCCTTGAGCAATGTAAGAGTTGCTTTGTCTGATCTTTGTTTTTGTGAGAATAATCACATGACTGGTTGAATGTAAATGATGAGCCAGCTGCAGAGCAGCTAGTCCGCTGCCAACAATAATGACATCCGCTTGTTTATCCATTATTTTCTCCTCCTGTTTTAACAGGTGTCTTGACACATATATTTACACAAATTTAAACTAATGACAAGGCTTTTTTTAAATCCTTTTATAAAGGAGGAACATTCATTGATTTATTTCGATTACGCAGCCACTACGCCTATGAGTGAACAAGCGCTTAGTGTTTATATAAAGGCTAGCCAGGAATTCTTCGGCAACAGTTCAAGCCTTCATGATGAAGGCAGCCAGGCACGTTTTCTGCTTGAACAATGCAGGGAAACTTTGGCTAGGCTGATCGGTGGAAAAAAGGAAGGGATTTACTTTACTTCCGGAGGAACGGAAAGCAACTTGTTATCCATCATTTCGCTTGCACGGGCAGCAAGAAAAAGGGGAAACCATGTGATTGCATCAATGGCGGAGCATTCATCTGTCCACTCTGCATTGGCCTTTTTAGAAAAAGAAGGTTTTCATATTACAAAGCTGCCCCTCAGCTCCCAAGGAGTGATAGAACCTGAAGAACTGGCAGCCGCTATTCGTCCAGATACCATTCTCGTATCTTTACAATATGCTAATCAGGAGATTGGAACGATTAATCCTGTAGATAAAATTGGAAGGCTGCTAAAAGAGAAGGGTATTTTATTTCATTCAGATTGCGTCCAAGCATTTGGTAAGCTAGATCTTCGTCCATTGCTTCCATGGATAGACAGCCTGTCCGTCTCTTCTCATAAAATATTCGGTCCAAAAGGGATAGGAGCAGTCTACATCTGTCCTTCCCTCCACTGGTCTCCTCTTTTTCCCGGCCTCACTCATGAAAATGGGTTTCGGGGAGGAACTGTTAATGTTCCAGCAGTTGCAGCTTTCACAGCTGCTGCCGAGGAAGTCTGTCGGACATCCAGCTTGCAAAAAGAACGGGAACTTCGCCGTCTGTTAAAAGAAAAGCTGACTTCCTCTTCTTTCCGCTGGATTGAAGCGGACGAAACAAGACAGCTCCCTTCGATTATTGGCATGACAATTCAAGGAATGGAAGGACAGCTCGTCTTGCTAAAGCTAAATGAACAAGGCTGTGCTATTTCAACAGGCAGCGCTTGTGATACCCGTTCCGAAAATGGAACAAAGGCTATCCTTGCTATGGGGTATTCCATAGAAAAAGCACGGCAGTTCTTCCGCATTTCATTGAGCAGCCGAACAACTATACAAGAAATAGAGAGGCTGGGAAATCTTTTACTGGGAATAACCGCATCAGTTCCCCGTTAGAACTGCTTAACACCTTATGATAGAATAGAGGCAGTGGATATTGAACATGGAGGGATTAACATGACTCCCGGGAAGAAGATTTTAGGAGAAGAAAGACGCAAGCTTATAGTGGAATGGCTGCGAATGAGCAAGGAACCATTAACAGGCGGGGAACTGGCGAATCGTTCCAATGTTAGCCGCCAAGTGATCGTAAATGATATTACATTATTAAAAGCGAGAAATGAACCCATTATCGCTACGAGTCAAGGCTATTGTTATTTTGCCCCGGCAGCCCCAGAGCAATGGTTTGAACGTTCCATTGCCTGCAGCCACAAACCTCAAGACACAAAAGAAGAATTAAATCTTCTGGTTGATCTTGGCTTGCTCGTAAAAGACGTGAAAATTGAGCACCCAGTGTACGGAGACTTAACAGCTTCTATTATGGTCTCCAATCGAAGGGAAGTAACTCAATTTATCCAGCGTGTAAACGAGACCAATGCTTCATATTTATCACAGTTAACAGATGGCGTTCATCTTCACACCATTGCCGCAAGAGAAGAAAGAATCCTAGATGAAGCGGAAGCCGTCTTAAAACAGGCAGGTTTCTTGCTTGCCGAATAATAAAAAGAGCTGTCCTGTTTATTAGGACAGCTCTTTTTATTTCTTTTGCTCTCTATACTTAATGGTTGATTTTGGTGACAGGCGGGCGCTCCTCACGGCTGGTCCATAAGCCTCCTCGTTATGTACATTCCTACCAAGGTCAGCTTTTCCTGATGGAGTCGCCGCCTTCTGCTACAACCCACTCTAAAAACTACATGCTTCTTTAACAGAGCAATTTATTTCGGTTCACTTACTCATATTGAATAGCGTACGCCTGATAGCTTCCAAGCACATGCACATTGCAGCCGAGCGCTTCCATCTCAGCAAATGCTCCCGGCAAGAGCACCTTATCCATTCGCTGTTCAATATCAAGAATAAAGAAATAATGCCCAAGGCCCGTTTTTAACGGACGGGATTCAATTTTACTTAAATTGATATTCCGCCAGGAAAATGCAGACAGCACTTGATGCAATGCACCCGGCCGATCAGAAGGCAGTGTGATCACGACGGTCGTTTTATCACGAGGCCGAATAAGCGGAAGCGAGATGTCCTGTTCCTGTTTGGCAAGCACAAGAAAACGAGTATGGTTAAAATCATAATCGTGGATATTTACTCTGGCAATAGCCAAATCATACTCCTGGGCGGATAATTCATTGGCAATCGCCGCCAGCCGCTGTTCAGGATGCTCTTTTACATACTTTGCGGCGGCGGCTGTCGACGCCACCTGCTCGTGGGGAATATCCGGAAAATAACTATGTAAAAATTTGTGACATTGAGCAATAGCATGGGGATGAGAAAGAACTTTTTCTGTCTTTTGCCACTCATAGGCATATTCTTTATGTACGAGCAAATGCTGCTGAATTGGTTCCGTCACTTCTGCTACAATTTTTAAATCTGCCTCATGAAACAAATAATCAATTGTTAAATTTACTGTGCCTTCAAGCGTATTTTCAATTGGTACAACGGCAAAGTCCATATCTCCATTAATAACAGCATCCATACAAGCTGGAATCGTTGAATAAGGAACATGTTCCTCCGCCGGAAACGCATGGCGTACCGCTAAATTAGTGAAAGTAGCGGCGGGGCCTAAAAAAGCGATTTTTCGCAATGAGATCTACTCCTTACTAGAAAATTGGGACTATTTAGAATGAAAGAAGCCGGCTCTTATCCCCCTGAACCGAGAACTTCTACAGTATCGATGAACTCTAGCTTTTCCAGCTCTGCCAGCATATCATCCAGATCAATTGTCATATTACTTACATTTAACGAAAGAGTAACATTCGCTCTTCCTTGAAGAGGGATCGTCTGATGAATCGTTAAAATATTGCATTCATATTTAGCGACGAGCCCCAGCAATTCGGACAGCGTACCAGCTCGGTCTTCAAGATGGAAGAACAGAGTAATGATCCGTTCGGTGACGACCTTGTGAAAAGGAAAGACAGTATCACGATATTTGTAAAAAGCACTGCGGCTCAAATCAACCTTTTTTACTGCCTCCCAGATAGATTCCACCCGGTGTCGGTCAATCAGCTCTTTTGCCTCAAGCGTTTTTTTCATTGCTTCCGGCAACACATCTTCACGTACGAGATAAAATTTCCGTTCAAAATCCTTCTTAGCCACGACTCTCCCTCACTTAAAAGCGGAAGGCGCTTGATCTGCGCGCTAGGGGGTTGGAGGGAAGGCAACGGGAGTCGTTCTTTGACTCCCTAAGGCTTTCCGAAACCACCGTACGCGCTAGCACCTGCAGCTAGATAAACTTAAAAGCGGAAGCGCCTCGTCAGCTGCGACAAGCATAAAGCGAA
>NZ_JBIQDP010000019.1:19615-104658 GCF_045370945.1 Pseudobacillus sp. 179-B 2D1 NHS
TGGACGAAATGGCGCTTTTCTGCCATGCAGTCCATTTGTCTTATGACCTCGAGCAGCTAGGCGCTGCAGCTAGACAACTTAAAAGCGGAAGCGCCTCGTCAGCTGCGACAAGCATAAAGCGAATGGACGAAATGGCGCTTTTCTGCCATGCAGTCCATTTGTCTTATGACCTCGAGCAGCTAGGCGCTGCAGCTAGACAAAATTAAGACGGTTAAAACCCGTCCAATGCAAGACGGACGCCTCTGTGACCACTTGTGTCCCCTGGGCGTGACAGCTTACTCTGACTGAAACTATTAGCCGTTTTCCTTTTCCAATTACTCCACAAATTCAAATTCGTAATCAAGCAGACGAACGATATCGCCATCTTCTGCTCCCCGTTCGCGCAGTGCATCATCTACACCCATGGAACGGAGCTGGCGAGCAAAGCGACGAACAGAGTCTTCCCGAGAGAAATCTGTCATTTTAAACAGCTTTTCTACCTTCGCTCCACTTACTACGAACACTCCCGCTGAATCTCTTGTAATTAAGAATTCCGCCGGCTGATCTTCATGTTTGTACATCACACGATGGATGCCTTTTTCCTCCTCAAAATCGGCAAGAGGGAATTCTGGAGTTTTATCTACCATATCTGCTACAGCGAACAACAACTCTTTTAGTCCTTCACGGGTCACAGCGGAAATTGGGAAAACCGGCACTTCTTCACCTATCTTTTCTTTAAATGCTGCAAGGTTTTCCTCTGAGTCAGGCATATCCATCTTATTGGCCACAACAATTTGCGGACGCTCAGTCAGCCTTAAATTATATTCCTTCAATTCATTATTGATCGTTACATAGTCTTCGTACGGATCTCGCCCTTCCATGCCAGACATATCAATAACATGTACGATAACACGTGTCCGTTCAATATGGCGTAAAAATTGGTGGCCTAGCCCTACTCCCTCATGTGCACCTTCAATCAGTCCCGGAAGGTCTGCCATAACAAAACTGCGGCCATCTTCTGTTTCCACTACACCAAGATTTGGCACAATCGTTGTAAAGTGGTATTCAGCAATTTTAGGGCGGGCAGCAGAAACAACAGAAAGCAGGGTGGATTTTCCGACGCTTGGAAAACCGACAAGACCTACATCTGCCAATAGTTTTAACTCCATTACAATATAGCGTTCTTGACCCGGTTCTCCATTCTCGGACAATTCAGGAGCAGGGTTAGCTGGTGTAGCAAAGCGAGTGTTACCACGTCCGCCCCGTCCGCCTCTTGCAATAACGGCCCGCTGGCCGTGCTCGGTCAAATCAGCGATTACTTCTTTCGTGTCATCATCCATAACAACAGTGCCAGGAGGAACTTTTACAACCATATCGGTTGCATTTTTTCCATGCTGACTTTTGCTCATTCCATGCTCGCCACGCGGAGCTTTAAAATGACGCTGATAGCGGAAGTCCATAAGTGTTCTTAACCCTTCATCCACTTCGAAAACTACATCCGCGCCGTTGCCGCCATCGCCGCCAGCCGGTCCACCTTTTGGCACGTACTTTTCACGACGGAAAGCAACCATGCCATTCCCGCCGTCACCGCCTTTTACGTATACTTTTACCTGATCTACAAACATAAAATCCTCCTATTAATGAAGCTATGCATTTTGTGAAGTGTTCTATATGATTGCTTCAAAGAGCATTTCCTCTTCCGAGTGCACATGAATTTCATACCGTTTCACATGAGGCATGCTTAATATTTCTGCTAATTCGCTAGTTAACGCTTCTTCATTGGTTATTATCCCACTGAACTCAAAAAAGAAACGAATTCCTTCCTCTGCCTTTCCAATGGAGAGATACAAATGATTATCGGCATACGTTTCAATATAATTTTCAACCAACTGAAAAAGCGAAGATGTCCAGCATGCCAGACGGTGATCAGTTGCCCTCGTTGTTATATCCGTATCCAGCACTTCATATTCTAACTGAAAGGAGTGCGCTTCCCAATTAAATGTGATTAGTGTTTTTGCGAGCTCTGGCAAAGATAAATTGCATACATGAGCCTCCTGCTTTGCTTGCATAACCGCTCGTTCAATCACCCGCTCCGCTTCCTCTATTTTCCCAAGCGCAATATACCCTTTAATAAGCTGAATGTGATTCATCCAGTCATGTCGGGCGTGCTGAAGTGCTCGAATGATCGTCCAATTATTACTTTTCCTATCCACTGCACAGGTACCCCCCTTGTGCCAAACATAATGGAAGAAAAAGAAGGAGCTTCTGCCTTCTCATTCACCTGCGTTATTGGTAAATATACGTCCATAATCTTCCTGCCTGTTGTGGCTTTCCAATTAGTATAACAGAAATCGAGTGAATAGAGATAGCAAACACTTAAAAGCCTCTTCAAAATAACCATAAAGAAAGCTCTAACCGGTTGGTTAGAGCTTTCCACTTCCATTTTATCCAGCTTTTATTATTGAGCTGCAGGGTATACGCTCACTTTTTTCTTGTCACGGCCATAACGTTCAAAACGAACAACGCCGTCAACTTTTGCGAATAGAGTGTCGTCTCCACCACGGCCAACGTTTTCACCAGGGTAAATTTTTGTTCCACGTTGACGGTAAAGAATAGATCCGCCAGTTACGAACTGACCATCTGCACGCTTTGCGCCAAGACGCTTCGCTTCAGAGTCACGTCCGTTCTTTGTAGAACCAACCCCTTTTTTCGATGCGAAAAATTGAAGGTCTAATCTTAACATGAGTCTCACCTCCTGTTAGTGAAAAGTAATCTTTATATATTTGCTATACTCACGTTCAATCGTCTGTAAGGAAACAACCATTCCTTCAAGCAGCAACTGGACTTTTTCAGCCTCGTCCATCGGAAGATCCTCCGGAACAAGACAGCGAAGAAATCCGCCTTCTTTCCCTTGCTCGATCCCAAGCTTAGCATCAGTCAATGAAAGAATAGCATTAAGCACTCCGAAAGAGACAGCCGTCGCTCCTGCACATACGAGATCTTTTCCATGTTCAGCAAATTCTGCATGCCCCTCCATTGTGAAGGAAGTAATTCTTCCGGAAGGCTGCCTTATTACGTCTACCCGAATCATTGGATCATCGCCTTACGCGTTGATTTTTTCGATAACAACTTTAGTGTATGGCTGACGATGGCCTTGTTTTCTGCGGTAGTTTTTCTTTGCTTTGAATTTGAAAACAGTAATTTTCTTTTGACGGCCTTGTTTTTCAACTTTAGCTGTAACAGTAGCACCATCAACAGTTGGGCTGCCTACTTTTACATTTTCACCGCCGACGAATAATACTTGATCAAACGTTACAGAATCACCTTCTGCAGCATCTAATTTTTCAATGTAGATAGCTTGACCTTCTTCTACTTTTACTTGTTTACCGCCAGTTTCGATAATTGCGTACATTCCCTGCACCTCCTTAATTACTCAGACTCGCCATTCGCAGGTGGTTTGCTAACAGCATACACTTATGACCTGGTATGAGCGGTTGTAGCACGGGTGCTACAAACAATAACATTAGAATCTTATCACTTTTGCTTTTTTATGTCAACTGCTTTTTATCAACATTCCCTTCGTTGATAGCTCCTTAACGCTGCCCGTTCTTATCATTTTTCCTATCGGCACTTGTCCATCGATCACGTTGTAAATAATCTTTTTATGAAGCATTTCCTGCAGCTTTTCATGGTACTTATACCTTTCACCAACAAAGGCCTCCATAACATCCGGCGTTACCTCTACAAGCACTGCCTCCTCCACATTTTTTATTAATTCAAACAAGTCTCTTTCAAGCGCAAAAGCGGCTGTTTCGGCACTGATGACCCGTCCGGTCCCCCGGCATGCTCGGCAAGGTACCGTTACTGTTTCTATGAGAGACGGCTTTGTTTTTTTACGGGTGATTTGCATGAGACCGAGAGAGGTAAACCCGCGGATGGATATTTGTTTTGAATCCTTCTTTGCCTCCCGCATAAATTCACTCTCAATCTCCCTGCGATCTGCTTCATTTTCCATGTCTATAAAATCAATGAGAATAATGCCACTAATGTCGCGTAAGCGCAGCTGACGGGCACTCTCTGTTGCCGCTTCCTTATTGGTTAAAAAAACCGTCTGCCGCTGACTACTTTTCCCAGTGAATTTCCCCGTATTCACGTCGATTACTGTCATAGCTTCTGTCCGATCAATAACGATAAATCCACCGCTCGGCAGCCAGATAATACGCTTTAATGAAAATTCGGCTGCATCCGGCAATCTGAATGCCGAAAATATATCCTGATCGGCTGAATGGAGAACAGTTGTCCAGCTTCCCCTTTCGAAGCGAAAATCTTCTTTAATATCCGACAAAAAAGCTACCTCATCGCAAATCAACTCTCCTTGCCCTAATTGGCTCATTCGCGCAAATAGCTCTTCTTTTAACTGCTGCTTTTCCATTAACAAAGCCGGCGCCTTGCTTTTCTCTGCTTTTTTAACGATCTGCTCATGCTGAAGGCGAAGATGCTTCCATTCGGCAAGCAGTGCTTCTTTCGAAGAATGGAAGGCAGCTGTCCGGAGAATCAGCCCCTCCCTTTCCTCCTTATACTCTTCTGCCCACTTTATCCATTCACGGCGTTTCTTTTCATTATCCAGCTTTTTTGATAAAGCAATGTAATGTCCTGCCGGCAGATAAACAAGCAGCTCCCCCGGCCATTCAATAATGGCTGTTAATCGCGGCGCTTTCGCCTCTGATCCGTCTTTAATCACTTGAACGATGACCTTCTGGCCCTGGTGAACAAGTTCATCAATCGATTTATTTTGATGATTGGGAAAGTCATTGCGATGCAAATAAGCATTCTGTTCTAGCCCAATATTCACAAAACAAGCATTCATTCCTTTTTCTACCTTAGAAACAATTCCATAATAAATAAAGCCGACACGGGAAAGGTGTGACGGCTGAAAAACGTGAAACTGATCGGCTACTCCTTCTCTGACAACCGCCAATCTTTTTTCCCTGCCTTTTGCGCTGACAATCAACGTATTCATATCAGACCCGCTTTCCTCTTTTTGTTTCACTTTACTGCTGCAAGACACTTCCGTCAATCGACAGGCAATAAATCCTTCAGAAGGGAGTCTGTTTTCTTTTCTGAGAAATACGCATACAGTAATTCATTCTCGTCTAGCCGGCCTCGTTTTTCTCCTCCTTCTGTCACATAAATAATATGTTTGGCATTGCGTTGAAATCGTTCAAGCACATTCATGATTGGTTCTCCCGCTGGGACAGTGAGCGGCTTTAAGAAGGCGGCTGATCCTTTATTCCCGTAATGACGTTCGAGGAGAAAACGCATGAAAGCATAGCGTTTTTCCTTCCAGGCCCGCCACAGTGTCCATGCTAAATAAAAAAATAATGTCCATGCCTGCAAATGGAAAGGAAAAAAAAGAAAGGCGGTCATTTGCAGGCAGAATAGCAAGCATGCAGAGCATATAATAACAAGGCGAAAAGCAGACAAAAACGGCCTAGCCGCAGAAAAACTGAGCATTAGCAGCTTACCGCCGTCAAGTGGATAAACAGGCAGCAAATTAAACAGCAAAATAGCCAAGTTAATTTGCCAGAAAGCCTCATATATACTGGCAGGCAGAACCCCGCCTTCGTGTGCCAGCCAAGCTATTCCAAACAACCAAAGATGTTGGAGTGGCCCCGCCAGCACGACGAGCAATTCTTCCTTCAAGGGCCGATTTCCGTGCTCGTCCACCTCTGCTACCCCTCCAAATGGAAGAAGCACCACTTTTCTAATGCGCCATCCTAGTAGATGGGCAGCTAAAATATGGCCTAATTCGTGAATAACAATGACCGTAAACGCTAGTAGCAAGTGCAAAAAAGTCCCTGTTAAAATACAAACACCGGTGACTCCCCATAAAAGTGGATGGACATGAACATGTTTCATCCATTTACTCAAACGGAACCACCTCGTTTGGATCGATAAATACGTTATCACGCTTGATAGCTAAATAGAATTGCCCGCCATTTGCATTTTCTCCTGCTTCTGCTTTTGCAAGCGTACTTCCTGTTTTCACTCGTTCATAAGGCTGTACAGATATATTTGATAGATGACCATACCACGATTCACTATTATCAGCGTGTTGCAAAACTACTGTTTTTCCTAGCCCCTCCTTTTCACCAGTGAAAATAATCGTCCCCTCTTTAATAGCCTTTACCTCTTCAGCTGGTCCGGTCTCAACGAGAATCCCCTGACCGTTCGTTTGAAAGTCTTCCAAGATACGTCCTGACGCTGGCAAGGCGATTTCTGGAGAGGCATCGGGACTTTGTTTTTTATCCGTCCAGCCATCAGCCGTAAAAGGGAGCGGTTTTCCGAGCGTGTTTTCATACCAAGCAGCCGCTTTTGAAAAAGGAAATTCTTTTTCCATCGTCTTTTCCATCCATTCCCTTCCTTCTATAAAAACAGGAGAGGGGTGTTGAAACAAAATGGCAGTAGCTAACACTAATGCAGCCGCTGCTAGCCACTTAAATAAAAAACGATTCCAGCTAAACAATGGATGCAGTTGTTCTTTTTCTTCCGGCAGCGGAAACAGCTCCTTTTCTTCTTTCACGTATCCTTCCTCCTTTTCTACACAGGTTTGTACACTATATGAGTGACAGGCCTGATTAAGAAGAAAGAATTCACCTAATAAAAAAAGCCGTCTGCAGCTTCGCAGCTTGCAGACAGCCTCTTTCAACTAATGGAGCTATTTCGAACGAACGCCGAAAAACTTCTTTAAACGAGTAAAAAACCCTTCCTTTATGTCATCCAGCTGCTGAAGCGGGACAGATTCTCCAAGGATTCTTCTGGCAATGTTGCGGTAGGCGATAGATGCCCGATTGTTTGGATTGTGAGCAACCGGCTCGCCATTGTGTGAGGATTTAATAACCTCATCATCATCCACCACAATACCAAGCAGCTCAATCGACAAGTGTGCAGCTACTTCATCCACATCCAGCATATCCCCCTGCTGCATCATATGGTTACGTATCCGGTTAATAATCAGCTTGGGAGGTTCCATTCCTTCTTCTTTTTCTAACAATCCAATGACCCTATCGGCATCACGGACGGCAGATTTTTCAGGAGTGGTGACGACAATCGCCTTATTAGCTCCGGCCACAGCGTTTTTGTAGCCCTGCTCAATTCCAGCTGGGCAATCTATTAAAATATAATCAAATTCCTGCTTCAATTCTTCCATTAGTTTTTTCAGTTGTTCAGGCTGGACCGCCGACTTATCTGTTGTCTGGGCCGCCGGCAGCAGATAAAGCAAATCATTGAAACGCTTATCTTTTACAAGCGCCTGATGAGTCTTACAACGCCCTTCTACCACGTCTACCAAATCATAAATAATCCGGTTCTCAAGCCCCATCACGACATCTAAGTTTCTAAGCCCGATATCTGTATCAACTAAACAAACCTTTTTCTCTTGCAGTGCAAGTGCGGTGCCTAAATTGGCCGTAGTCGTTGTTTTGCCGACCCCGCCTTTTCCAGATGTAATAACTATAGCCTCACCCACTGTGCTTTCCCCCTTTAAACGTAGAAATTCCCGGTCTCAGATGCTTGAGCACCTGCAAGCGGTCAACCACAATCTGGTTAGAATCATCTATGTAAGCGCACTCCGTCTCATAGCCTTCCTCTTCCTCATAACGGTCAGGTGCGCGATTAAAATAACGGCTGATTCTAAGTTGAGACGGCATCATCCGGCTGGCAGCGATCACAGCCATTTCGTCTCCATAACAGCCGGCATGGGCCATTCCTTTTAAAGCGCCCATGATGAAAATATTTCTTCCGGCTCTTACTGTTCCACCAGGATTGACATCGCCGATCAGCAATAAATCACCGGGAACCTCAAGTACCTGCCCAGAGCGGATTCTTCCTGTATAGGAAACAATCTCGCTTTCCTCCTTCCAGCGAATAGCCTCTTCCATTGTCATCACATTAGATTTAACCGATTCAACAGCAAGATGCTCGCGCTGGTTAATTAAATTTTTTATTTCTTCTATTTCTTTATCTAATAAATAGCGGTTTCCCGCCTGAACAGTGACTGTAAGGAGAGAACCGTGCTCTTGGCCACTAACGGCATCCATTTTATCTTTTAGTTCCTGCAGCAATTCATCGTATGCACATTTGTCATTCAAATGCAGCGTGAGCCCATCTTTTGTCCCTTTAATGACAACGTTCTGTTTTGTTTTCATAGCACGAAATTCACCTCTGTTGTCCAATTAATTCGACAAGCCTTCTCCTGATTCCTCTTTTTCCATTCCTATGAAGCTAGTCATTGTAAATGCGCTGAAGCTTCTCAAAAGCATTTTTTAGCGGAAATGCTAGAAGAATATAAAAGATAAGATTTAAAAGTAAAGTTGGTCCCAAGCGAATCGACATAAATTGTGTTAAGTCTATATCAGTCCGCTTAATCAGCACATTTAGCTGGAATAAAATCAATTCCAACAAAAAGGCCCCAAACAAAACAATAAAACCAAGAATAAATAAATTGTTTTGCAGAACTTTTACAAGCTTCGATACAATATACACAACAAGAGGCAGGAAGAACATATAAGCCCCTAGTATCCCCGTGTAGAAAATATCAAAGAGAAAACCAAAGAGAAAACCATATTTAATTGCTGTATTACGGTCAAAGAAAACGGCCATCAGCAGCAAACCGATGACAAAAAAGCGTGGGGTGATTACATATTTGCCATCAAACGCCGTTTCCGGGAATACAGTAAGAAACAAGCTGTCACTATAAAAGAGGACAATCATTAGGAGAGGAAGATAAAGCCGTTTCACAAGTTCCCCTCCTCAACAAGAACCTGTTTGCGCTCTTCCTTTTCTGGAAGAACTGTTGTCATGCTGCGTTTTGTAACCATCACATGCTCAAGATCATTGAAAGAAGCCGCTGGTTTGATAAGGGCTGTTTGTGTCAAGCCGAACTCATCAGGGACCATTTCTTCGATCTTCCCAATAATTAAGCCTTCCGGAAAAACACCGCCTTTACCAGAAGTCATAACGAGCATTCCTTTTTTCACTTTAGAATCATAGGGAACTTTCGTCATAAGCAATGCTTTCTTCTCTTTATCATAGCCTTCAATTACTCCAAAAACATCGTTCTTTCCTTGAATGACGGCTGATACACGATTTCTTGAATCGTGGGCGCTCAACAACTGAACAGTCGATGTGAATTTTGATGTACTCTGCACTTTACCGATCAAACCTTGAGCAGTAATGACAGCCATATTAGGCTCGACGCCGGTCGCTTCTCCCTGATCAATGGTGATAACGTCATACCAACGGTCCGGATTGCGGGCAATCACGGTCGCCTGTACTGGCTCGTAATCTGCTAAACTCTTCTTTTTATCAAGCACTTTTCGAAGTTCCTGATTGTCCTTTTGAAGACGGGCAACATCACTTTCGAGCTGGGCAGTCTTATCAATTCTTGCTCGTAGCTCTTTGTTCTCCTCGTATGTATTCCGCAAGTCTTTAATTTCATCAAAAAAACCTGCGAAGCTGTTGGCAGGTTTAGACACCGCTGCTTGTCCCAAACCGACAATGTCTTTGACGAATTGCTCCGGCCAGGATAAATTCTCCCTATCGCGAAGAGAAAAACCAATTAAAGCGACAAGAACAATAATGCTTCCAAGTAAAATGATCAGACGCTTATTTGTAAAAAATTGTGGCATATACTCCACCTCTGTTTGTTTGCATTAAGTTAGAATCCGGCAGCTGTCAGCTGCTGCCGGATAAATGAAAAGAGAAAACGCCCGTCCAGTCCTAACAAGCGCAGGAGAAGACTGTATCTCATAGCTGTATTTAGGCTGGAAAGGCCAAGCCAGTTGTTCTAGAAATAGCAACTGCATGAAAAATATAAAAGGCGCTTGTTCAGAGAGAACAATATCCTCCCACTCTTCTTCAGCCATGATGCTGTTAGATCATGTTTGTTTTTATTTATTTTTATTTTTGAACAAATCAATATGATCGAGTGCCATTCCCGTCCCGATTGCTACACAATCAAGCGGATTTTCTGCAATAATCACTGGCATATTCGTTTCTTTGCTAATTACTTTATCCAGATTACGAAGCAATGCACCGCCGCCTGTAAGGACAATTCCCCGATCCATAATGTCTGCTGCTAGCTCCGGTGGCGTTTGCTCTAATGTACTTTTTACCGTATCTACAATAGCAGTTACTGTGTCTTTTAGGGCATCAGCAATTTCCTCGCCAGTAATTTCAATTGTTTTTGGCAATCCTGTTAACAGGTCGCGGCCACGAATTTCCATGCTTGGCAATTGCTCGAAATCGCCGGCCGAGCCAATTTCCATTTTAATTGTCTCAGACGTTCTGTCACCAATCAATAGGTTATACTGTTTGCGAATATATGCGACGATCGCATCGTCCATTTCATCTCCTGCTGTACGAAGAGATTGGCTTGTCACAATGCCGCCAAGTGAGATAATAGCTACTTCTGTTGTTCCGCCGCCAATATCAACGACCATGCTGCCTGTCGGTTCCCAAACAGGAAGGTTAGCACCAATAGCAGCCGCGAACGGTTCTTCAATAGTATAAGCGTCGCGGGCACCCGCTTGGCGAGTAGCATCGATAACAGCCCGTTCTTCAACGGCTGTAATGCCGGATGGTACACAAACCATTACATATGGCTTACTGGAAAGCAAACCTTTTCCGTTTTTTGTTGCTTGTTTTAAATAATATTTAATCATTGTGGCTGTTGTTTCATAATCAGCAATTACCCCATCTTTCATAGGGCGCGTAGCTATTACATTCCCCGGTGTACGGCCAATCATTTTTTTAGCATCGTTTCCAACGGCCACAATTTGTTTCGTATCCGTCTGTAATGCCACAACCGATGGCTCACGTACAACGACACCCTTTCCTTTAGCATAAACGAGCGTATTAGCCGTTCCTAAGTCTATTCCAAGATCTCGGCTTCCAATTCCAAACATACAAGTATCTCCCTTTCTCGGTCCATTACTTTTATCATGATTGATTTGACATTATTCTTTTATTTTTCGACAAAAACAACTAGGAAAAATCATAACTTATATTATAACCGAAGGAAAAAAAAAATCCTAGCGTTATAAATAGCCTTTTTCTTTTAAACTGACGAATTTCTTCTCTCCGATAATTAAATGATCAAGCAGTTCAATGCCAAGGATTTTGCCGCATTCAGCTAATCTCTTAGTCACATCAATATCTTCCCTGCTTGGCTGGGGATCACCGGATGGATGATTGTGAATACAGATAATAGAAGCAGCAGATCGGCGAAAAGCCTCTTTGAACACTTCACGAGGGTGAACAATAGAAGCATTTAAACTACCAATAAATAAAGTCTGCTTGTGGAGAACTTGATTTTTAGTGTTCAAATACAAGCAAACAAAATGTTCCTGGGTAAGAAATCTCATTTCTTCCATGACATAATCGGCCCCATCTTCCGGTGAGCGAATGACATAACGCTCCTCAAATCTCAGCTGACTGACACGCCTTCCAAGCTCAAGCGCAGATATAATTTGTATAGCTTTTGCTTCACCAATACCTTTAATGGAGGTCATTTCTTCGAGAGAGGCTTCTTTTAACAAGCGGAGGCCTTCAAACGTTTGCAAAAGACGGTTAGCCAGTTGCAGAACGGATTCATCTTTTGTTCCAGTCCGTAAAATAATAGCGAGGAGTTCATGGGTGGACAGGCTGGCTGCACCGTAGGCAACCAGCCGTTCCCGTGGACGCTCTTCTGCCGGAACGTCGCGGATCATAAATGTTTCTTTCGACATACTTTTCTCCTTTCGACCTTTCAGGAAGGAAAGAAGAAAGCGGCACCTTGCCAGCCGAGTCGTCTTAGATGCCTATATAGGGAAGAAATCGGCAGGCCGACAACAGAGAAATAGTCACCATCAATTTTTTTCACCAGAATGGCACCTGCTCCTTGAATACCATATGCACCGGCTTTATCGAATGGTTCATCTGTCTCTAAATAGCCGTTGATCTCTTCTTCTGTAAGCTCCCAAAAAGTGACTTTTGTTTTTTCATAAAATAGGTATTCATCTGCTCCATGCCTTACAGCCACTCCTGTACATACAGCATGCGTACGGCCAGAAAGACGCTGAAGCATATCTCTTGCTTCCTTTCGATTCTGCGGCTTGCCTAAAATTTCCCCATCGAGGGTAACAACTGTATCCGCTCCGATAATAAAACTATCTTCATGATTTGCTGCGACTGCAGCGGCTTTGATGGAAGCTAAATGCATAACGGCTTCTTCCGGAGTCATTCCAGAGGGGATCGTTTCATCAGCATGGCTTACTTTCACAGTAAACGACAAGCCGATTTGTTCGAGGAGTTCTTTCCGTCTTGGGGAGCCCGAAGCTAAAATTAACTGCGTCAAATCGATTCACCTATCTTTCAAAAATAAGGGAGATACATCGTTATCATATCAAAAGTGCCAAAACACTACAAACTTTTAAAGCAGGCTTAACGAGCAAATATTTATCAACAGGTTCTACGTATAATCTCTTAGTTTCACCAAAAATAAAAGGATGCCTTAGCATCCTTCAAGCAAATATGACTGGGCGAGTTGCCAAAAGTGAAGAATTGGCTAGAATGCTTAAGCACCCCTATTGACTATAAACAGCTAAAAAAGCCAGAAGCTTCTCCTGCGCAGCTTTGGCAGCTTGCGGCTGATTGCTTTTGGCTTCAGTTAACGCTCCTGTCAGCAACTTTTTCAATTCGGCGGATGTTTCATCGCTCGGCTCTACTTTCACAGCGTCTAATTTACTTTCCGCCTCCTTAAGTTTATTCTTATCCGCTTCCAGTCCGGCAGCTTTTTTGCCACTCTCTTCCGCAATACTTGAAAATAAGGCAGCCATTTCTCCAGATGATTCTTCAAGCTTTTTAGAAGGCGAAATCGCCAATTGCTTTGTATAAGTGTCCGCTCCGGCTGTGCCATATATACCTTCAATCAACTTTGCTGTTTCGATCGTGGAGGAAGCAGCAAGTAAGATAAGATATTGGCCGTTTTGCAATACTGCTTCAGCAGGCAGGCCTAAGTCACTCATTTTTTGTTTCATAGAATTAGCTCCATCTTCCGTCGAAAAAACCCCTCCTTGAACAACAGCGGTCTCTATTGAAAAGAGCGAGTTCTTCTCACTTTTTGCGGGTGGGGCAGCTTTCGGCGTAGTTACTTCTCTTTCCTTCACAGGTTTTTCTTCTTTTAAAATAGCTTGCGGTCGTCCCTCTTCCTTTTGAGTGACAACTTTCACTAATGCGTAGCCAAGCAATACACCAACAATGACAGCACTCATTACAATAATAAAGAGCTTGCCAGTTGCCCGTTTAGCTGTAGTTTTTTGCATCGTTGCATATTGTTCGATTACATCGGCTTTCTGCTCTCCTTCTTCAGGAAACAACCATTGGAACTCCTCTTCTTCTTTTTTTGGCTCAATGGCAGCCGCACTCTCTTTTTTTCCATTTTTCCACTCTGGCCCAATAAACTCTTTTTTTTGTTTACTGCCGATTGTTAAGAATATTCCTTCTGGTTTTTTTGGCTTATCCTTGTCCATCATTTGCGACCATCCTTCCGCCTACTTTGAAGTTGCCTTCATGCTAACACAGCAAATAAAAAAAAGAACAAGACTTTTGTCGTCCTGTCCTGGAAAAATTTCGGCAATCTTTTTATCCTCTATAATTAATAAGCTGAAGGTACCAGTGAATGAGTATTTCGCCATAAAATAGTTCAGCGAGCGTGGCGAGCGCAATAAATGGTGCAAAGGGCATTGGCTTGCCTTTTTTTATAATGTGAAACATCATAAGCACTACACCACAGACAGCCCCTAATGCACATGAAAGAAAGAAAATAACTAGCACTTTCTTCAAGCCGCTCAATAAGCCAATGACACCAAACAATTTAATATCTCCTCCCCCCATGCCGCCTTTTGATACAAGAGAAACCAGCAAAGGTATGAAAAAGCCTACCGCACCGCCCACAAACATGTCCCACCAAGGCTCAAGCGGATGAAAGGTCCTTCCCATCAAAAAGAGAAATAAAAAAATGAACAGTATTTTGTCGGGGATAACCATGTAAGTAAGGTCTGAAACAATAATAATAAGAAGAAGAGACATAAGTATTAAAGCAATGAAAAAGTCTGCCGTCAGTCCAAACGACATATACGCGCACCAAAACAAGAGGGCTGTAACGAATTCTATCAGAGGATAGAGAGGAGATATTCTTATCCTGCATACGCGGCACCTTCCTCTTTGCCATACATAAGAGAACACCGGTATAAGCTCCGCAAAATGCAGCTTATGATTGCATCTAGGGCAAGCACTGTGCGGCCAGAAAAGCGATTGGCCTTTCGGTACACGCAAGCCAACGACGTTAAAAAATGAACCAAATACAAAACCATACATTAAAACAAACAATTCTATCATTCTGTCTTGGCAGCTACTTCCACTGCTTGGGACCCATATCTTTTTCTCATTTGAGGCATGACTGTTCCTCCTATTTTAATTTTATGGATAACCAACCACAAGTTTTTCAACTCCTTTTTTACATGTTCAACCTTTAACTAAAAGGTTTTCTTACTTGCTCAAAAGCAGTGACTACCAGTCCAGCAGACTGCTTGCTCGCTGCTTCATTCTTGGAATGCAGAGTGTGAAAAGATCGTTTAAAGATAGGCTTGAAGGGGATCAGTGAAAATAAATCGGTGGGGAGATGGAGCTTGGAGGAGAAGATCTTTATATTCTTGTCTATATTCTATTATACTGATATGCCTTCTACTTTTACAGAATATTTTGATAAAAGGAAGGAGTTCACTTAAAAAGTTGCCGTGCAGAAAACTTGTCACTGTTGTTCGTAAACTAAAATAAAAAGTTTTTACATAGAAAAAGGCAACCCCCGTTTTAAACAAAAGAAGTTGCCGATCTCTATTATTTTTCTTTTATAAATTTCTTTACACTTGAAATGAAATAAAGAGAGCCTGTTACAATCAGTACTTCATTTTCTTTTGCTGTTGTCTGAAACTCCTCAATAAACCGTTGCCAATCCTCTATCCACATTTGATTTTCTAAAAAAGCTTGAAACTCTTTTTTGCCAGCCGCCCGCGGAAAGTCAAAACTTGTGAAGGCCATTCGATGAGCTGCCTGCTTTAAAATAGCTATCATTTCATCTAATTTTTTATCCCTCATGCCGGCAAATAAGGCAGTGATTCTCTTGTCAGGAAAACGCTCAGCAAGCGATGCAACAAGCGCCTTCATTCCTTCCGGGTTATGAGCGCCATCTAACAGAACGACGGGCTGCTCCATGGCATACTCCATTCTCCCTGGCCAGCTCACTGATTGTAGACCAGCACGAATATGTTCTTCTTCCACTAGAAACGCGTAAAAAGTACGTAAATATAAAATAGCCATCACGGCTGTTGCCGCGTTTTCTGTTTGATGAAGGCCATTTAAACCTGTTGGCAAGTCTCTCATATTGGCAAAAACAGATTCAAAATGGAACATTTCTCCTTGAGGCAATGACCTTTGCCAGTCTGCCTTGAATTGCTCTCCCAGCTGATAAACAGCAGACTTCACTTCTTTGGCACGCTGTTGAATAATTTCACGAGCCGCCTCCTGTTTCACACCGCTAACAACTGGTGCCCCATTTTTTATAATTCCAGCTTTCTCGAAAGCAATCGCTTCAAGTGTATCTCCTAAAAACTGCATATGGTCCATGCCAATTGTGGTAATCACAGACAACAATGGCTGAATCACATTTGTTGAATCTAATCGGCCGCCAAGCCCCACTTCAAACAAAACGATATCAACAGGGCGAATCCAGGCAAAATAATAAAGAGCCATCGCCGTAATCACTTCGAATTCACTCGGACTGCCCAATTCTGTTTTTTCCAATTCCTCTGCCAACGGCTTGATCACAGCAGTTAATTTCATAATTTCCTCGTCACTGATTGCCTCACCGTTCACGCTAATCCGCTCATTGAACTGTTCTATATATGGCGAGGTGAATGTTCCTACTTCATATCCCGCTTCCTGCAGCATAGAACGCATCATAGCAACAGTCGATCCTTTGCCATTCGTCCCCCCAATATGGACGGCACGCAGATGATGCTCCGGGTGATTCATTCTCTCCATAAGCCACTCCATTCGCTTCAAGCCGGGCTTAATGCCAAGCTGAAGCCGGCTATGAATCCAATCGATCGCTTCTTCATATGTATTCATCTTCTCTCTCCCTTCGATTCTGTTTTTAACATATTGGCCAAATTTTATGGTTTACTGACTTGGTTAATAAATTTGCTTGCTGAGCTCTGTGAAAAAGACGAATCTGCCCCCGGCAGATTCGTCTCATTCCCCTACTTACCCTTGCATTTCCTTCATGCGCGCTTCAACAGCGGCACGTTTTTCTAGATAGTCTTTTTCCTTGGCGCGCTCTTCATCAACAACTTTTTGTGGAGCTTTGCTGACGAAGCGCTCATTGCCAAGTTTCTTTTGAACACGTTCAACTTCACTGTTCCATTTATCCCATTCTTTTTGCAAGCGGGCAATTTCCTCTTCGATATTAATTAACCCTTCAAGCGGCAAGATTAGTTCGGCACCTGTGACAACAGCCGTCATCGCTTTGTCAGGGGCTGCAGCAGTCGTTGATAATACAAGTTCCTCCGGATTACAGAAACGCTCGATGTAAGCACGGTTGCTTTCTAATGTGTTCAATACAGTGTCATCTTTCGCTTTGATGATTAACTTAATCTTCTTGCTAAGCGGTGTATTCACTTCCGCGCGGATATTACGTACGGAACGGATAATATCTACAAGCAGCTTCATTTCCTCTGCTGCTTGTTGGTCAGATAGCTCTTCATTCACTTCTGGCCATTTAGCTGTGACGATCGTTTCCCCCTCATGCGGTAGATTCTGCCATATTTCCTCGGTAATAAACGGCATGAATGGGTGTAATAAACGCATCGTGTTATCTAACACATAAGCAAGGATAGAACGGGTCGTTTTCTTGGCTGCTTCATCTTCACCGTAAAGCGGCAGCTTCGCCATTTCAATATACCAATCACAGAAATCATCCCAAATGAAGTTGTAGAGCACACGGCCGACTTCACCAAACTCGTATCGGTCAGCAAGTTTGGTGACGTTTGCGATCGTATCATTCAAACGCGTTAAAATCCACTTATCAGCAACTGATTTTTCACCACTTAAGTCGATTTCCTCATATTTCAAGCCATCCATGTTCATTAGGGCAAAACGGGAAGCATTCCAAATTTTATTGGCGAAGTTCCAAATAGATTCTACTTTTTCTACAGAGAAACGCAAATCCTGTCCTGGAGAGCTGCCAGTTGATAAGAAGTAGCGCAGAGAGTCAGCCCCATACTGATCAATCACTTCCATCGGATCCACGCCATTACCTAACGATTTACTCATTTTCCGCCCTTCTGAATCACGGACAAGCCCATGAATCAATACATCATTAAACGGACGTTCACCGGTAAACTCAAGCCCTTGGAAGATCATCCGAGAGACCCAGAAGAAAATAATATCGTAACCGGTAACAAGTGCAGCTGTTGGATAGTAGCGTTTAAAGTCTGACGCCTCTTTATCCGGCCAGCCCATCGTAGAAAACGGCCATAATGCCGAGCTAAACCATGTGTCGAGTACATCTTTGTCCTGTTCCCAGTTCTCCGCATCTGCTGGAGCTTCCTGGCCAACGTATACTTCGCCTGTTTCTTTATGGTACCAGGCTGGAATACGATGTCCCCACCAAAGCTGACGGGAAATACACCAGTCACGGATATTTTCCATCCAGTGAAGATATGTTTTCTCAAAACGGTCCGGCACGAAATGTACTTTGTCTTCTTTTGACTGCAATTCGATTGCTTTATCAGCAAGCGGCTGCATCTTTACGAACCATTGAGTCGATAAGTATGGTTCTACAACCGCACCGCTGCGCTCTGAGTGACCGACAGAATGCATATGGTCTTCAATCTTGAAGAGGACGCCTTCCTCCTGTAAGTCTTTCACGATCTGTTTGCGGCAGTCAAAGCGGTCCATGCCGTTGTATTTGCCCGCACGCTCATTCATCGTACCATCCTCATTCATCACGAGAATGCGCTCTAAATCGTGGCGATTGCCAATTTCAAAGTCATTTGGATCGTGAGCCGGTGTAATCTTCACCGCTCCAGAACCGAATTCCATGTCAACGTAGTCATCACCGACGATTGGAATTTCTCGGCCAACGATTGGCAGAACAACCTTTTTACCAATGAGGTGTTTATAACGCTCATCTTCTGGATGAACCGCTACAGCTGTATCACCAAGCATCGTTTCCGGGCGAGTTGTCGCAATTTCAATATGGCCGCTTCCATCTGCAAGCGGGTATTTCATGTGATAAAATGCCCCCTGGACATCTTTGTAAATAACTTCAATGTCCGATAAAGCTGTTTTTGTTGCTGGATCCCAGTTGATAATATATTCACCGCGATAAATTAAACCTTTTTCATATAACGAAACGAATACTTCACGGACTGCTTTTGATAAACCTTCATCCAATGTAAAGCGCTCACGGCTATAGTCCAGACCAAGGCCAAGCTTTGCCCATTGCTGGCGGATAAAATTTGCATACTCTTCTTTCCACTTCCATGCTTCTTCTAAAAACTTTTCACGGCCAAGATCATAGCGTGTTTTTCCCTCTTCACGAAGCTTTTGCTCCACTTTCGCCTGTGTGGCAATCCCAGCATGGTCCATCCCTGGAAGCCAAAGCACATCGTAGCCCTGCATCCGCTTCATGCGTGTTAAGATATCTTGCAGTGTCGTATCCCATGCATGGCCGAGGTGCAATTTCCCTGTCACATTCGGCGGCGGGATTACGATGGTATAAGGGGATTTGGTTTGATCGTCTTTCGCTTCAAAATACTGCCCTTTTACCCACCAGTCATACCGTCCCTGTTCAATTGCTTTTGGATCATATTTTGTTGGCATGGACAATTCATTGTTTTCCATCAAGATTTCCTCCTCATTACACAATAAATGTACAAACATTCTGGTCAGTTATCCGCCATATGTGATTGCCTGTTTTTAAACAACAAAAAAACTCCTATCGTCAAAAGGACGAAGGAGTTGTTCGCGGTACCACCTTTTTTCACAGACAGCTGCCTACTGGCAGACCTATCTGGCTCTCAATCCATTAACGGCTGGCAACCGGCTTCCACTACTAAACGGTTCACAGAAGCAGCTCACGGGGGACATTCCAAAGGGTTCTTGCGGAAAACTTTTCAGCCATGAGTTTTCCTCTCTGCAAGCAAGCGCTATCTTTGTACTCTTCCCGGTCTTCGCTTTTCATTATCATTCATATATTATCTGAAAACAGGCAGGGGCGTCAATCTTTCCTCTATTATTTTTTTAGAAAGCCTTTTGATTGCAAGAATTCAAGCATATATGCCCGCCGTGGCTCGGATAAAAAAGCTGCCATGCCGCTCGTCCAGCCTGCATCTTTCTTATTTGTTGTACGGCTTGCATAATATTTATGCATTTGCTCGTCATACTCAGGAAGTAGGCGACTATACTTTTCCTCATCATATACATCTTCATGCAAAATTGCCTTCATTGGCAAGCGTGGCTTTACTTCGTTTGATTCTGCTGGCACACCTACCGTCAATCCAAATAATGGAATCACATAGTCAGGCAATTGAAGCAAGTCGCTGATTGCCTGCGGATTATTACGAACCCCGCCAATATAACAGATGCCATATCCTTTGGATTCGGCGGCTATTACAAAATTTTGGGCAAGTAGAGCCGTATCGATAACAGCTACAAGCAGATTTTCTGCCGTGCTACCTTCGAATTTTTTCCCATGAAGGGTAACGGCTTTTTCCAGACGTTTTAAATCCGCACAGAAAACAAGCGGCAAGGCCGCAGATTCAAATTGCTGTTTATTTTTAGACAGCTCTCCAAGCTTCAGGCGCTTCTCCTCATTCTTCACGCGCACAACGGAATAAGCCTGCACAAAATGAGAGCTTGCGGCATGTTGGGCAACTTCCAACAACTCGTGAAATACTTCATCTGAAATGGGTTCGTCTGTGTATTTTCGAACAGATGCATGAGACTTCAATAAATCTATCATCTTATCCTTCCTTCCTTGTTTGCTTCGTCATATAAAAAGCGTATGTATAGACCTGTTCTTCTTTTAACGTAAATCACCTTTTAAACGCTGTCAACGTTCCTGCTCTCCTCCTCTAAAATCACCTCTCTTTGTTTCCATACATATAGTAAAAGAAGAACCTTTCATAGCACGCTACTCGTGCTTATGAATTCACAGGCAGGTGTAATAATTGAGAAGAAGATACAATCCTTACTCGTTACCTCCATGGCTTCGAACAGTCCGAGCGGTCTGCTGCCAGCTAGCCGTTCCATTTTGCATATTTCAGGGGATTCGAACGATCTTTTTTCCAACGACATTTGATGTGATACTGCTATCTATCCTCGTGTTACTTGCTGTAGCTCTTTACCTTGAATGGATTTAAAAAGACGTCTTGTATGAGCAGACGTCTTTTTAAATATGTATAGATTTAAGGAGTTCTATTCTTTCTTTAGCTATTCAGCCAACTAAAAAAATAATATGAATTTTCTCTTTACAAACCAATCTTTCAGGAGTATATTAGCTAAATAAATTTTATATGTAAACTCAATTATACCTTATATCGCTTAATCCCTAAGGAGTGGGGGACCCATTTTTGTGCATCGTCACTTGGGGTGAATCCTTCATTAAGAAGGTAGGGCTACTCTCATGGCCCGAACCCGACAGCTAACCTCATAAGCGTTTGGAGAGGAGGTTTGCTTTGTGTTGTCTTAAAAGAGCACTAAGTAACACCTTAGTGTTCTTTTTTGTGTTTTCTTTAGAATTAAAAGCGCTCTGTGAGCTTTTACTAGGATTGGTAACGATCAAAGGGGGAATTATAATTTTATCAACTTTTTACAGAAGAGCTTTCTTACAGTAAAAATAAACGTATGCTTTCTCACTATATGATTGATTTACTTTTCTGGAGGTCATCATGACACGTTATTCACTAATGAAAAAAGCCTTAATTGGCAAGCCGCTTAAAACGAGTGCACTAGGAGAACAGAGAATCAGTAAGTTAAAGGCGCTGGCTATTTTATCCTCAGACGCCCTTTCGTCTGTAGCTTATGGACCTGAACAAATTTTAATTGTGCTGTCTACAATCGGTCTAGTTGCTTTTTGGTATTCTGTTCCTATTGGCATTGGAGTACTGGTTCTCTTAACGGCCTTAATTCTTTCGTATCGCCAAATTATTTATGCCTATCCGCACGGTGGTGGGGCCTACATTGTCTCGAGAAACAACTTGGGAGAAAATGCCGGACTCATTGCAGGAGGCTCCCTATTAGTAGATTATATTTTAACCGTAGCGGTGAGTGTATCAGCCGGAACCGACGCTCTCACCTCTGCTTTTCCGCAATTGCACGAACATAATGTATCTATTGCTGCTTTACTAGTTGTATTAATTACGATTTTGAATTTACGAGGGGTAACAGAATCTGCTTCTGTTCTTGCTTATCCAGTATATTTATTTGTAGCCGCCTTACTTCTTCTTTCAGCCGTAGGTTTATGGAAAATTGCAACCGGACAAATACCGAGTGATCTGCACTCTCCGATCGGAACAGCCGTTCCTGGCATCAGTCTGTTTTTATTGCTCAGAGCTTTCTCATCCGGCTGTTCAGCTCTTACTGGAGTAGAGGCTGTTTCTAATGCGGTTCCTAACTTTAAGGAACCCGCTGCTAAAAATGCAGCAAACACCTTAATAATGATGGGGATTATCTTGGCGATTCTTTTTTCTGGCATTATGTTTTTAGCTTATTGGCTAGGAATCACTCCTAAAGCAGAAGAAACAGTGGTATCACAAATTTCGTCTGAAGTATTCGGTAGAAATTTCATTTATTACTTTGTTCAAGGAACTACAGCTCTTATTTTAGTTCTTGCGGCTAATACTGGTTTTTCTGCTTTTCCATTGCTAGCCGTTAACTTAGCAACGGACAAGTATATTCCACGGATGTTTCTCATGCGTGGAGACCGGCTTGGTTACTCAAATGGAATCGTCACGCTCGGCATCATGTCTATTCTACTTATCGTGGCTTTTAGGGGGGAAACTGAACAGCTTATTCCATTGTATGCCGTTGGTGTATTTATTCCCTTCACCCTTTCCCAATCAGGCATGATTGTAAAGTGGGTAAAAGAGAAGCCTGTTGGCTGGACGTATAAATTAACAGTTAATTTAATCGGCGCGCTCATTAGCTTAACTGTTGTGGTGATTTTCTTTACCACTAAGTTTTCTCAAGTGTGGCCTGTGCTAGTTTTCTTACCGATTATTATCTTTATGTTTCATCGAATTAAAAGTCATTATATGGCAACAGGTGAACAACTGAGAATTAAATCTGGAGAAGAAGCACTTCAATTTAAAGGAAATGTCGTCATTGTCCCGGTTGCCGGCATTACAAAGGTAGTTGAAAATTCCTTAAATTATGCCGAACTAATCGGTGATACTGTCATTGCTGTTTACGTCGCTTTTGACCGTGAAAGCGAACGACAAATGGAGGAGAGATGGAGAAAGTGGAAGCCTAATGTCCGTCTTGTTACTCTGCATTCTCAATATAGAAGCTTAATGAGGCCTCTCGCCCGGTTTATTGACATAGCCGTGGAAAAAGCGAATGAAAGGAACCATACCTTAACCGTACTTATTCCACAATTCATTACGAAGAAGAGATGGCAGGACATATTACACAATCAGTCGAGCTTACGTTTAAGAATCTACCTTCTTTATCAAAAGAATGTCATTGTCACTACCGTCCCTTATCGATTTAAAAAATAATCTTTACTCAAATTACGAAACACCTCTTCGAGAGGATGACAGGGCTTTGTGCATATTCCAGAGAAGAAGAGCTAAAATTAACCATTGCAAGATTGATAAGAATTGACTATAATTCTAGTGTCAATTAAATATTCCCATTTACCGATGGGATAGAGGCTGCAGCTTATATGAGTAAAGCGGAAGAGAGACAATGACATCTATGACTCCGTTTGAAAGGATAAACTGCCGAAGTGTGGACAGGTCATTGTCTGTTCATGCTGGGGATGTTTTCGAACAGGAACATCACTGTCGCGTTATTTAACGTGGAGGGCTATCTTCGGAAGGATTAAACGGACTTGTTAACAGCCGTCGATCTTCTTCGACGGCTGTTTTTTATTTGCCCTTGAAATGATTCAATCTTTATCACGAAAAGGAGTGCACAATATTGAGGAATACAGTTACGTCATCATCATCGACATCATCATCAAAGCCCAATCAGTTGAAGAGGACTCTAAAAGCACGCCATCTAACGATGATTTCTCTCGGAGGATCCATCGGAACAGGGATATTTTTAGCAAGCGGCGGAGCTATTCATAATGCCGGTCCTGGAGGGGCACTGCTCGCTTATGCAGCAATCGGAGTAATGGTCTATTTCTTAATGACGAGCCTTGCAGAAATGGCGGCCTATATGCCGGTAGCTGGTTCCTTTAAGGTATATGCATCAAAATTTGTTGATCCGGCCCTTGGATTTGCCATCGGCTGGAATTATTGGTACAACTGGGCGATTACCATTGCTGCAGAACTTGCCGCTGCAGTGCTCATTATGAAATTTTGGTTCCCTGACAGTCCTTCCATTCTCTGGAGCGGTCTCGCACTTTTAATTATGTTTGGCTTGAATTTTATGTCTGCCAAAGGATTTGGAGAATCAGAATTTTGGTTTGCACTTATTAAAGTAGTCACTATTATTTTATTTATTGTTACCGGTTTGTTTATGATTTTTGGTATTATGGGCGGCGAAGCCATTGGCCTCACAAACTTTACAATTAAAGACGCTCCTTTCAATGGCGGGTTTTTAGCTGTTTTAGGTGTTTTCATGGCAGCTGGCTTCTCTTTCCAAGGCACGGAGCTGCTCGGAGTAGCCGCCGGTGAAAGTGAAGAACCAGAAAAAAATATTCCTAAAGCTATTAATTCTGTATTTTGGCGCATTTTGCTTTTTTATATTTTAGCTATTCTTGTGATCGGATTGATTCTCCCATACACAGACGAACGTCTGCTAAGTGACTCTGTTTCTGTAAGTCCCTTCACGCTAGTGTTTGAACGGGCAGGTTTTGCTTTTGCTGCTTCTGTTATGAATGCTATCATACTCACTTCTGTATTGTCCGCAGGCAATTCAGGCATGTATGCTTCCACCCGTATGCTCTGGGACTTGGCACGTGATGGACAGGCCCCAAAATTTTTGGCTCGCCTTGACAAAAGAGGGGTACCGGTCAATGCGCTCATTATTACCACATTGGTCGGTTCTCTCGCATTTCTAACTACTTTCTTTGGCGACGGCGCTGTCTATGTTTGGCTGTTAAACGCTTCCGGAATGGCTGGTTTCGTCACATGGCTCGGGATCGCCATTAGTCACTATCGCTTCCGTCGGGCTTTTATCGCTCAAGGAGGGGACGTAACCACTCTTCCTTATCGTGCAAAATGGTTTCCAATTGGGCCATTGTTGGCACTTATTCTATGTACTTTCGTCATTTTGGGCCAAAATTTCCAAGCGTTTATGGGAGGCCAAATTGACTGGAATGGAGTCCTTGTTTCCTATATTGGTCTTCCTCTATTCTTGATCTTTTGGATTGCTTACAAAATCAAACACAAAACGAAAGTCATTCCTTTGGAAGAATGTGATTTCAACAGGGACTAATAGGTTATTGCTAAAGCAGAAGTAAAATTTTATCAAAGACATTATACGAGGATTACGATTACACCTTGTCAGAGCTGGAGGAATTTCATTCCTCCAGCCATTTTTTTATTCTTCCTCTTCTTTTAAGTCTGTGACGAAATACTCGATATTTTTTAACTGCCAATAATTTTGCTGCAGCTGATCCGTATAGCGATACTCGTTTTGTTTTCTTTGTGCCGAGAAATAGGCAGCTGCTGTCTCATAAAGCGCTCCCGGGTAAGCAATATAGCTTTGGAATAAAAGTTTCTCCCCTTTTTTCAGCGGAAAAAAATTTGTATAGTAACTGAATAACTCTCTCGCTAAAGCTGATCTTTCTGGGTACCCCTTCAATGTACGGGAGAAATAGGGAATTAAATCATGAATCGGCGTGGCTCTGCGAGATTGCTCCAAGTTAATAAAGTAGCCTCCCCCCCCTCGATCAATAAGAAAATGACCTGGGTCCAGTTTGCCATGAACCTGGACCGTTCTCTCTTTCTCCTCTTCCTCTGTTGCCTCTTTCCATTCTTTCAACTTTTCCTTGGCATAGAAAAAAGCTTGGCGAACATCTGTATAATAAAGACAAAACAACAATTGAAACGGAGACATATATGTTTCCCTTTCTGAAAGCTCTAAAAATTGCTCTAAGTGCTCTTCCTGTCTTTCCCACAAAGCCTTGACCTGTTCATATTGATAGATCCGCGCCTCCTTCGCTACAGCTACATCCGTGGAAGAAACGAAATGCAGCCTGGCAACCTCCCGAATCATCTTTTTTTCTCTCTCGGCTATTTCTTGCTCACCACTTTCGATCCACGGCATTAAATAATAAATATGAGCTCCCTCTAAAATGCCATATCTGCCATCCAAAGCCGGATAAACAGGAACAAATCGGTGATAACCCGTCTGGTAAAGCTTTTGCATATTGAATAAAAAATCCATCCCTTGTACTGAAGGAATTCTTTTTAAAGCAAAATTCCCTTTATCTGTTGATATTTTTTGCACGTGGCCTAATGTTTCTATGTGCAAAGGGGTTAATCCGTAGCTTCTCCAAATAGCTGAATAGGGCTGTTCCACTTTCTTCACCCGCTTTATAAAAAATAAGGCTGTCCCACCTTTAATCGGGAACAGCCGGATCATTAACGAGAATTCGGTATATAGAGTACCTGGCCTTCTTCAATGCTTTGGCTGGTCTCCAATTTGTTTTCTCGGACTAAGTCAGCTACCGGTAACTCATACCGCTCAGCAATCTTTTGGAGTGTATCATCTCTCTGCACAAGACAAACCTTCCAGGTTACAGCTTCCTCTGACTCTTTCCTTGAGAAGAAATCTGCTAGCGACATCGTTTCCGTTTTTTTCAAGCTAAATGACTTTTTCTTTTTCTGTGTGTTCTCCTCCTCCATTTCCTTTGAGGACGACTCTGCCATATGGGCTGGCTCTTGAGCCGGAGACTCTGTTAGCTCTGAAACATTAGGAACTTCATGATGAGATGACGGACTCGCGGAAGCAGACTCCATTATGGACAATGATTCAAGCACATTAGGAGATTCTTCGATTGCTGCAACTGCGGAATGATTGCTTTCCATCTCCAAAACAATATTTGGAGATTCTTTCTGCTGTTTTTCTTCTCTTTGTTCACTCATTGGTGGAACTGAAACTTCCTTCTTCTCTTCCTCAAGCACATCAGGTTGCCTTTTGACTTCAACCGAAAAATCTGTCTCCCTTCCTGTTTCCTCTGAGCCGCCTGCATCATTCACATCCAACTTTAAAATTGAAAACCCTGGTTCGTCATTTTTTACATTTTCTTCTTGTTCTATTTGTAACTCTTCGTCTGCTGGTGTCATTTCAACTAATTCATTCACCTGCTCTCTTTCTTTCTCTTCTTCCTCTTCCATGATCCCTGATATTGATAGATCGACTGTTAATTTCAAATTTGCTTTTTCAGGGAATTCATAGTCAAACGAATCAATGTAAATCTCCACATCTTCCATTTTAGCAATGCGTGATTTAGGAATCGTTATATCAATCGGAAAGTGATGAAAGAATTCACACTCATTCTCTCCGCGCTCCAGCACTTGTTGCACATATTTATAAGTAGGTGTATCCAGTGGTTCGGTTTGCTGCTCTGATGGAGCGTATTCTCCAGAAAGTTCCAAGAAACCGTGCATTCTAATAAATTCATCTGTTTCTTCAGTTTGAATTTGCGGATCAAGAGAAATAGAATATAATTCTCCTACTTCCTGACCACTCGTAAAACGGACAGTTTCTTCTAATGAAAACCGCAAATATGACAGGTCTTGAGACGCCACTTCATTTCCTCCTTTCTATTCATCGGCCTTATGCCATCCATTTGTTTATACAACGGCAAGATATTCCTATTGATCTTCTTTCACAATTTATTTGTATGACGCTTCTCTAAGAAATATGAAAGATTGCCTCATTCTATTTAGAATACGAAAAAAAACCGCCAGCATATAGCCAGGCGGTTTTTTCTATTATTATTTCTTTAGGCGGCTGAACGCTTTTTCAGCTGCAGCAATCGTATGCTCAATATCTTCTTCAGTATGGGCGCTGGATAAAAATAACCCTTCAAACTGAGATGGCGGCAAAAACACACCTTCATTTGCCATCTCCCGGTAATATTCAGCAAACAGTGCAAGATCAGATGTTTTTGCCTTTTCATAATTGGTTACATGTTCGTTAGTAAAGAAGAGGCCAATCATCGAACCAGCGCGGTTAAATGTAATCGGAATGTTATGCTTTTGTGCAGCTTCGGTCAATCCTTCTTCCAGGCGATCTGCTTTGCGTCCGAACTCCTCGTATATCTCTGGTGTTAACTGCCGGAGTGTTTCCAATCCGGCAGCCATCGCCATTGGATTTCCAGAAAGAGTGCCTGCCTGATAAATTGGTCCGCTTGGAGCAATTTGATTCATAATATCTGCCCGGCCACCATAGGCACCAACCGGCAGCCCACCACCGATTACCTTGCCAAGGCACGTAAGGTCAGGCGTGATGCCAAAGAATCCTTGCGCACAGTTATAACCGACACGGAAACCAGTCATAACCTCATCAAAAATAAGGAGAGCACCGTTATCCTGCGTTACTTCACGAAGTCCTTCCAAGAAACCAGGCTGTGGCGGTACAACGCCCATATTGCCTGCAACAGGTTCAACAATGACACAAGCAATGTCCTCACCAAATTGTTCAAAAGCATATTTAACACCGTCAAGATCATTGTAAGGTACGGTAATTGTGTTCTTCGCCACGCTCTCAGGAACGCCTGGACTATCTGGCAATCCTAAAGTAGCCACACCAGAACCAGCTTTAATTAAGAGGGAATCGCCATGACCATGGTAACAGCCTTCGAATTTTACTATTTTACTGCGGCCTGTAAAACCGCGGGCAAGACGAAGCGCACTCATGGTGGCCTCCGTCCCAGAAGAGACCATACGAACCACTTCAATAGACGGAACACGCTCGATCACAAGCTTCGCTAGTTCATTTTCAATGAGAGTCGAGGCACCAAAGCTCGTCCCAGTTTCAGCCGTCTTTTTCAAAGCTTCTACAACTTGATCATTCGCATGGCCCAAAATAAGTGGCCCCCACGATAAAACATAGTCAATGTACTCATTGCCATCAATATCGTAAATCTTAGAGCCCTTCCCCCGTTCCATAAAAATTGGATCCATATTTACGGACTTAAAGGCGCGAACTGGGCTGTTCACCCCTCCTGGCATTAATTTAACCGCCTCTTGGAAGGCTTGCTTTGATTTTTCGTAAGAACGCATACAAGAACCCCCTTATTGTTCATCCAGCCAGCGGGCTGCATCTTTAGCAAAATACGTAATAATTAGATCGGCACCTGCTCTTTTCATGCTGATCAACTTTTCCATAACGATTGCCTTTTCATCGATCCAGCCGTTCAATGCCGCAGCCTTCACCATGGAGTATTCACCGCTCACATTATAAGCGACAATTGGCAATTTAAATTCATTTCTCATGTCACGCACGATGTCCAAATAAGAAAGAGCGGGTTTGACGATTAAGAAATCAGCCCCTTCTTCTACATCTGACTCTGCCTCGCGAAAAGCTTCCAGGCGATTAGCCGGGTCCATTTGATAGGTTTTTCGATCACCAAACTGCGGAGTAGATTCGGCTGCGTCACGGAAAGGCCCGTAAAAGCCTGATGAGTATTTAACGGCATAAGACATGATCGGTACATCAGTGAAGCCTGCTTCATCCAATCCACGGCGAATAGCAGCGACAAACCCATCCATCATATTAGATGGAGCAATGATGTCGGCACCTGCTTCAGCCTGGCTGACTGCTGTTTTAGCAAGCAAACTTAATGATGGATCGTTTAACACTTTGCTGCCCTCGATCACTCCGCAATGGCCATGGTCTGTATACTCACATAAACACGTATCAGCGATAACCACCATATCCGGATAGTGCCCCTTAATAAAGCGTGTTGCCTGCTGAACAATGCCGTGATCATGATAGGCACCCGTTCCTTCTGCATCTTTTTCAGCTGGTACGCCGAATAAAATGACAGATTTTAACCCGAGCGCTAGAATTTCGTCCATTTCTGCTTTCAAGCGATCCATTGACAAATGATACACACCAGGCATGGAAGGGACTTCTTTTTTTATGTTTTCGCCTTCTACAATAAAGAGAGGATAAATAAAGTCCTCTTTATGAAGATAAGTTTCACGTACCAATGCACGCATATTAGCTGATTGGCGCAAGCGGCGATGACGTTTAAATTGTAATTCCATTACTCTTCTTCCTTTCTGAAATAGCGGGCAATTGCCTCTGCCAACGATTCGCTCGTATATACCTCTGGGCAAATCTGCGTATGAAGACCGAAGCGGTCCGCTTCTTTTTTAGTTACTGGGCCGATGCAGGCAACAACAGAATGTTCCAGCGTGTGCATGCCCACTTCCTTTATTGCTTTCATAAAATGACGGACAGCAGAAGGACTTGTGAATGTGAGGATGTCCGCTTTATTCGTTACAAGTAAATCAATTAATTGCTGATTTGCTTCTTCGGGGAAATATGTTTCATAAACGATCCATTCGTCAGCCGTCATCCCTTTTTCCCTGAGGGCGTCAGCAATAGCTGTTCTGGCAAGATTCCCCTTCGGAATTAACACCTTTTTCGCTTCAAAGCGCCCTCCGGTAATTTCTTCTACAAACTGATCAGCGGAAAATTTCTCGGGAATATACTCAGCATGAAATCCGTAGTTTTGGAGCACAGCAGCTGTTTTCGTTCCAATAGCAGCAAAACGGCCACGTATAACTGTGCGGTCTATGTTTCTATTCTTTAGCTGCTGAAAGAAAAAATCGACACCATTTTTACTCGTTAAGATAATCCAATCATATGTAGACAATTGCTGCAACCATTCTTCCTCACGATCATCTGAGAAAGACTGGAAAGCGATCAGGGGAACGAAGTGAACGATTCCCCCGGCTGTTTCTATTTTATCAATAAATGAAGCTGCTTGTCCTCTTGGACGGGTCACTAATACATGCTTGCCTGCAAGCGGCCGACCGGGTGTCATTCGGCATCAAGCTCTGCTTTCACCGCTTCAATCAATTCTTTAGCGCCACGTCCCGAAAGCAAAGCTGCTGCTTCTACACCCACAGCTTGCGGATCGCTGCCTCTTACTATTTCCTTATAAATCGTTTTTCCATCTGGTGAGGCGACAAGAGCAGTTAGCACGGTTTCATTGCCGTCAGCTACAGCAAACCCGGCGATGGGCACCTGACAGCCGCCTTCCATCTTGTGAAGGAAAGCCCGCTCAGCAGTCACCGTTTTCGTCGTTTCCTCGTTGGCAAAAGCAGCGAGCAGCTCAAGTAATTCTTTATCATCTTCCCGGCATTCAATAGCAAGGGCTCCCTGGCCTACTGCAGGCAGGCAAAGTTCTGGCTCCAAAAATTCTGTTACAACGTCAGAGGCCCATCCCATGCGTGACAAGCCTGCCGCGGCCAAAATAATCGCATCGTATTCCTCAGTTTCAAGCTTTGCTAAACGCGTATCGATATTGCCTCGAATCCATTTAATTTCCAAATCCGGGCGAGCAGCTAACAGTTGGGCGCTGCGGCGCAGACTACTCGTACCGATAACGGCCCCTGCTGGCATATCCTTAAGCTTTACATGATCTTTTGAAATGAAAGCATCACGGTGATCTTCCCGCACTGGAATACAGCCAATGGTCAATCCCTCGGGAAGCTCAGCTGGCATGTCTTTCATGCTATGCACGGCCATATCAATTTCCTTATCATACATGGCCTGCTCAATTTCCTTGACGAACAAGCCTTTCCCGCCCACCTTAGAGAGCGTAACATCCAGGATGCGATCGCCCTTTGTAACGATTTCTTTTACTTCAAAGTCGTATTCCGGCTTTAACTTTTTCAACTGGCTAATCACCCAGTTTGTTTGTGTTAAAGCTAGCTTGCTTCGGCGGGAGCCGACAATAATTTTTCTCATAATATCCCCCTGCTTTGCTTTTAAGTGTACCAAAAGTGAAACGACGAAAATCGGCTCACTAGGAAAAAGTTAATTAAAATAATTAAAAAGGCAGCAGTGTTCAACAGTGCCAATGATTTGCCATAAAGGCCCTTGCGAACTTTCAGGTAAAGGTAAATGCCGTAAATAATCAACAGAATAAAAGAAGTAATAATTTTCACGTCATACCAGCTTACATCCGGCAGTTTAATAAACTTCCAGATCAACCCAAGAATTAAGCTTAGCAACAGCATTGGCACTCCGACTGCATTTGATACGTATGAAAATTTCGTCAGCTTATCTAAATCACCTAGACGCCATAAACGCTGACTCCATTTTTTCATTTTTAATAGCCTGTACTGCAGCAAATAAAGTGCAGAAAAAATAAAAGAAAGCGAGAATGCAGCGTACGACAAAATGGCCATTGTAATATGAATAAGCAGCAATTCAGAAACGAGCTGTTCCGCCATCGCCTGAGATTCCATTTGCACAGGGGCAAATGTGTGTATCGCCATAATGGCAAAGCCAATCATATTAGTAAAGAAAACGGTAAAATCCATACGCAGCAGCCGGTTAATAACCAATGAAAGCGTAATTAAGATCCACGCATAAAAATAAAGCCCTTCAAAAAGGGTAAGAACCGGAAAACGGCCGGTTTTGAACATATATAAAAACAAAAAAATTGTTTGAAGAACCCAAACAATCGATAAAGTCCAGAAGGCGACTTTATTCGCCTTCCGGTTCTGATTTAAAAAGTCGATAAAATACAGCATAACACTCAGCGCATATAAAATTACCATCAATTCGTGGAGCCTGGCCATTCCTTGTTCAAACATCAAGTAACCCCGCTTACACTTGGAATAATGGCTTTGTCTGAATCTGCTGGGTAGACTGTTCCGCTGTTTTTACCTGCTTCTCTGCTTTCACTTCTTCTTCAATGTTAAAGATTTGTGTAAACAGAGCCAGCTTTTCAGCCGAACGTTTATCCCCAGCGAGTTCCTTCGCCTGTAAAATTGGATCCTTTAACAGCTGATTAATAATACTTTTTGTATGCTTGTTTAATACTTTTCGTTCACGATCTGTTAGGTTAGGCATTTTTCGTTCGATGCTGACCATTGTTTCTGCCTGGATGGCAAGCGCTTTTTGACGAAGAGCGGAAATAACCGGAACGACTCCCAGCATATTAATCCAATCGTTAAAAGCGACGATTTCTGCTTCGATCATCAATTCAATCTTTTCAGCCGCTTTCTGACGCTCTGCCATGTTTGCTTGTACAATGCCTTCCAGATCATCGATATCATAAAGAAAAACACTTTCCAGATCAGAAATAGCCGGATCAAGATCACGCGGAACAGCGATATCAACCATAAACAATGGTTTTCCTTTACGCATTTTTTCCACGACGGCCATTCTTTCTTTCGTAATAACATAGCCGCTTGAGCCCGTAGAACTGATTAAAATATCGGCTTCCACGAGAGCACATTGAAGCTCTGCCAAAGTTTTGGCATTGCCGTCAAATTTCTCAGCAAGCGCAACTGCTTTTTCAAACGTCCGGTTCACAACTGTCACTTTTGTAGCTCCGCTGCCATGCAGATTTTGAATGGCAAGCTCACCCATTTTGCCAGCACCAACAACAAGCACGTGCTTGCCGGAAAGACTGCCGAAAATCTTCTTAGCGAGCTCTACAGCCGCATAGCTGACAGATACCGCATTCGCGCCAATTTCCGTTTCCGCATGCGCTTTCTTGGCCAGTGTGATGGCTTGTTTGAATAAATGATTAAAGACCGTGCCCGTTGCCTCAATCTCCTGGCTTCTTAAAAAGCTCGAACGAACTTGTCCCAAAATTTGCGTCTCGCCAAGGACCATGGAATTCAATCCACTTGTTACTTTCAACAAGTGCTCGACTGCCGCTTCCTGCTCATGAATAAATAGAAAAGGAGTGAATTCTTCCTTTTCCATGTTAAACCATTCAGATAAGAAATGTTTAATATAATAACGCCCTGTATGGAGCTGATCGACGACCGCATAAATTTCTGTCCGGTTGCAAGTGGAAAGAATGACATTTTCCAAAATGCTTTTTTGCTTACGGAGCTCTGACATGGCTTTTTCTAAGTCCGTGTCCTGAAAAGATAATCGTTCACGTATCTCCACTGGGGCTGTTTTGTAGTTTAGTCCCACCACAATAATATGCACGTTCTCAGCACCCCCATAAAAATCTGTTATATTCATTATAACACGGAACAAATTTTCCTTATTCACAAATTGTGAACATATGCTAACATTAAAACCAATAAACCTTTTTAAACCCAATAGCAAGCGTAACAAAATAAGAACTAAGATTCAAGTTAGGAATATGGAAAGCGGGGAAACTATTTATGAAGCAGCAGCGAATTTTTCCGGGAACCATTTTAATCGGATTCGGTTTATATTTCTTTTTGCAGCAGGCTGCTATCGTCTGGTTTCAGCCCTTTTTAAGCTGGCCAACACTTTTGATTGTTATCGGACTTGCGTTCTTAGCGGACGCTTACAGCGGCAAAGAAGGGAATAATATTTTGCCCGGTGTTATTCTGACAGGCTTTGGTGTTCACTTTCATGTGGTGAATCATTTTGGCTTTTGGTCTAATGACACTGGCGTCTTTATCTTAATCATTGCACTCGGATTCTTGCTTCAGTATCAGAAAACGAGAAACGGTCTGTTTCAAGGATTGCTATTTCTTATTCTTGCCGTTATCACCCTCTTTTATGATAAAGTAATCGAGTGGCTTGGCTTGCTTGAGAATCGAGCGCTCTCCCTCTGGCAATTTTGGCCTGTTATTCTAATTGTCATTGGCGGTTATTTACTATTTGTGAAAAAGAAATAAATTGAGCGAATAGAGAAGGAAACCAGACCACCCAAATACATACTTTAAAGCCCTTTTAAAACTGCAGCAGCCCGCCACACTTTTATTAGGTCTATTTAACGGGCTACCCTTCCTTCTATTCCCTTGTTCGGTATCACTTTATCCTTCTTAAGTCCTTTTATAAAAGATTTAAAGAAAACACAGCTGCTGCCTTTAGATGGAATTTCTTTCATAGGAATTCCTCTTTTTTTTGCTTGGCTCTGTTGATCTTTCCTGGAGTCGCCACCTTCCGCTACAATCAACTATTGAAAAAACAATATTCCTCTTTAACAGAGACTTTCATTTAAGAAACTGGTCTTCTCTCACCTGTTTGGCAGGATGTCTATTCTTTTCAAAGATATAGCGCCAAGGTTCACGTTTCTCGGCAACAAGCTGGCAGTCTGTCGCTTTTTCTCCGAACAAAAAGCTGCCCACTATTCAGCGGACAGCTTTGCTTTCTTCATTCTTTTATGAATAACACTCCACGCTTCGTCTTTTCCCTGTCCAGTTTCAGAAGAGAAAATAACGATATCGTCTGTCGGTTCAAATTCGAGCGCTTCTTTCACTACCTTTAAATGCTTTTGCCACTTGCCTTTTGGTATTTTGTCGGCTTTAGTGGCCACGACCACAACAGGGATTTCATAATGCTTTAAAAAATTATACATCATGACATCGTCTTCTGTCGGAGAGTGCCTCAAGTCAACAATCAGCACACATGCCCGCAACTGTTCCCTTGTCGTTAAATACGTTTCAATCATTTTGCCCCATGATTCCCGTTCTTTTTTGGAAACTTTCGCAAATCCATATCCCGGTACATCAACAAAATAAAGTGACTCCTCAATTTTATAAAAATTGAGCGTCTGTGTTTTTCCCGGCTTAGATGAGATCCGAGCCATGCTTTTACGCTGAATCATTTTATTAATAAAAGAGGACTTTCCTACATTAGAGCGTCCAGCTAGCGCAAATTCCGGAAGAGAACCTTCCGGATATTGTGCTGGTTTTACTGCACTGATAACAAGTTCTACTTGATTAACCTTCATAATTTTCTCCTGTCAGCGCAACTTTTAATACATCATCCATGTGAGAGGCAAGAATGTATGTTAAATCGTTGCGCACACTTTCTGGCACATCTTCAATATCTTTCTCATTATCCTGTGGCAGGATAATTGTTTTGAGCCCGGCTCTATGGGCACCAAGCGATTTTTCTTTCACACCGCCAATGGGCAGCACACGGCCACGAAGAGTGATTTCACCGGTCATTCCAACTTCCCGACGAATTGGACGGGCTGTTAATGCTGAGACGAGCGCCGTAGCCATTGTAATGCCGGCAGATGGGCCATCCTTTGGCACAGCGCCTTCCGGGACGTGAATATGAATGTCATATTTCTCGTGGAAGTCAGCTTCAATATTCAGTTCTTCGGCCTTGGAACGAACATAACTGAATGCAGCCTGTGCGGATTCTTTCATTACGTCCCCGAGCTTCCCAGTTAAGATTAGCTTGCCTTTTCCTGGGGACAAGGACACTTCTATTTGCAGTGTATCTCCGCCGGAAGCTGTATAAGCCAGTCCGTTGGCTACACCAACCTGGTTAACCGTTTCAGCCTGTCCATAGCGGAAGATTCGCTTTCCTAAAAATTCTTCCAAGTTCTTACTCGTTACGACTACACGCTTTTTTTCCTCCGAGACGATCATTTTGGCTGTTTTTCGGCAAATTGCTGCAAGCTGACGCTCAAGGCTACGAACGCCCGCTTCACGTGTATAATAACGGACCACATCTTGAATCGCATCATCCCTTACCTGAAGCTGAGATTTTGTGAGCCCATGCTCCTCCACTTGCTTCGGAAGCAAATGGGATTTTGCAATATGAATTTTCTCCAGCTCCGTATAGCCCGCAATTGTAATGATTTCCATCCGGTCGCGAAGAGGGCCTGGGATCGTTGCCAGGTCATTAGCTGTCGCAATGAACATCACTTTCGATAAGTCGTATGTTTCTTCAATGTAATGATCACTAAAGTTAAAGTTTTGCTCAGGGTCCAGCACTTCGAGCATGGCTGCGGACGGATCGCCTCTAAAGTCACTTGACATTTTATCAATTTCATCAAGTAAAAAGACTGGGTTAATTGTCTCTGCTTTTTTCATACCTTGAATAATCCGGCCAGGCATGGCTCCGACATATGTGCGGCGGTGGCCGCGGATTTCTGATTCGTCACGCACGCCGCCAAGAGAAATCCGGACAAAGTTTCTGCCAAGTGATTCGGCAATGGAGCGTGCCAATGATGTTTTACCGACCCCTGGCGGTCCTGCTAAACAAAGAATAGGCCCTTTAAGAGACTGGGTAAGCTGCTGAACAGCCAAATATTCAAGCACACGCTCTTTCACTTTTTCCAATCCATAATGATCTCGATTTAAAATGGCTTCTGCTTTTTCGATATCCAGGTCATCTTTCGTCGCTTTCGTCCACGGCAGTGTAACGAGCCATTCAAGATAGTTGCGGATAACGGCACTTTCTGCCGCGCTTGAAGGAATTTTCTCATAACGATTCAATTCCTTTAAGGCGGTCTTTTTCACATGCTCAGGCATGTCCGCTTCTTCGATTCGTTTCAACAGCTCCTCGACTTCACCGGTTTTTCCTTCTTTATCGCCCAGCTCCTGCTGAATTGCCTTCATTTGCTCACGCAGAAAATATTCTTTTTGTGTGCGCTCCATAGATGTTTTCACACGCTGACCGATTTTCTTCTCTAAATTCAACACTTGCTTTTCGTTATTTAATAAATCAATGATTCGGTTAAGACGGTTCTTTACATCAAACGTCTCAAGAATCTCTTGTTTATCTTTCATTTTAATCGGCAAGTGAGAAGCAATGATATCGGCCAACCGGCCCGGTTCGTCAATATCGGCTACCGTAGAATAGGTTTCTGCAGAAATTTTCTTCGACAGCTTGATATACTGTTCAAAGTACTCCAGCAGTGTGCGCATCAGCGCTTCAGTTTCTATATCTTTTGCTGCATCGTCCTCGTGCACTTCAACTGTTGCCAAATAAAAAGTTTCTTTATCATCAAGCTGCTTAATAACCGCGCGGTTTAGGCCCTCAACGAGTACACGGATGGTTCCATTTGGTAGCTTCAACATTTGTTTTACTTTCGTTAATGTTCCTGTTTCAAACAAATCCTCTCGTAAAGGATCGTCTATATTGGAATCTTTTTGAGTGGATAAAAAAATCAAATGATTGTCTAGCATTGCCTGCTCCAACGCCTCGATCGAGCGATCACGGCCAACATCCAGGTGCAGAACCATTGTAGGGTACACTAATAATCCCCGGAGTGGCAGGAGGGGCACAGTGTGAACAGTTTGATTACTCATAAACATAACCTCCATCACTTCAAACATCAGGCGAAATAGCTGCCTGTTCTCTCTTTTACGCTTTCTGCCGCAAAATAGGTGTTTTGTACAATCTTATCTTATTTAAATAGGAGTGTCCATTATTGAACGGGATATCACCTTCCCGTCTTTTTACCTATTCCTCACTTTGGCAGAAAACAAACAACAGGGCTGCCTTAAAAGTAAAAAAATGATCACTTTATAAGGCAGCCTTTCTTCTGCTATGCTATATTGATTTCTTTTCCTTCGATAATATATTCCCCGGCTGAACGAGTCCTTTCTGTTCTGCCTGCTTATCAAAGAAATGATCAAATGCTTCTTTAAGCTGGGAAACTGGAATGAGCTCCACCCCTTCCACTTTCTCTAAAAGAAGTGTGTCATTTTCTTTTGGAAAAAGCACCTTTTTTGCCCCCGCTTCTTTAGCGGCTATCACTTTTTGTAAAACTCCCCCGACCGGTTTTATCTGCCCGTGGAGGCCGATTTCTCCCGTAATCGCTGCTGTTCGATCCGCCGGATGATTGTATATTGCTGAATAAATGGATAGTGCTATCGCCGCTCCGGCAGACGGGCCATCTACAGGCATGCCTCCGGGAAAGTTAACAAAAATATCAAACTGCTCCACCGGCACACCCAACGATTTTAGAACGGTCACCGCATTGTCTACTGACCCTTTGGCCATGCTCTTTCGTTTGATTGATTTTGCTGGCTGGTTGAATGTTTCTTCTTCAACAATCCCAGTCACTGTTACTGTCCCTTTGTCTGCCGCAGAAAGAACAGCGGCCTCAATACTAAGAAGAGCTCCACTGTTTGGCCCGGTTACAGCTAGTCCATTAATCAGACCAATTCTTGACTCTTCAGGAATCCGCGATTCCCATTTTGGTGCTAGTCGGCTTGAGCGGATCACCCATTCCACTTCCTCATTGTATATTTCTTTTCGATTCTCCATCATCGCTAGGCCGGAAGCCATCTGTACAAGGTTTACAGCTTCCCGGCCGTTACGGGTATGCCCAGCGATCAGAGCTAGTCCTTTTTCAGAGAGATTCATCCCCGCCTTTTCGGCAGCTTTACGAGCGATATCTGTTAAATGTTTATTATCTAATTCATTGAAATACACTTCTTGACAGCGAGAACGAATGGCAGCTGGGATTTCCTCGGGCTGTTTAGTCGTTGCACCAATCAATCGAAAATCCGCTGGCAGTCCCTTCTTAAAAATATCATGGATGTGTCTTGGAATATTATCATTTTCCTCACTATAGTACACGCTCTCAAGAAGTACTTTTCGATCCTCTAACACTTTTAATAGCTTGTTCATCTGAATAGGGTGCAATTCCCCAATTTCATCAATAAACAAAATACCGCCGTGTGCATTGCTTACTGCCCCTTTTTTAGGCTGAGGAATACCTGCCTGCCCAAGAGCACCAGCCCCTTGATAAATCGGGTCGTGTACAGAGCCGATAAGCGGATCAGCAATGCCTCTCTCATCAAACCGGGCTGTAGTGGCATCCAGTTCCACAAACACTGCAGACGGAGCAAACGGAGAGCGCTTATTCTTTTTTGCTTCCTCAAGCACGAGACGGGCCGCTGCTGTTTTCCCCACTCCCGGCGGCCCATAAATGATGACATGCTGTGGATGGGCGCCGCAAAGAGCTGCTCGCAATGCTTTAATGCCTTCTTCCTGACCAATGATATCTGAAAAATTTTGCGGACGGATTTTTTCAGCAAGCGGCTTTGTCAAAGAAATTGCCCGCATTTTTCCCATAGCTTCCATTTCCTTTTTCGATTCCTTGTCAATCGTTATTCTGCTCGTATGCTGTTTTTTGAGCATCGTGAGAAAATAAAGACTGATAATCAGCCCAAACACAAGCTGACCCGCGATTGCAATTGCTGTCCAATTCATATCGTATCCTCCCATACCAGCAAAGTGAACCCTGCATTGACGGCTGACTTTTCTCCAAAGGTTTACGGTCTTCTGTTCATTCGACTGCTTCCCTTTAATTGTTAATCAACCGTTTTCTTATTCGCCAGTATCGCCTCATTTTGATACTCATAAACAGCAATTCATCCGGAAGTTCTTCTCTCCACGGAAAAAACAGGACAGCCTTCTCATCCTAAGCTGTCCTGTTTTTTCATTTAGTTTATTTTTTTCTTACTTTTCGCCTGGTGCTTCCCTGCTTAAGCGGATGTTTTCGTCAAATCTATCTTTTGTCCATTTTCTCCAAGCAATCTTGGTGCAGCATTGTCAAGAACGGTCTCCTTTGTGATGACACATGTCTTAATATCCTCTCGAGAAGGCAAGTCATACATCACATCGAGCATGATGCTTTCAATAATGGAACGGAGCCCACGGGCACCTGTTTTGCGTTCGATCGCCTTCTTGGCAATCTCACGAAGTGCTCCCTCGTCAAATTCAAGGTCGACTTCATCCAGTTCCATCATTTTTTGATATTGCTTAACGAGCGCATTTTTTGGCTTCGTTAAAATTTCAACGAGCGCTTCTTCGTCAAGCTGCTCAAGGCTCGCAATAACTGGAAGACGACCAATAAATTCAGGGATCAGTCCAAATTTAAGAAGATCTTCCGGTACTAATTTAGATAAAAGAGAGCCATCTGCCGCCTCTTCCTGCTTCGTTTCAAAGCCGAAGCCAATGACCTTTTGGCCAAGGCGGCGTTTAATAATTTGCTCCACTCCATCAAATGCTCCCCCGCAAATAAAAAGAATGTTTGTCGTATCAATTTGGATAAATTCTTGATGAGGATGCTTTCGTCCACCTTGTGGAGGGACACTTGCCACAGTTCCTTCTAAAATTTTCAAGAGAGCCTGCTGTACACCTTCACCGGAAACATCACGCGTAATGGACGGATTTTCAGATTTACGTGCCACTTTATCAATTTCATCGATATAAATGATGCCTTTTTCTGCTTTCTCCACGTCATAGTCAGCCGCTTGGATCAGTTTGAGAAGAATATTTTCCACATCTTCCCCCACATAGCCTGCCTCTGTTAAAGAGGTAGCATCAGCAATCGCAAATGGAACATCTAGAATACGTGCAAGCGTTTGAGCAAGGAGCGTTTTCCCGCTTCCTGTTGGCCCGATTAAACAAATATTACTCTTAGCCAGCTCAACATCGTCCACCTTGCTGTTGGAATTAATACGTTTATAGTGATTATAAACAGCTACAGCGAGCGACTTTTTAGCACGTTCTTGCCCAATAACATAATCATCTAAAATATCACGAATTTCCATCGGCTTCGGTACATCTTTAAATTCTACTTCTTCCTCAGTGCCAAGCTCTTCCTCCACTATTTCAGTGCAAAGCTCGATACACTCATCACATATATATACACCGGGACCAGCTACAAGTTTGCGCACTTGATCCTGTGTTTTACCACAGAAAGAACATTTTAGCTGTCCTTTTTCATCGTTAAACTTGAACAATGTGTTTCACCCCTTATAAATAATAATCGCTTGTCCAGCTACAGGCGCTAGCGCATACACTGATTTCGCTCCCTCTGTCGGAGTCTGAAAAGCGACTCCTCATCCAGAGCCCTAATCCGTTATCACACTAATCGAGCGCCTTTTGCTTTTTGTGTCCAGCTACGCCTCCCTGGAACTCGAGGTCATGAGCCGGTCCGGCTGTGCGGCTAGAAAGCGCCGCTCCTCCGGCCTGCCTTATGCTTGTCGCTCCCATACAGTCGGCTTCGCTTTTCTGTCCAGCTGCAACGCTCCATTCCTTCAGAGTAAACAGACGTCTTTTTTTGAAAACGACATTTGTTTCTCTTCTCTAACAGGCACGCTTCGCTGTTTATTTGCCCTATCCAGCTTTAATGGTTTGCTGCGGCGGGACAGGTAATTATTCTCTCTTCCCCTGTTCAGCTACAAGCATCAACGCACATACTGAACGAGCGCCGTTGGCTCTTTGTAAAAAAGTTATGTATTGCATTGTACCACATTTTTCTCTGTTCAAAAAACAAAAGGTCTTTTGTATATATAATGTGTTACCAGCTTGACTATTACTAAAACATTTTTTCACATTTTCTTGTCAAGCTTTATCTATTTAGGAAGATGAAATCAAACGCTGCAAAGAGTATCATTGCAGCTTGTTATTTCCCTATCCCTATAGAATTCATATGTATGATAGTAAAACAAGTAGGTAGAAAACAAGGCACGAGCAGTTCGCGCCTTGTCTACCTTTATCTATTATTATGCACTAGTTTTGCTGTTTTCCACAAGAAATTCGATTGCTTTGCGAATTTTCAAGTCAGCCTGCATGCCATCTAAGTTGCCCAATGCTTTTTTGATATCTTCTACGGACAAATTAAATTGCTCTGCCATTTTGCTTAATTCTTTTTCTGTATCTTCTTCCGTTGCTTCTAAGTTTTCTGCATCTGCAATCGCTTCAAGCGTCAAGCTTGTGCGTACGCGTGTTTCTGCATTCTCTTTCATTTGTCCGCGAAGGTCTGCTTCACTTTGACCAGAGAATTGATAATACAGGTCAAGGTTCATTCCTTGCATTGAAAGATTTTGTGTGAACTCTTGAAGCATGCGGTCGATTTCATTTTCAACCATCACTTCTGGTACATCGATTTCAGCATTCGCAGCTGCTTTTTCTACAAGCGTATCACGAAGTGTTTGTTCTGCAGCTGTTTTCTTTTGCTCTTCAAGGCGAGTGCGGATTTTCGCTTTCAATTCATCAAGTGTTTCCACATCTTCATCTGTTTCTTTTGCAAATTCATCATTCAGTTCAGGAAGCTCTTGTGCTTTGATTTCGTGAATTTTCACCTTGAATACAGCTGGTTTGCCTGCAAGCTCTTCTGCATGGTACTCTTCAGGGAAAGTAACTTCTACCTCTTTCTCTTCACCAGAAGCTACGCCGATCAACTGCTCTTCAAACCCAGGAATAAACGTGCCAGAGCCGATTACTAAAGAATAGTTTTCTGCTGTACCGCCTTCAAACACTTCTCCATTAACAGAACCTTCAAAGTCAAGGACAACAGTGTCGCCATCTTCTACTTTGCCATCTTCTTTTACAACAAGTTCAGCATGACGCTTTTGCAGAGCAGTCAGTTCTTCCTGAACGTCTTCATCTGTTACTTCTGTGCTTAACTGTTCTGCTTCAAGCCCTTTATATTCGCCAAGCTTTACTTCAGGCTTTACTGTAACAGTCGCTTTGAAAATTAGCTCTTTGCCTTTTTCCATTTGCTCAATGTCAATCTCAGGACGGTCAACAGGATCGATTCCTGCTTCTTCAACTGCTTTCCCGTATGCTTCTGGAAGAATAATATCCAGTGCATCTTGATAAAGAGACTCTACACCGAAGCGCTTTTCAAACAAAGCACGTGGCATTTTTCCTTTACGGAAACCAGGTACGTTAATATTCTTTACTACTTTTTTAAATGCGGCATCTAAACCGTTGTTTACTGTTTCCGCATCTACTTCTACTGTTAGAACCCCTTGGTTCCCTTCTTGCTTTTCCCATTTAGCAGACATAAAGTTCCCTCCAAAAATCTATAAATTGATCATCATGAACATTATAAGTTGTTCGGCCGCCCTATGTATATTTCTCTTACACAAAAAGGACACATTATGACCTTTACATTATACCATACGTTTTTTCTCTTTCAACCAAAAGCCTACATGATCGGTGAAGAAATTTCATCTAGTTTTCTTATAAAATTAAGGCTCAGCTGCACATCCTCTTCCTGCTCATTTTCCTTTACCACCCCTGCGCCTTCATAATATGAGCGTAGCTGATAGAGCGATGCTTTTGCCCATCCCGCAGGAGAAATTTCTTCCGGTTCAAACGGATATAGAAGAAAAAAATGGCGTTTTACCATTTCTTTCGCCTGCTCCAGTTGAACAGGGTCCTTATCGGCCAGCTCTTCCTCAAGAAAAGAAACCACTTGTTTAAAATAATCCTTCTCAAAGGCATCTACCAATTGCGCTGGAATAACCGTTCCCACAAAACAGAGTTTCTTCACCGTGACCATCTTTTCAATCCCATGCTCTTTTAACACATTGAGAACGAGCGTTTGCAGAAAAGGATGGGCATCCTCTTTCTCGAGCATTGCTTTTAGCTCATTATAATATGGATGAATATTTACATGGGCAAGCTCCATTAATTTCAACGTTTGTTCACGTAAGCTTTCTTCGCCAGTAAATAACATTTCCCACTTTGTTTCAGGAGAATCCATCATCTTTTGGCTCAATTCAAGCAGCCTACCGAAATAGTCTCGCTTGTTTTCTGGCAGCTGCTTTTCCTCCATGAGAGCTGACAGCGTGGAGAAAATAGTATTGTATTGTTTTTGCTGCATAAGAATGAGTACATAAATATCTAGTACATCATAATAGTCCCCAAGACCTTTATGAAGCATGTCACTGCATAATTCCAAGGCCCTTTCGTAACGGCCGCTTTCGTATAGCGCTAATAAAAGGGCTGTCTTTACGTCTCCCTCTTCAGCAAGCGGATATTTTAACGCTTCCGATAAAAAGGAGGCCGCCTCATCATAGTCTTTCTTCTCAAGTGCCGCTCGTCCTTTTTGAATAAGCGCTTGAGCTGTTCCTGGAAAAATAAATACATTTCCTTTTCTATCCCACTTTTTTTTCTTCATAGTCAGTCACCCGATTGTCTTTAGCTCTATGAAAACAGCAGCTGCTTTCATTCCTTTTTCTGTATTTCTGTAAGTGTAGCATGTCTGTTTCGAAAAAAAAAGCCAGGAGCGAAGGAGCAAAGTTCCATTCACCTTAAAATAAGAGACACACGCAAGAATAATAAAATAAATTCCAGAATAAAAACCTTCCAAGCAATTGCCTGGAAGGTTGGTTTACTTATGTATGGCGTCCCAGGAGAGATTCGAACTCCCGACCGACGGCTTAGAAGGCCGTTGCTCTATCCAGCTGAGCTACTGGGACAATTTCTAAAAAATTTTGAACTAGTTATGTAAGACATTTACTATAATAACAACCCATAAAAAAATTGTCAATGCGTTTTTGATAATTTTTTCTTTTATTGTATAGAAAAAACTTATTCTGCATGAAAAAGAGAAGTTCGGTCCAAAAAGTTAGCGAAGATCAAGCTTTCCGGACCGCTTCTTTCAAGAGTATAGAACCGGCCAATGAAAAAAGTCCATGGATAAACGCCTGATAACTGCTTTTATTGTATACAGAAAAGCCAGCAAAGTATACCTACCTACTTTTTAAAATGAAAATGTACAACTTAGCTCTGTCAATTCCCGATGGGTGTCATCGAAAAAGCGGATCACAGCCTGCTGCTTGTCCGTTTCTACAAGAGCATACGTTTTCTCACGCCGGCCGCGCGGCATCGCAATGCTCCCTGGATTTAAGAAGAGGGTGTCACCAATCTTTTCTGCTCCTAATATATGAGAGTGGCCGAAAAAGGTTAAATCTGCTCCATATTCCTGTGCCTTATAAGTTAATTTCATGAGGGACATCTTTACATCATAACGATGGCCATGAGTAATAAATATTCTCTTGCCCTTGACTCCCTCTACTACATCATATGGAAATTCTTCTTCGGCATCGCAATTGCCTCTCACAACAAGATAGCCTTCAATAGCAGGATCATCAGCGCTAAGCTCAGAATCTCCACAATGAATGAAGACATCCACTTCTTCTTCATAGCGCTGTTTTATCTCTGCCAAAATTTCGCTCCACCCGTGACTATCACTCACTACTAATGCCTTCATCCAGTTTCACCACCAATCAGTTCTGGAAGCATTCTTCCCAATTTCCTCATAGCCACTCCACGGTGGCTGACGCTGTTTTTCTCTTCCGGCTGCAATTCTGCCATCGTTCTCTCAAAGTCCTCCAGCCAAAAGATCGGATCATACCCAAAGCCATTTTCCCCTTTTTTCATCATTGTGATCTTGCCCTCACACGTTCCTGATACCGTTACCGTTTCTTTGCCTGGACGGGCAATCGCCAATACACAATGAAAACGGGCTGTTCGTTTTTCCATCGGCAGTCCTTGAAGCTCAGCAAGCACTTTTTGAATATTTGCTTCATCGTCCTTATCGGCACCCGCATAGCGTGCGGAGTATACGCCCGGACGGCCTTCAAGTGCGTCGATACTTAACCCCGAATCATCGGCAATAACAAGCTGTCCCGTCTCATTCGATATTGTTTTTGCTTTCAGGATGGCGTTTTCCTCGAAAGTCTCACCTGTTTCTTCCACATCAGCTAACGCCGGATAGTCAATCAGCGTTTTTACATCCATCCCGTAATCTGCAAATAAACTTGAAAACTCTTTTGCTTTTCCTTTGTTTTTGGTTGCTATAATTACTGTTTTCATTCCGCTGCTCCTTTTGCCTGACTGCCGATTTTCCCGGCAATTTCTCCTAAAGCGGCTGATTGAATAGTAAATAAGCTCGTTATTCCTGTCTGGGCAAGCTCCAAAAGCTGCTGTAGATCATTAATAGAAAACGTCGCTTCTTCTCCTGTTCCTTGTAATTCCACAAATTCATTGTTGCCAGTCATCACTATGTTCATGTCTACTTCCGCCTGGCTATCTTCTATGTAATTTAAATCTAACACAGGTCCATGCTCTTGGACGATTCCCACGCTTGTCGCTGCAAGAAAGTCGGTAACCGGAAACGATGGCAATCCTTTTTCCTCATACAACTTATTTAAAGCGAGAGTCAAAGCGACAAAGGCTCCACTTATAGAAGCTGTCCGCGTACCGCCATCTGCTTGAATCACATCACAGTCAACCCAAACGGTCCGCTCGCCAATCACTTCTAAATTTACAATCGCTCTAAGGGCACGACCAATCAGGCGCTGAATTTCCATTGTTCTTCCCGATACTTTTCCTTTGGAGGATTCGCGAATGTTTCGTTGTCCAGTGGCCCTCGGCAACATAGAATACTCAGCGGAAATCCAGCCCTTTCCGCTCCCTCTCATGAATGGAGGCACACGCTCCTCAATGCTCGCTGTACAAATCACTTTTGTGTCACCAACCTGGATTAGCACTGATCCTTCTGGATGTTTTAAATAATTAGTCTCGATATGTACATCTCTCAATTCATGTGCTTGTCTTCCATCAAATCTCATCCTAATTCCCTCCGTTATTTCATTTGGTCCGCATCTTCCTATAGTAGCACTTTTCTTTCAGACATAAAAAAGAAATCATTCACCTAAGCCCTCTGACAGCAGACGGTTAGATAGATGATTATCAGAAAAGTCACTTGCATATACGGTCTGTTAAAGGGAAGGGAGCCTTTCACAAATCAACCGGATTTACCACATCCGGCCGTGTTACGGAGCTGCTCAGCGGCTTTCCTTGTTCAGTCGTAATATTAGAACTGCCGCCGACTCGAAGAGCCAGACTCTCAATTTGAGTTCCTTCCGTTAAAGACAAAGCGAGTGATTTTAATATATGCTCGGATACCATTTTGTTTTCAAAGCTCCCAAGAATGGCTTCATTGAAATTCAGGGTAACCCGCCCCTCTTTAATTACAGGCTTTTCTAGTAATTCAGCCTCCGGTAAGAACTCTGTTACAAGACCTGAATTGGCGCGCGGCCCCTTTGCCAGCTCCTTAACGATAGCGGTAATTTGATCTTCTTCCGCATTACTTACACGTTTGGTGACAGGCACGTAATAATAGCCTTCTCCTTCCTGGGCCATATAATATACAGTTACTGGTCTTGTATTGATAATGTCAACCACTCCTGATGTATCTATATTAATCCCAGCCTGCCGCGTCAGTCCCTCTTCATCAAGCGCCATCTTTCCAACTGGCATTTCTGAAAGCGATTGTCCGTTCACCTGTAGCTTGACCCTCTCCACTGAATCAAATTGTGTTAATGTCCAAGCAATGGATTGAACAATTCTTTCTTCATCTGCCTCGTCATATTCTTTAAATTCAGGTGAAAAGTCAACTGTTGCAGTTCCCTCTTTAATGTCTACGCTCTTCACTTGTGTACCGGCTGGCAAAACAGCCCGAAAACCATTGGGAATACTGTTAGATACAGGCCCCTCTGCTACCAGATACTCCAGCGCCTGCTTGGCCAAACTTTTTGTATTTGGAAGCGGCATCGTTTGGGAAACCACATAGCCATTCTTATCGATTAAGTATAACTCTGTCATGACCATATCTTTTTTCTGCGCGGCTTTCTGTCCCTCTTCACCGGACAAGCTGTCCGTATAAACAACGGATTGCGGAGGATCAATTTTTTCCTTTTTCTCTTCAGGCCATAATCCGCAGCCAGCTGTATAAACGGAAGAAATCAAAATGACTGCCACTGCTGCCGTTTTCTTTTTTCGCATAACTACCCCTCCTAAAACTGTTTGTACTAAATATACGGGTGTTTCGAAAACTTAGAACCGGCTTGGCCAAATCTTCTATTCTTACCAGCACAGACAACAAAAAAACCGCTTAGTTGCCTAAGCGGATCGCTTCGATGTGTAATTCCTTTTCCTGCAGCCAATCAGAAGCAATTTCGTAAAATAACTCCTTCGAGCCTGTTGTATAAAAAACATGTGGCAGTCGAGGAGTGTCCTTGGCCAACAGCTTTTTATAATCAAGAATAGCACTTACCTCACGAGCCGTTTCTTCCCCTGAACTAATAACCTGTACCCGGTCACCAAGAGACTTAGCTATAATCGGTTCGAGCAGAGGATAATGAGTGCATCCTAAAATCACCGTATCAATATTAGTATTTTTCAAAGGAGTCAGCGTCTCTGCCACAACCTTTTCAGCCATTGGTCCCTTGTATTCCCCACTTTCCACGAGAGGAACGAATTTTGGACAGGCGAGGGAAGTAACAATCGCCTTTTTATTTATCGAAGTAAGCATTTTTTCATAAGCACCGCTTCTTATCGTACCTATCGTTCCGAGCACGCCAATCTGATCGTTTCTCGTCTGCTTAATAGCCGCTCTTGCTCCTGGGTGAATCACACCGATAACTGGAATGGACAAGGCTGTCCGAATTTCTTCGAGCACAACCGCCGTAGCCGTATTACACGCAATAACAAGCATCTTGATCTTCTTTTCTATTAAAAAACGGGTCATCTCCCAAGTGTATTCGCTAACTTCCTCTGCCGGCCTTGGACCATACGGGCAGCGGGCAGTATCTCCCGTATAATAAATCGTTTCATTTGGAAGCTGGCGCATGATCTCTTTAGCTACCGTCAGGCCGCCTACTCCCGAATCAATTACACCGATCGGTCTATTCACTTTTCTCGCCTCATTTTACTTTCATTTCCTGATGCATTTTCTCTAGGTTGCTTTTTAAAGACAAGATTTCATCTTCACTGAAATCTTGTAAAATCTGCTGGACATACAACTGGCGCTTCTTTATTACCTCTTCAATCATGCTCGCACCTTCTTTTAGCAGATGAATGCGGACAATCCGGCGATCATTCATATCTTTGACCCGTTCAACAAGCTTATTTCGCTCCATTCGGTCAATTAAGTCTGTCGTTGTACTAAAAGCCAAAAACATTTTTGTGGACAACTCTCCAATGGTCATATCTCCCTCTTCAAATAACCATTGCAAAGCAATAAACTGAGGAGGAGTAATCTTGTAATCACTTAATATTTCTCGGCCTTTTTGTTTAATAATCCCGTTTATGTATCGTAATTCTTTTTCAATATCCGCGACGAAGTCGAGCGACTGCTCAAAATCTGCTTCCATGTTTTGCACTCCTTACTCATCGTTCCCTTTTTCAAAACCACACCTACAAACTCATTTACCTGTTTATTTTCGCTTTTTTCCTTGTAAAATGCAAGGTAAAGAAGACATAAAAACGCAAGCTATAACAATTACCTCACTATACTTATTCTTCATTAAATGGAAATCACCGTATGAGGAGAGGGAGAATGATCCTTAAAAAAATAACTAGCTTTATAGCCACATGGTTTATTTTATGTGGAGCGACTTATGGTCTCCCTTTGTTAAAGGACAGATTTTTTCGATTATTCCTTTTTCATCGGAGGAATGGGTGTGATATTCATTAAGCTTTTCCGCTCATCCGATGGTTTTCCTAACGATAGCATAGATAGGCCCTTATAAAGCCGAACAGCATGAGGCAAAACTGGCAATCAACATCTTTTCGGTCCCCTAACTAGTTTTTATGCAGCTATTCTATCAGTTGAATGCTGCTTTATTATCGATCATATTTTTAAAACAGCCGCTTTACGCAAAGGCAAAACAGATGGCGGTCCAGCGGACGCCATCTGTCTTCTTAAAGCTTTAATTCACCCATCCTGAGCAATTCAACGATTGCCTGCGCCCGTCCTTTCACCCCGAGCTTTTGAATGGAATTTGAAATATGGTTGCGGACCGTCTTTTCACTGATAAATAGTTCCTCAGCAATTTCTCTTGTAGTCCGATCCTGCACGAGCAATTCAAATACTTCTTTTTCTCTCTTTGTTAATAGCGGTTTACGATCAAAGCGATGCTCCCTCACTTGACATGTACCCTCCTCGCTTCCGCCAGCTTCTGATCACTTAATCAATGGAACGGCCGTTACGGTATCATATGTGAGGGAACAGAGAATTGACAGTGGAGTCACAAAATTCCCTGTTATTTTTATTTTTATCATTCTATCGGGTTACTGGCCGAGTAATTTTTCCTTTAACTCTGTTGTGAATGAAATCGCTTTGCCTGTCTTTGGAGAAATTTGCACAAGCGTTCCTCTGCCGACAAAGCACACTCTTCCGTCTTCTGTTGTCCCTTTGTAATGAATATCACAGGAAGAACGTCCAAAACTATCTACTTTGACACCGATGGATAACTTCTCGCCAAAAAATACCTGTTCTAAAAAATCACATTGTAAATCAGCGACAACCGGAATGCTTTCACTTTTTTGGCTAAGCCATTCATCCTTCAAGCCTCTAGCTGCTAAAAACTCAATGCGCGCTTCTTCGAAATAAACAAACGGCACTGTATTATTTAAATGACCAAACATATCAGTTTCGGAAAAACGCACTTTGATTGGATGAAAAAAGCTGAATCCTTTTTGCCACTGTTCAAAATCTTCAATATAAGAAAACTTCTTCATCACTGTTCCCCCTTTGTTCTACAAAAAACAGCCTCCAGCTGAAACAGCTGAAGGCTGGAGTCAATTAATCTACTTGATGATCGCTTCCGAAGAAGTTACGGAAAGATTGCACAGTAGCTGCTCTGTTCATTGCTGCAATGGATGTCGTTAAAGGAATTCCTTTTGGACATGCCTGCACACAGTTTTGAGAGTTTCCGCAATCTTGCAAGCCGCCATCACCCATTAATGCATTCAATCGTTCATCTCTATTCATTGCACCAGTTGGATGGGAATTGAATAAGCGAACAAGAGAAATGAATGCAGGACCGATAAAGTCAGATTTGCTGTTTACATTCGGACATGCTTCCAAACAAACACCGCAAGTCATACATTTAGATAATTCATATGCCCACTGGCGTTTTCTTTCTGGCATACGCGGACCAGGTCCAAGTTCGTACGTGCCATCAATTGGAATCCAAGCTTTGATTCGTTTCATTGAATCAAACATGCGCTCCCGGTCAATCTGTAAATCACGAACAACCGGGAATGTGCTCATCGGCGCCAGGCGAACAGGCTGTTCCAGCTTATCGATCAAAGCTGTACAAGCTTGACGCGGCTTACCGTTAATAACCATTGAACAAGCACCACAGACTTCTTCAAGACAGTTCATATCCCAGGCAACCGGTGTTGTTTTCTCACCTTTAGCGTTAACCGGGTTACGCTGAATTTCCATGAGCGCTGAAATAACGTTCATATTCGGGCGATATGGGAGAACGAATTCTTCTTCATACGGAGCCGAATTCAGTGCGTCTTGACGAGTAATAATAAAGCGAACTGTTTTATTTTCACTCATCTTTATTTCTCCTCCTTGTTTTTCGTATAGTCACGTTTGCGTGGAGGGATCAAGGAAACATCTACCTCTTCGTAATGGAAAGCAGGAGCTTGGTTCTCCCCTTTAAATGTTGCCATTGTTGTTTTCAGGAAGTCCTCATCATTACGATCCGGGAAGTCCGGCTTGTAGTGAGCTCCACGGCTCTCATCACGGTTAAGAGCTCCGATTGTAATTACACGGGCAAGATGAAGCATGTTTTTCAACTGACGAGTAAAGGCCGCGCCCTGGTTGCTCCATTTCGCTGTATCGTTAATATTGATGTTTTTATATCGTTCCATCAACTCAACAATTTTATTGTCTGTTTCTTTAAGCTTATCATTGTAGCGGACAACTGTAACATTGGCTGTCATCCACTCACCGAGCTCTTTATGAAGCAAGTAGGCATTTTCCTTGCCGTCCAAGGACATGATATCATTCCATTTTGCTTCTTCTTGTTTCACATATCTATCAAAAACAGAGGAAGAAATGGCATCCGCTGATTTTTCTAATCCATGAATGTATTTTACCGCATTCGGGCCGGCAACCATTCCGCCATAAATAGCAGACAGAAGGGAATTCGCACCTAGGCGGTTCGCACCATGCTGTGAGTAATCACACTCACCAGCTGCGAATAAACCAGGAATATTTGTTTGTTGCTCATAGTCCACCCATAGTCCACCCATTGAATAGTGAACAGCAGGGAAGATTTTCATTGGTACTTTACGTGGATCTTCACCCATAAACTTTTCATAAATTTCAATGATACCGCCAAGCTTAATATCAAGCTCATGCGGATCTTTATGAGAAAGATCAAGGTATACCATGTTCTCTCCGTTAATACCAAGTTTTTGATTTACGCACACATCAAAAATTTCACGTGTCGCAATGTCACGTGGTACGAGGTTTCCATATGCCGGATATTTTTCTTCTAAGAAGTACCATGGCTTACCGTCTTTATATGTCCAAATCCGTCCGCCTTCTCCGCGTGCTGATTCACTCATAAGACGAAGTTTGTCGTCTCCTGGAATAGCTGTTGGGTGAATTTGGATAAATTCGCCGTTTGCATAATTTACACCTTGCTGATAAACGATAGAAGCTGCAGACCCTGTATTAATAACAGAGTTCGTAGACTTACCAAAAATAATACCAGGCCCTCCGGTAGCCATGATAACGGCATCACCAGGGAATGATTGGATGTGCATATCCCGTAAATTCTGAGCAACGACCCCACGACAAATGTTTTCGTCATCAAGAATTACACCGAGGAATTCCCATCCTTCATATTTTGTAACTAGTCCTGCTACTTCAAAGCGTCGAACCTGCTCGTCCAATGCATATAAAAGCTGCTGGCCTGTTGTCGCTCCAGCAAATGCTGTCCGGTGATGCTGCGTACCGCCGAAACGACGGAAGTCAAGCAATCCTTCTGGAGTTCGGTTAAACATAACTCCCATACGGTCCATTAAATTGATGATGCCCGGCGCAGCCTCTGCCATTGCTTTTACAGGTGGCTGGTTCGCTAAAAAGTCGCCGCCATAAACTGTGTCATCAAAGTGAATATAAGGTGAATCGCCCTCACCTTTTGTGTTAACCGCACCATTAATGCCGCCTTGCGCGCATACAGAGTGGGAGCGTTTAACGGGAACTAGAGAAAACAAGTCAACCTGTGTTCCTGCTTCTGCTGCTTTAATTGTAGCCATTAAACCGGCCAATCCGCCGCCGACTACAACAATTTTTCCATTACTCATTGAGACTCACTCCTTTTTCTCCCAAATCCAAACTTAACTTAATTCAAGAACTTACTTATACGAACGCAAGAATTGCACTAACACCTACATAAGAAAGCGCAACAAAAATAACCATTGTGACATATGTCATAATGCGCTGTGAACGAGGAGAAACAGTAATTCCCCAGCTTACACTGAAAGACCACAGACCATTAGCAAAGTGGAATACAGTTGAGATGACACCAATTATGTAAAAACCAATCATTAATGGATTAGAAAATACATCCGCCATCATTTGGAAATCCACTTCAGCGCCAAGGGCCGCCTGAATTCTTGTTTCCCATACGTGCCACGCAATGAATACAAGCGTAATCACACCAGATACACGTTGCAAGAAGAACATAACGTTCCGGAAATAGCCGAATCTGCCAATGTTGTTTTTCGCTGTAAAAGCAATATACAATCCGTAAATAGCATGAAATAACAGTGGTAGGAAAATAACAAATGTTTCCAATAAATAACGGAATGGCAAACCTTCCATAACACCGGCAGCTTGGTTAAATGCCTCCTCGCCTTTTGTTGCAAAGTGGTTTACGACTAAGTGTTGCGTTAAGAACAACCCTACAGGTATGACACCAAGCAATGAGTGCAGCCTGCGATAAAAAAATTCTCGGTTGTCAGCCATGTTTTACCCCCCTTAATCTTGAAGCATCCGACAAATCCTCTCTTCTTTCGGCAAAGCTTCATATTGTAACTATTTTGTGACAAGACCATTTTACTCTCATCCATATGAAGCGTCAAGGACAGGTGTGCTCTTTTTATATTGTAAAAAAGCTACCAAAACTGAATGTTTCTTCAGTATTTTTGTTTTTCTTTAGAGATTTATTATATCACAATACTAAGCTAATAAATTCCTTTTTTCTCTTCCAACTGTTGTATATAATGGATAACAGAAAGTGGGGATAAAAATTGACAAATCAACTCGATCAACAAGAGACAAAAAGCCTCTCTGTGCCTATTTTCGGTTATGAATTAATCAGGGATGCTCTATTAGCAGATGTGCTCGGAAAAGAGGCTGGTCCAATTCTTTACTGGGCAGGTAAATCACTTGCTAGAAAGTTTCCTTGCCAAAACAGCGAAGACCTTTGCTCCTTTTTTGAAGAGGCTGGCTGGGGGACGCTTACCCTCTTAAAAGAAGCAAAACGGGAAAAAACTTTTGAACTGAGCGGCCCTTTCATTGAAAGGAGATTTTCTGTTCAATCCGAGCCCTCCTTCTCTCTTGAAAGCGGATTTTTAGCTGAACAGATCTCCTCCAACGAACAGGCTGAGGCGGAATCAGTCGTTGATATACAAAAACGGACGAAAAAAGTCACGCTCATTGTAAAATGGGAATAAGGTTTTAAGGCATCATAAAAAGGCTGTCCTACAATTGACCGTTTCTCTTCGTTTGGACAGCCTTACCTCTTTACTTTTCTTCGTTTTTCCTCTGCAACTGCTCAAGAAGATCCTCCGCGGTTCTCTCGGGAATACCGATAGCCCGCAGTTCCTCCTTCGTTGCTTCTTTGATTTTCTTCACGGAACCAAAATGTTTTAATAGCTGTTTTTTACGCTTCGGCCCTATTCCAGTAATGTCATCTAAAATGGACTGAAATGTTCCCTTTCCACGAAGCTGGCGGTGAAAGGTAATAGCAAAACGATGAACCTCATCCTGAATACGCTGTAATAAGTAAAATTCCTGACTATTGTGCAAAAGTGGTACAACGGAGAGCGGTGACCCATAAAGAAGCTGTGACGTCCGGTGTTTATCATCCTTTGCGAGGCCGGCAACCGGAATATCCAAATTTAATTCATTAAGCAAGACATCTTTTGTTGTTTCAATCTGCCCTTTTCCACCATCAATAATAATTAAATCTGGAAGCGGAAGCCCTTCCTTTAGCACCCGGCTATAGCGGCGGCGTATCACTTCACGCATCGAGGCATAATCATCCGGTCCATGAACGGTTTTAATTTTGAATTTGCGATATTCTTTTTTGGCCGGCTTGCCGTCAATGAACACAATCATGGCCGAGACTGGATCTGTTCCCTGGATATTTGAGTTGTCAAACGCCTCAATGCGGAGCGGTGTGTGAATATTCATTATCCTTCCCAGCTGTTCCACCGCTTTAATCGTCCGTTCCTCATCTCGTTCAATCAACGCAAACTTTTCTGCCAGAGCCGCTTGGGCGTTGCTTGCTGCTAGATGAACAAGCTCTTTTTTCTTTCCTCTTTGAGGCTTAATCATTTTCACTTCAATTAACTGCTCAGCGAGTGCCTCATCTACTTTTTCAGGCAGAAGAATTTCTTTCGGTTTAAAGTGATTTGGCTGATCATAAAATTGTCCGAGATAAGTTAAAAACTCTTCTTCTGGTTCATCGTAAATAGGAAATAAGGACACATCGCGCTCGATTAACTTTCCTTGGCGGATAAAGAACACCTGCACACACATCCAGCCTTTATCGACAGCGTAGCCAAATACGTCCCGGTCTGTAAAATCTGTCGTATTAATTTTCTGCTTCTCCATCGTGGCCTCAATGTGAGCAATTTGATCCCGGAACTCCTTTGCCCGTTCAAATTCCAGGTTTTCAGCTGCTTCATGCATTTTTGCAGTCAGCTGCTCTTTTACCTGCTGATGCCCTCCATTTAGAAAACGGACAATCTCATTCGTCATTTCTTTATACTGTTCATCTGTTATTTCATTCACACAAGGAGCAAGGCATTGGCCCATATGATAATACAGACACACTCTATCCGGTAAGTTGATACACTTTCTAAGCGGGTACAAGCGGTCAAGCAGCTTTTTTGTCTCATTAGCCGCATAAGCGTTGGGATAAGGACCAAAATATTTCGCTTTATCTTTTTTCACCTTTCTAGTGATAATAAGACGCGGGTGTTTCTCCGCTGTTAGTTTGATAAATGGGTAACTTTTATCATCCTTCAGCATGATATTGTATTTCGGATCGTGCTTTTTAATTAAATTTAGCTCAAGGATGAGGGCTTCGAGATTGGATGAAGTAATAATGTATTCAAAGTCCTCTATTTCACTAACGAGTCGCTGCGTTTTTGCATCATGCGAGCCGGAAAAATAGGAACGGACACGATTCTTTAACACTTTGGCTTTCCCTACATAAATAACGGTTCCCTGGCGATCTTTCATTAAATAGCAACCGGGTTTGTCCGGAAGCAGCGCCAGTTTATTTTTAATAGTTAGATTCATTCTCCCACCTCCCGGACGAGTTTTTGTTCAATCACTTTATTTGTACAAAAAACCGTCTTCTGTCCCAGACAGAAGACGGTTTTTTGTAATTAAATTAAGCATGTTTGTTTACTAATTCTGCTAATGCTTCTTTCGGTTGGAAACCGATCACTTTATCAACAGGCTGGCCGTCTTTAAACAAAATAAGTGTTGGAATGCTCATCACACCGTATTTTCCAGCTGTCTCTTGGTTTTCATCTACGTCAATTTTTACAATTTTTACTTTGTCGGCTAACTCTGCATCAAGTTCTTCCAATACAGGAGCAATCATTTTACATGGTCCGCACCATGGAGCCCAGAAGTCTGCCAGCACAAGGCCGCTAGCTGTTTCGTTATTAAAGTTTTGGTCAGTCGCTTTTACAATTGCCATCAAAAACCCTCCTAAAGTTACGTATACTATGGTCAGTATAGCACCGATTATAATTGGATGCTATTTTTTTGCTTTACATTTTATTTTCCCCTTTTGAAGTGCCTCTACTCCTGTTCTACCAGCTTGTATAAGAATATCTTACCGCAAATTGAAAGCCTATCATAAAAGAACAAATAAAGAGCTGATGCTTAAAGCATCAGCTCTTTGTTTAGCTAATCAAGAGGAAGCTACCTTTAACTTTTTAAATTCTTCTGTCAGCATCGGTACCACTTCGAATAAATCACCGACAATGCCATAATCGGCTACACCGAAAATACTAGCTTCTGGATCTTTGTTGATCGCAACAATAATTTTTGAATTGGACATACCGGCTAAATGCTGGATCGCTCCGGAAATTCCGCAGGCAATGTACAAGTCAGGCGTAACAACCTTCCCTGTCTGTCCAATTTGCAGTGAATAGTCGCAATAGTCCGCATCGCATGCGCCGCGGGAAGCACCGACCGCTCCGCCGAGCACATCAGCCAGCTCCTGCAGCGGCTTAAAGCCTTCTTCACTTTTGACACCGCGTCCGCCAGCAACAATTACTTTTGCTTCTGATAAATCAACGCCTTCTGACGTTTTGCGAACGACCTCCTGAATAACGGTGCGAATGTCTGTAATGTCTACAGTGACAGGGTAGACATCTCCTGAACGGGATTCATCCTTCTCAAGGGGCGAAATATTGTTTGGACGTACAGAAGCTAGCACAAGCCCTTCGCTCACTTTTTTTGTCTCAAAGGCTTTCCCTGAATAAATCGGACGGGTAAAAATAACCTCTCCGCTCTCTTCTTCAACTGCCGTTGCATCAGAAATTAACCCTGCCTGGAGTCTTGATGCAATTTTCGGCGATAAATCCTTCCCAAGTGCCGTATGGCCAAAGATAATAGCCTCTGGATTTTCCCGGTCCACAACCGCAAGCAATGCCTGCGAATAACCGTCCGATGTGTATTGTGCTAACTTTTCGTTTTCTACGGTGGCCACACGGTCTGCTCCATATTGAATAAGCTGCTCCGCAAGGCTGCTAACCGATTCCCCTATCAGCACCCCGACAACTTCGCCACCCTGTGCAACTTTTTTACCTGCTGCAATCGCCTCAAACGAAACGTTTCTTAGTGCCCCATCACGTACTTCTCCCAATACCAATACTTTTTTTGACATGTTGATCCCCTCCTGTCCAGTTTATCCTTTAAATGACCTTTGCTTCGTTATGCAGTAAACTTACAAGCTCTTGCACCTGATCGTTTAATTCCCCTTCCAAAATGCGACCAGCTTCTTTTTTCGGCGGCAAAAAGACGTCAATGGTTTCCGTTTTTGCTTCTACATCGTCCTCATCAAGACCCAAATCGTCCAGCTCCAGCTCCTCAAGTGGCTTCTTTTTCGCTTTCATGATCCCTGGCAGTGAAGGATATCGCGGATCATTCAACCCTTGCTGCGCCGTTACAAGCAATGGCAGTGTTGTTTGAATTTTCTCGGAATCTCCTTCTACATCACGAACGATGTGAACGCTTTCACCTTCGATTTTAATATCCGTAATTGTGGTCACATAAGGAATGCCAAGCAGATCAGCTACTCGCGGGCCCACCTGCCCACTGCCACCATCGATCGCCACATTTCCTGCGATAATCAAGTCTGCTTCCTTGTCTTTTAAAAACTCAGCTAGGATCTTTGCTGTTGTATATTGATCGCCGCTTTCGACATCATCTTCCGTATTGATCAATACGGCTTTGTCAGCTCCCATTGCCAATGCGGTCCGTAGCTGTTTTTCTGCTTCCTCGCTACCGACGGAAACAACCGTCACCTCACCGCCTTTGTCATCGCGAATTTGAATCGCTTCCTCAACGGCGTACTCATCATACGGATTGATGATGAACTCTGCTCCGTCCTCTTGAATTTGGCCATTTACCACACTGATTTTCTCTTCGGTATCAAAAGTTCTTTTTAGAAGTACATAAATATTCATAATTTCCCCTCCCGCTTTATTCTTTTCTGTTCATTTGAAAGATTGAAAATATTTTTTCGGAAAAATGAATTACCCCTTAAACTCCGGCTGTCTTTTCTCAATAAAAGCGCTAATCCCTTCCTTGGCATCTTGAGACTCGAATACTTCACCGAACAGCTCTGCTTCTCTCTCTGCCCCTTTGTAATACTCGGCATGCTTTGAAAAATTAAGCAATTCAATCGTTGCTTTCATGCTAATTGGACTTTTAAGAGCAATTTTAGCGGCCATTTCGCGCGCCTTGGAGAGCAATTCTTCCTCCGGATAAGCGTGATTGGCCAGCCCTAATTGAGCGGCCTCTATGCCGGTAATTGGCTCACTCGTCAGCAGTAATTCTGCCGCTTTTGCAGTTCCGACATATCGCGGAAGACGCTGTGATCCCGCAAATCCAGGAACGAGTCCAAGGGAAAGCTCTGGCAAGCCAAGTCTGGCCTGTTCTGAAACAAGACGGATATGACAGCTCATCGCCAATTCCAGACCGCCGCCAAGCGCTGCGCCATGAATAGCGGCGATAACCGGTTTTGAAAAATTCTCAATCCGTTCAAATACTCGCTGCCCACGAGCAGCAAGCTCAGTGAATTCTTTGCCGTTGCTTACTGTTGTAAATTCCTTAATGTCTGCACCGGCTGAAAAGAATCTTCCTTCTCCGCTGATAAGAACGACACGGACTTCATGATCTTGTTCGATCTCGCTGAACGCTTGCTCAATGTCAGCGATCAACGCACTCGAGAGAGCATTAGCCGGCGGTCTTTGAATAAGAATTTCTGCCGTCCGGCCCTCTCTTTTCCATGATATGTACTCCATTTTCTTACCTCCCCTTGTGCCTGACAATAGATCAGTGAATAGAAAAACCATTTAGCAGCATATCCCCTACTTCAGGAGCAAGCGCTGGAAGAGAATACTTTTGATCATTCATCACCCAGGTTGTAACCGTTTCGTCAATCGTTCCAAAAATCATTTGTCTTGCAAGCTGAACGTTCAGTGACGGCCTGAATTCATCTTTCTCGATGCCTTCCTTTAATATTTCATCAATCAGCAACAAATAGCCTTTCAGCACGGCATTAATTTTCAGGCGAAGTTCTTTATTTGATTGTCTAAGCTCCAGCTGGGTGACTACAGCTAAATGCCTGTCTTCTGACAACATGGTAAAGTGATGGTCCACCAATAATAATAACTTCTCCGCGGCTGTGTTTTTTCCTGCTAAAGCTTCTTGAATTTTCTTCACAAAACTTCCCATTTTTTCTTGAAACAATGAAATTAATATGTCTTCTTTATTTTTAAAATACAGATAGATTGTGCCGTCTGCGACTCCAGCTTGCTTGGCTATTTTTGCAACCTGAGCTTGGTGGTAGCCGTTTTCTGCAATCGCTATAACAGCAGCATCTATAATTTGGTGGTATTTTGGTTTGTTCCTTTTCACAGGCTGCCCCCTCCCAATCTTTCAGCATCAATAAAATGAATGACTATTCATTCATGTTTTTATCTTACCGTTTTAAGAAAGAAGAGTCAAGAGGGGACAAGCAGTTTTCTTTTGGTTCTACTTAGCTTGTTTTCTCTTGTTTCCTTTTTTCTTCATCCACTAATGTGCGTCTCAAAATTTTACCGACGGCTGTCTTCGGCAGCTCCTTTCGGAATTCATAGATTCTTGGTACTTTGTAAGCGGCCAGATGGGCGCGCGCAAATATATTTAATTCCTCTTCTGTCGTTGAATAGCCGTCTTTTAAGACGATATAGGCCTTCACCGTTTCACCGCGATATGAATCTGGCACGCCTGCCACTACGACCTCCTGTATCGCCTCATGCTCATATAACACCTCCTCGATTTCTCGAGGGTAAATATTGTAGCCGCCTGCAAGGATCATATCCTTCTTTCTATCAACAACAAAGAAATAACCATCTTCATTCATATAGCCGACATCCCCGGTTAATAGCCAGCCGTTCTTGAAAGCCATTTCCGTTTCTTCCGGCCGGTTCCAATACCCTTTCATCACTTGCGGGCCCTTAATTACAATTTCTCCAACTTCTCCTGGCGGCAGGACCTCTCCAGTCTCCATCGATAAAATAGCTGCCTCTGTATCCGGCCAGGGAACACCGATGCTGCCTTTTACCCGCTCGCTATCCCATAGAAAGTTTGAATGAGTGACCGGGGAAGTTTCAGATAGCCCATACCCTTCCACAAGCTTTCCTCCAGTAACTCTCTCGAACTTTTGCTGCACTTCTGCAGGCAGCGGTGCTGAGCCACTAAGACATGAGCCAATGGAAGATAAGTTGTATTTCTTCAAATCAGGATCATTTAACAGGGCAATATAAATCGTGGGGGCACCCGGAAATAGTGTAGGGCGTTGCTTTTCAATAGTCTTTAGTGTCGTCTTTACATCAAATTTAGGCAAAAGCACCATTTTATAAGCTTGCATAATTGACAATATCATAACTGTGGTCATACCGTATACATGAAAGAATGGCAAGATCCCTAAAATTACTTCTTCTCCTTTTTTACACTTATACATCCATGAAGCACACATTGATGTATTGGCGATAAGGTTTTTATGAGTAAGCATAACACCTTTCGGAAACCCCGTTGTTCCTCCAGTATATTGGATCAGGGCAAGATCCTCATTAAAACGGAAAGGAACGGTTAGCTCTTCGGCTGACTCCCTTTCCATGATGCGTGTAAACTCATGATTTGTCCCCCGCTCTTCCACATACACTCTCAACCCCGTTTGTTTTGTCTGTATAAAAGGATAAATAATATTTTTTGGAAAGGGGAGATAGTCCTTGATAGCGGTTACAATAATATGCTGCAAGTTTGTATGTTTCATTACCTGCCGTACACGAGGATATAAAATGTCCAAGGTGATAACTACGATGGAGCCTGAGTCCTTCATTTGATATTCGATTTCTCTTTCCGTATACAGAGGATTTGTCTGAACGACGATTCCCCCGGCATACAAGACGCCGAAATAACTGATCACTGCCTGCGGACTATTAGGAAGCATAATCGCCACCCGTTCTCCTTTTTTAACACCGAGTTTTTTCAAATAGCGCCCCATTTTCAAAGAAGATTCATATACTTCCTTAAATGTTAACTCTTTTCCCATAAAATGAATAGCTATTTTGTTGGGGTGCTCTTTTGCTGCTTTTGTTAAATACGATTGAACAGGCTGTTCTTCATAGGTAAGTGAAGCGGGTATCTCTTCCGGATAATTCGCAAGCCAAGGCCGAATACTCATTTCCATCCCTCCCCGTTCATTTTGAATATTAAAAATATTCCTTTCAATTATAAACCATCTAAGAAGGCTTTGCCATATGGAAAAGGCAAAGCCCAGTGACAAACCGTTTCACTTTTACAAACAAAAAGCTGGAGACCCTTCGTTTTATTTATTATTAGTCCTCATCCGGACGTCCTCCGATGATAATATCCGGATCATCATTTTACCGTTTCTTGAGGTTGCCCTGATTAGGATGGGGTAGTTATATTCGTTTTTAAATGCAAAATCCGGCCCCCACCAGCTAACTGTAGCATCTTTTCCCGGCGGGACATACGGGACTCTTCTACTATGTGAATAACGCTCAACAATTTGAATCCCCTTTACATTTACCGCATTAAACAATGTGGAAGAAACCTGGCATATCCCTCCCCCAATATCTTCTGCAAGCTCTCCCTTTACAATGACTGGCGCGCGCTTATATCCTTTCGCTTCTGTGCGTTCGCCAACCACTTTATTAAAGGAAAACGTCTCTCCTGGAAACAGCACATAGTTATTAACCGCCTTTGTTGCAAGAAAAATATTGTAAGAACGTTCCTTGTTGCTTTCCGCAAAATAAGTAGTGAAGCGGCCAATTTCCCTCGTGCTAATTTCTGCCAACAGCTCGCTGTCAACTTTTGGATAAACTCCTTTCTTCGGAATGGCTATTGCGGTTGATTGGCCCCCATAAAAAAAGGTGTAAAATTGCTTGATGAATTTCTCTCGGTCAAGAGCTGTTCCTGACTGTGCAGGAACAATTTCTCCTCCTTCATTCAAGGTAGCGTTGACCGGTTCCTTATACACTTTTTTGTCTAAACGATTCATGAATACTTGCAGCTTGTTTAAGTCCATAAATGAGGTTTCTGTTGGAAAAAGAAGAAAATGATTACGCGTAACGGTCTCATTTATATTTTCATCTGTAACGGTAAAACTCTGTGCTTGAGGCACAAGCGGAGATACCGCCAAAAGTAAAAGAAGCATAAAAGCAATTTTTTTTATCATGACATGACCTCCTCTGCTTAGTATTAGTGGCAGAGAAAATTTCATGTATGGTAAAGATATTTCAAACAGTTAGTTAAGGAACTTTCATGAGTTAGAAAAGAGCCGACATCGGCTTGTAAAGCGCAACAATGTCTTTCTTCTTTTTAGGCGTTATTTTACCTCCTCCTATCAAGGCCTATCATCTAGGGTCAATTGGTATATTTGGCGGGGGCGCCCTTTATTGACTGGCTGCTCCTCTCCAATGATTCGGGCGTAGTTATGTTGCTCAAGCTTGCTTAAAATTCGGCGCGCACTTCGCGATGTAATCCCAAAACCATCGGCTAAATCGCCGGCAGTGATCGTTTTATTTCCGCAGCTTTCATTAAATGAAATTAACTTGTTGATCGTTCCAATACTTAATCCGGCTTGTTTGGCAATCAAAAGCCGGCTAGGGTCCTTGCTACGCACTGTATATTCCAGTTGGAAAGGTTCTCCAACTGGACCGTGCACTTTCCCATCTGATTCAACAACAAAACAGTTGCTATTGCCGGTAGATTTAGCTTTAGAAAAAGCCTCGTTCGCTTTTAGTTCTGCTTCGTTTGCTGTATGTCCAAATCCAATCCCAAAGAAAACAGGGATATTTAACTTGTTGCGCACAGGTTGCAGCATAGGAAATTTTCGAAAAGATTGGGTATGCTGCTCGATCTCCCCTCTCGTCGTAATAAGCCGGATGTCACCCTGTTCTGACCAGTCACTTAAAGCTTGGATATCTTCTCCGTATTGAGTAATAATCTGTTGTAACATTTCTTCTCTTTGCTTACTAGTGTGTTTAGCTACACTCTCCTTCGATTGGTCGGCCTTGCGATTAAAACCGACAATCATGATGGCAATTTGGCTTTCCGTTTGGTAGAGGCTTTTCCCTTCAAGCAATACTTGCTGTAACGTATGGCGAATAGCTGATTTTGCTGGTGTAACTCGAAAAACAGGGATCTTCATTTTTTTTAGCTTTTCATAAACAAGATAATAACTCGTCATAGCCGACACAATTTTCCCTTGCTTCCATAATTCATAATGAAAATGAAAAAGTTTGTCCAGATCCTGATAAAGCTTGCATTTCTTTTTATACATTTTTTCGACGTTGATCTCTAACTCTTCTAAGCACTCCTGCGCACCTGTTTCAGGAAGGTAATCAATGCTGAAATATAATTTATCCGCACTCACCCCTGTTTGCTTAAAAGCCATAAAAAGCCCCCGGTAAAAAGAAGCTTCAGTATACGGAATAAAAATCATTGGCTTATTCAACTCCATAGCGAAGTGATTTAAATAATCACGCGCCAATAAATAAGGGACAGGGGCCGCAAATAATAAAATATCTGCCTCCTCATGATACTTTTCCACCAGCTCTACTACCTGATCTGGATGAGTATAAACGGCTTGAAGCAAATCGAGATCTTCAAACTGTTTTCCAACCATCATTACTAGTTCCACCAGGTCAGGTGCCCCGAATACAGCTACTTTAATCTTCAAATATGTATCCCCCCTCTCTCTCATTTCTGAATATTATAAATATTTTATCATGAATTGATTTTTATGTATTAGACTCCGTAATAATGAGTGTTTATTTGCACTCCAGCCGCGTCGCTTTCAACACAATCCTCTCTCTCCGTCATTCTGTAGAATATTGAATGATGCCCTTGACTCCACACCATGCATGACGGAGTGCCTTCGCAACTCCCATGCAAATATCAATACGGATATTTATAGATCCCTGTACGAAAAAGTAATAAAAAGCTGGTGTTCCCTATCCGAGAACACCAGCTCCTGTCAAATATTATACAGGAATGACTGAAGATGAACTTTTTAACCATTCCTTTATTTAGCTGCAACAGGCGGTGTGCCTTTAAACTCCTCCTTGGATTTAGCATCTGAACCATTTGATTTCCGTGCCACAGGCTCTTTTCCTGCTGATTGTTTTTTCGTAACCATACTTACTATATAAGTCACAATAAAGTTCAAGACAAGTGCAATCAATCCTATATTTATGTTAAACAGATTGATTTCAATCAAGTGCATACTTAAGGCAAATACGTTACCGGTAATTAAGCCAGCAGCTATTCCCAATGGTTTGATGGTACGGGAGAAAAAGATAGCCAATAACCCCGGCAAAAATTGTCCATATCCATAGTATGCTGTATTGATTAAATTTAACATTAAGCTTGGTGCGAGCAAGGTTAGTGCCATTGAGCATAAAAGATAAAGAACAACGATCGTTTGCACCCATTTTCTTTGAGAATTTTCCGGAACGGCTGGCATTAAATTTCTCGAGACGAGTCCACCGACAGTTAAACTTGTAATCGCCAGCACCAAAATTCCAGAAAGAGCGGCCCCCGCGGCTACAAGTCCAACCGCCCATTCGGGAAGAATAGACATTACAGTAGCCATAAATGCTTGGTTAGGATTTTGCAAATTTGGAATATGGACTAAAGCAAAGTAAGAAGAGAGAATTAAGAAAGGATACATCAGCATATAAAGCGGCATAAATCTTTGTGTTTTTTTGATTGTTCCCTCCGATTTGCCAGTAAAAATGACGGATGCAATAAGCGGCATGCAATATAAAGCTAATGCTTGAAAGAAAATGGTTGTCAAACTGAAAACTAAACTTTCAGGCTGGTCTATAGTCACTGAGGCCCCTTGTTCTTTTGCCATGGAAAATAGGTTAGAAATGCCGTTCGCTTCCCTAATAACAGCTATCCCCGCAATAATAATAGCTAGGAACATTAAAATGTCCTTTAAAATAGAAATCATTGCTGGAGCCTTCACACCTGACACTGAAATATAAAGAAAAGCTATACATCCAGCAATGATGACCGCTGCTGCAGGTGACAAATTAAAGCCCAAGGAGCTAAGGGCAACAATGAGCCCCTCGAATTGCAGCTGTCCCCAAGGAATCAAAAAAAGCAACGCAGATAACGTCACTACCAATTCTAAACCGCGGTTGGAATAGTGACCTTTAAATAAATCGGGAATCGTCATTGCCCCATACTTCTTGCCTGTTCTCCAAAGCAACGGAGCGAAAAAATAGCCAATAGGGTACGCTAATAGAATGTAGCCTAAAAACCATAGTCCATAGCTTGGGCCTTTTGCATAAATACCTCCCGGAAAGCCGATCATCGTCCCTATGCTATATATTTCCCCCACCGCCAGAAAGAAAAGTAGAATCCCGCTGAATGACCGGCCTCCAACCAGGTACTCTTCCACATCCATTTTCTTCTTTTTCCCACGGCTATTTAGTGCGATGCCCAATGACAAAAGTAAAATGAATCCGAAAACGAAAACTGTCATCATTCACTACCCCTTTTTTGTCAATTTTTTCCATCCTTGTATTGATGCCGGTCAAAGAAGTGCCAAGAGAGGCAAAGACAAAGAGTAGTCAACGGAAACCAGAGAAATATCCAAAAATAAAGAATAGGGAACCCTAGAACGCTCACATCCGCTGTAGCAATAAACGGAACAACTCCCAAAATCGCCAGGAACGGTATGCCGATACCGATGAACAAACTTCCTATTTGACGTGATGCCAACGCCATCTCCACCTTTCCGCTGATTCAGCAAAAACTCGTTTACCTACTTAAGAAAACAAATAAATTTAGCCTTCTGCAGGACTTCAGGTTCCCATAAATGGGTAACTACAATACACACATTTTATTCTCGTAGACTACACCGCCGTCGATCAACGTGGCCATGATTTCAATATCTTTAATTTCTTGCGGCTGAACTTTTGTAGGATCTTCTGCCAGAACGGTAAAGTCCGCTCTTTTTCCTAATTCAATGCTGCCGGAATGTTGTTCATCAAAATTAAGCACAGCTCCCCACATCGTCATCGACTTTAAAGCATTTTCTACATCACATGTTTGATCTGCTCCTAATACTTTGCCCTCCTTCGTTAAACGGTTGACTGCCGCCCAAACGGAAAACAGCGGAGAGATAGGAGTCACCGGACAGTCTGAATGTAGCGTAAACAGTAGATCACGATCCAGCGCATCTTTTATTGGATTTATTCTGGCCGCTCTTTCCGGTCCGAGAAACAGTTTTTCATGACGGTCTCCCCAGTAATAAACATGATTAATGAAAAATGAGCCGGCTACACCTAATTTCTTCATTCGGTCCAGATCGGCCGTTGTCGCTGTTTGCACGTGCTCAATGCGATGGCGATGGTCTCTGCGGGGATGATTAGTTAAAGCAAACTCAAAAGCATCTAAATTAGATGCGATCGCCCGGTCGCCATTGCCATGTATTGTCACTCGATAACCGCGTTTGTGCAGATCCAGCACTTCTAAATTAAAATCCCTCTGCTCATGGATCAAGTCACCATATAACTCAGAATTGCTATAATAAGGCTCTCGCAACGCTGCCGTCAGCCCTTGAATAGATCCATCTTGAAACAATTTAGCACTGTCCAGACGAGCTCTTCCTTTAGACCGAAGACGGATATCTTCATCCAGTTCTTTGGCGGATACCCCTCCAAATGCATTATTCTCTCTCAGAAGATGGTGCATAATCATTAATTGCATACGCATAGGATTTTGCCCCCCGGCTACTGCCTGGATATGGGCTTCAAGTTCCTCTATTCCTATGTTCAGTCCAACACCGGCATCTGTATTTGTCGTGATCCCCTGAGCTAGATAATCTGTGGATGCTTCTCCTAATAAGGAAACTAACTCCTCTACGGAAGGAACAGGGATTTTTGACTCAATCAGACTCATAGCTGGAAGCTCGTACAATACACCATTTAATTTTCCTGCTCCATCTCTTCCAAAGTGGCCTCCTGGCGGATCGGTTATTTGCTCATCTATTCCAGCGAGCCTTAGCGCAGCAGAATTGACAACAGCAAAATGGGCAGAGATGTGCCTAATTAAAACAGGATGATGAGGAACAACAGCGTCCAATTCCTCACGGGTCGGGTGACGCTTCTCTTTCAGGAGAGTATCATCGTATCCATAGCCCAAGACCCATTGGTTCCTTTTAGTTTTCTGCGCTAATTGCAAAAGCTGACCTTGGATATCACTAATGCTTTTATTGAGCGGACTGCTGCAATTCGCTTGCTGGCGAAATTGGGCATACATTAGCAAGTGATTATGCGTATCAATAAAACCTGGAAGCAGCGTGCCGCCCTTTAAATTGATGACTTGCGTATGTCTTGTCAATTCAACATCGCTCTTTGGCGGTTCAGCTTCCGGCCAAATCCCGCTAATACGGCCGTTCGTTACAGACACAGAGCCCCCGCGTCGTCCTTCCTTATCTAAAGTAATCACATTAGCATTTGTCAATAAAACATCCGGTTTAATCATCATAAACCACCTTCTTTTGTTTCATTTGCTCATCCCTCTCCTTTTTTATTCAAATCAAGGTATGACTCATCTTGTATGCGTTTGCAAAAAGAAAAAATATTCTGATTTTTCTTTTAAACAATGGTAATAAAAATAATAATTTCTTACAATAACCATAAGTGGACCTTTATTAGAACTTGAGAAAGAAAAGCTTGGAAATATGTAATTTCGGCTTTTTGATTCAGCGATCTCATTAAATATTGTTTAAAAGCTTATATTTGTATATGATTCACAAGTAGGAAAGAAAAACATTGTGTACGGGGGGAGACTTGTGAAACTTTTTAGAAGAATAATAAAGAGCAAGATTAGTTTAGTTCTTGTCTTATTAGTAATTTTTGTGTATGTCAACAACAGCTCACTGTTCGTAACAGAAAGGGAAGGCAAGCCGTTGCTGATCGCACATCGGGGAGTGGCACAAACCTTCGATCTTGCAGGCGTGGAAAATGATACATGTACAGCGGAAAGAATTCACCCGCCTGAACATGAGTTTCTCGAAAACACTATTCCTTCAATGAAAGCAGCTTTTCAAGCAGGAGCAGACATTGTCGAATTGGATGTACATATAACGAAAGATAATCAGTTTGCTGTTTTTCATGATTGGACACTAGATTGCCGAACAAACGGTACCGGCGTAACCCGTGACTACACGATGGCTGAATTGAAAAAATTAGACATCGGCTACGGTTACACAGCGGATGGCGGAAAAACTTACCCTTTTAGAGGAAAAGGTGTCAACCTTATGCCTTCCCTTACTGAAGTGATGAATCAATTTCCCAACAAGCCATTTCTCATTCATATAAAGAGTAATGACCCTAAGGAAGGGGCTCTGCTTGCCAAATATTTGTCCGATTTTTCTAAAGAGCGTTTAAAACAGCTGACTGTGTATGGCGGCGATGAACCGATAGCAGAATTGCAGAAACAAATGCCGGAATTGAGAGTGATGTCAAAACAAACAATGAAGGCCTGTCTCATTCCTTATATTGCTTCTGGGTGGAGTGGTTATGTCTCTAAAGACTGTCAGAATACTGAAATTCATGTTCCAGAGAAGATTGCCCCCTTCCTTTGGGGATGGCCGGATAAATTCCTTAACAGAATGGACAAGGCCAACGTCCGTACAATTATTGTCGGCGGCAACGGCAGCGATTTCTCCTCGGGCTTTGATTCTGAAGAAGATTTAAAGAGACTTCCGCAGAATTACACAGGCGGCATTTGGACGAACACCATAGAGAAAGTTGGAAAGATTTATAGTAAACAATAAGAGGGGTGTAACTATGAAGAAGGTTATTCTTGCTTATAATCGCGTATCTCCTGAAGTAATTACACAACTGAAAGAAGACTATGAAGTCATATACTTTGAAAAAAACGAATACCTGGATGATCCTTTTTTTGTCCAAACGCTGAAGAAAGCTTCTGGCGTGATTGGGCTTGATCTAAAAGTGACAAAGGAGCTGCTTGATCTAGCTCCTGAATTAAAAATTATTTCTAACGTTTCTGTTGGCTATGACAACCTGCCAGTAGACGAGCTATCACAGCGCGGCATTATGGCAACGAATACGCCGGATGTGCTGACTGATACAACAGCAGATGCAATCTTTGGGCTTCTCCTTGCGGCAGCCCGCCGAATCGCTGAACTGGATCATTATGTAAAAAGCGAACAGTGGAACGAACTTTTGCCTCCTCACCTTTTCGGAATGGATGTTCACCATAAAAAGCTCGGCATTATCGGGATGGGCCGGATTGGACAGGCAATTGCCAAACGGGGTCACTTTGGATTCGATATGGAGATTCTCTATCATAACCGTTCAAGAAAGCTTGAGGCAGAAAATTGGTTAAACGCTTCCTATGTTTCGATGGATGAGCTGCTTGCAGAGTCCGATTTTGTCTGTTTAATGGTGCCAGCCTCTCCTGAAACCAAACAACTCATTAGCCATGAGGAATTTAAAAAGATGAAACAAACGGCTATCTTTATTAACGGCTCACGAGGACAAAACGTAGATGAAGACGCCCTTTATCATGCGCTTGAAAACGGAACAATTTGGGCGGCAGGCACCGATGTATTTACAGAAGAGCCTCTTCCTGCCGGCCATAAACTTTTAACATGCAAGAACCTAGTTACATTGCCGCATATTGGCTCATCTACAGCTGAAACCGAACATAAGATGTCTGTAGTAGCCGCTAACAATCTTCAAGCAGGTTTGAGCGGAAAGCTTCCTCCAAATTTGATAAATAAAGAGGTAAAGCTCAACCGATAAACAGATCCCTGTTTTTTCAATTGAATGGGTTTGCATAACAAGAAATGTTTAAAGCTGACCAATAAATAGTCGCATTTCGCCCTTTTCAACATATTTTGTTATTGATAGCTAATAGGAAAGGGGCAGATGTATGATGTCATTTAAGAAAAGCAACCTTCCAGGATTATTCGATGGTTCACTTCATCATTTGGTAAAGTCTATTGACTCTTTTTTCGGTGAATCATTTAAATATCTAGACACGTTTATCCATCATAATATGTTGTTCTCTGTTGACTCGTATGAAACAGATTCCGATATCATTATCGAGGCGGACCTGCCAGGGTATGAACGGGCGCAGATTCAAGTCGAAATACTCGGAGACCGGTTACGCATTTCAGCGGAAAGTTCAGGGACGATCGAAGAACATGATGATAAAAAGGCCTACTTTCATAAAAAACAAACCTTGCAAAGAATGGAGAAATTCATCACACTGCCTTTTCTTATTTCAGAAAAAGAGACTAGAGCCACTTATAAAAATGGCCTGTTAAGAATTATCACTCCAAAACAATATCATTGCAAACGACTTCTTAATATTGAATAAACTCCTTGATGTTCAAGGAGTTTTGTATTTTTATAGCAGAAATCAAAGGGGTTGGAGTTGCTATTTTTCCTACCAGACGGTAAGAAAAAATTCCATATCTCCTGAATAAAATAAAGGATGAATCACTTTTACACTGGGGTGGATAGATAAATGTGCGACTTTTCCCATGATGAATTAGTTAAGCTGGCGTGGACACTATATGAAAAAGCGGTGAATCAGGCAGCACTTGCCCCGTTTATGCACCCACGTGTCCTCCATCCGTTCAGCGCACAGAACTTACTGGCCTACCTCGCCTATAAAAACAATATACATTCTAAATTTGCAACCGCTCTTCGTAATAGAGGGCTCTGTTTGAGCTCAGAGCAGTATGTCATCCAAAGCCTACGTACCCTTTGTTCCCATTTAGACAGCTTTCCTCCCCCGTCTCCTCCTTCCCAAGAGGTGCATGCGCTATCAAGAGAGCGCAGTGAAGACGTATTCGGAAAAAGACGCTACCCAAATTTGCCTCATGTGATGGTCACGTTAGACAGCCAAATGGCCTCTCCCTCCGCTATCAAGCGGTTTTTGCTGAATGGGATGTCCATTGCCCGAATTAACTGTGCTTACGGCGAGGCATCAGCATGGAAAAAAGTGATCGATGCGATTCGTTGCGCGGAAGATCAATTAAGAAGGAAAGGAGAATATGAGGAGAAGAAGTGCCAAATTTATATGGATCTTTCAGGCCCAAAAATTAGAATTGGCCCGCTACAAAAAACAACCTATCCTTTAAAATTAGGAATAAAAAAAGATCGATTCGGCCGTCCTCTTGAAAAGAAAAAAGGCCTTATAAGCTGGCAGCCAACGACGACAAAACGATTATATGACGAGGAATATGATTTTATTCTTCACACCTGTCCTTGTGAACAATTCCGGCATTTCAGCGAAGGAGATTTTCTCTACTTTATTGATCTCCGGAACAAAAGGAGAAAATTCTTAATTACTGAGATCTCCCCCAGCGGTTTAGTTGTAAGTCTTGAAGAAACTGCTTATATTTATGAGAATACAAAACTTAGCAGCACGGACGGCCAAATAGAATTACTCGTAACTAACTTGGAGAAATCACCGATTCAAATTAAAGTCAAAAAGGGGGACTTTTTAAAAATTTATTTAAATAGCGAAATGGAGGGCTTTCCTGTCGCCGGTCCAGTAGCTGCCTGCCTTTCAGTTAGTCTCCCCGAAGCGTTTGCATCTGTCCGGGAAGGGGACAGAATCTTTATTGATGATGGCAAAATACAGTCTGTAGTAAGAGAGCACAACGATGAATTTATTGTGGCAGAGATCTTATCGCCAGACATGAGCCTAACCATTAAAGAAAACAAAGGAATCAACCTTCCTGACTGCAAGGTTCATCTAACGGTTCCGGCCTTAACAGAAAAAGATGAGAAAGATCTTGCATTTATCTGTGAGCACGCAGATATAGCAGGCATCTCATTTGTACATGGCCCCGAAGACCTGAGAAAGCTGCAGGAACTTCTTCAAAGATATCCAAAAAAAGAATTAGCTGTCGTTGCCAAAATTGAAACGAAAGAAGCGATTCATAACTTCTCATCCATTCTGCTGGAAGGGCTGACTTTTTCAAAATTTGGCATTATGATAGCAAGAGGCGATTTAGCAATCGAGATAGGTTTTCAGCAATTGCCAGTGGTCCAAGAAGAAATTTTATCGCTATGCCGTGCCTCTCATGTGCCGGTTATCCTTGCCACACAAGTGTTAGAATCATTAGCTAAAAAAGGAATCCCTTCTCGTTCCGAATTGGCCGATTTGTCCTTTGGAAGTGAATTTGATTGTTTAATGTTAAATAAAGGACCCTTTATGAAAGAAACACTTTCATTTTTAACAGATGCCCTTTTTGTCATCTCGCAAGTAAAAGAGCAGAACGAGATGATTACACGCCCTTCACCCTTCACCCATAAACAGGATCCACTTATTATCTAAATGAAAAAACCTTTTCTGAATATACTAGAAAAGGTTTTTTCGTTTTAGGCGATAAATGTTAAATAAATTATACCGATGATAAGAAAAACGCCACACAGGGCCAGCAATACTTTCGCTAATGTTTCCATAGTTCTTATGCTCCTTATTAATCTAAAGCTGCACCGATGACATAAGACAACCCGACAGAAATAACCATAGAGATAAAGCCGACAGCACGATTGTCATTTTCAATTTCTTCATCAATTTTAAAACGGGGAGTTAAAAACTCAAAAATAAAATAACCCGCTAGCAATAAAACAAAGCCAAATGCTCCCCATCCAATCATTGTCAACACCGTATCGTTATGGGCAATAGAGTGGCGGAAAATGTTTGCCAGTCCAAATATTTTTCCGCCAGTTGCCATTGCAACAGCCATATTTCCTTTTTTTATTTCTTCCCAGTTGCGGTATTTAGTTACCAGTTCAAACAAGGCTAACGCTAGTATAATACAGACAACAACGACACTGTAATAACCGGCAAGCTGTATAAATTCATTTTCCCAAAACTGGTTCATACATATAAAGCCCCTCTTATTTTAATTCGACGACAGTCACGCCGCTGCCACCTTCTCCAGCTTCACCAAAGCGCGTGCGTTTTACCGAGCGATGATTTTTCAAATAATCCTGAACGCCTTTTCTGAGCGCTCCTGTTCCTTTGCCGTGAATGATAGAAACACGCGGATATCCGGCAAGCAAAGCGTCATCAATATATTTCTCCAACCTTGCTAATGCATCTTCATAACGCTCGCCGCGCAAGTCAAGTTCGAGGCTGACATGATAATCTTTTCCACGCACCGTGGCAAGCGGTTTCGGCTCTGCTTTTTTCTCTGACTTCATAAATTGCAGATCGCTTTCTTTCACCTTCATTTTCATGATGCCGATTTGCACATTCCATTCTTTGTCCCCGGCCTTTTCAAGAAGCGTCCCCTTTTGATCAAAACTAAGAACTTTTACTTCATCTCCCGGCTTTAGCACTCGTTCCGTAGATGCTACCTTCTTCTTCGGTGCTTTCTTCGTCTCTGGTACCGCTTCTGTCAAACGTCGCTTGGCTTCAATCAATTCATGTTCCTTCACATCTGCCTGCTTCTCAAGCCTCATCGTGCGCAGGTCACGAATCACCTCTTCGGCTTCTGCTTTCGCTTTCTCCACAATATCTGCCGCTTGCTTGCGCGCCTTTTCAGCAAGCTCCTCTTTATGGGCATAATATTCTTGCATTTGCTTTTGCATTTCTTTATGGAACTGTTCAGCCATTTTCAAATATTCACGAGCTTCTCGTTCTTCCTCTTCCGCTTTTCTGCGCGCTTGCTCGAGCGAAGCAATCATCTGATCTACTTCATTTGTATCCGCACCAATCAAGCTTCGCGCCTGCTGAATAACATTGTCATTAAGGCCTAGACGGCTGGAAATTTCAAAGGCATTGCTTCGTCCCGGCACACCAATTAACAGCCGGTACGTAGGACTGAGCGTTTCCACGTTAAATTCAACACTTGCATTGACAACCCCTTCACGGTTGTAACCATACGCCTTCAGTTCCGGATAATGGGTAGTCGCGATGACACGAGCGCCACGATTATGCACATCGTCGAGGATAGCCATCGCAAGAGCCGCCCCTTCCTGAGGATCAGTACCGGCGCCAAGCTCATCAAACAACACCAGGCTGTCATGGTCTACCTGCTCTAAAATGTCAACAATGTTCACCATATGGGATGAAAAGGTACTCAAGCTTTGTTCAATAGATTGCTCATCCCCAATATCAGCAAAAATGGAGCCAAACACAGCTGTTTCTGATCCATCAAGGGCCGGAATAGGCAGGCCGGCCTGAGCCATGAGTGTTGTAAGACCGACAGTTTTTAATGTTACTGTTTTTCCTCCGGTGTTCGGTCCAGTAATTAAGATCGTCGTATATTCTTTTCCAAATTCAATATCATTTGCTACTGCCTCATCGATAGGCAAAAGCGGGTGACGAGCTTTATTCAGACGAATATAGCCGTTTTCATTCACTAACGGTTTTGACCCTTTAATTACCCGGCCGAACTTTGCTTTCATAAACATAAAATCAAGTTCGCCAAGCAAGCCGGTTAAATAATAGAGCTCTTCTCCATGCTGTTCAACTTCCACCGTTAATTCAGTGAAAATCCGTTCAATCTCCAATTGTTCCTTCAATTTAAACTCCCGGATTTGGTTATTCATTTGCACAATAGACTCGGGTTCAATAAATAGCGTTTGTCCGGATGAAGACTGGTCATGAACAATGCCGCCGTAGTGTCCTCTGTACTCCTGCTTTACAGGAATTACGTAGCGGTCGTTTCTAATTGTAATAATGGTATCGGAGAGCATCTTTTGAGCATTGCTTCCGCGAATCAAACTCTCAAGCTTTCCGCGAATTCGGCTTTCATTCGCACGAAGCTGCTGGCGGATATGACGAAGAGTTTCACTGGCCGAGTCAAGAACGCCGCCATGCTCATCAACTGTATGTTTAATCCGGTGTTCAAGCGGTGTCAACACCGGCAGCTGCTCTGCTTTTTCAGAAAGGATCGGTAAGCCTTCCCCTTCTTCCACTAAATCATGAATAAATTGCTTCATCATACGGCCAGCATAAATGGTGCTTGCTACTTGGACAAATTCCATTCCATTCAACATACCGCCGATTTGTGCCCGTTTTACTTGTGGCCGGACATTATAAATACCGCCGAGCGGTGCATGCCCCTTAAGACGAAGCACGCGCGCCGCCTCATCGGTTTCTTCCTGGAGACGGACTACTTCATCGTAAGAGACAGATGGCTTCAATCCTTCTGCCTGCTCTCTCCCTAAGCTGGAAGCCGCATGTTCAGCAAGCTGCTGCTTAATTTTGTCAAACTCAAGAGTTTTTAATACCTTCTTATTCACGTAACAGGATTCCTCCCTATTTGTTTCGATTAATAAATGCTAAAAATTCTTCTTTGCTGTAAGTGTTGACAACCGTTTCTGAACGGAGCCATCCTTTTCTTGCAGCCTTAGCCCCAACTTCCATGAAGTCAAGATGTTCAATGGCATGGGCATCTGTATTAATAAATATTTTCACGCCGGCAGCCTGAGCCTGCTTCAAATGTTCTGCAGATAGATCTAATCGATGTGGATTAGCATTCAATTCAAGAGCCGTATTTGTTTCTTTTGCCAGTTGGATAAGCCTCTCCATATCTACATCGTAACCGTCACGCCGCCCAATCAGCCGGCCGGTTGGATGGGCAATCAAATCAACATGTGGATTCAACAAAGCTGTTTTCAACCGTTCCATAATCGTTTCACATGGTTGTGAAAAACTTGAGTGGATTGAAGCGATAACAAAATCGAGCTGGCTCAATATTTCATCATCGTAATCCAATGTGCCATCTGGAAGGATGTCCATTTCAATCCCCGACAAAATTTCAATATCTTCGTATTGCGCGTTTAGCTGGCGAATTTCTTCATTTTGCTTTAGCAGTCGCTCAATCGACAAACCGTTGGCTACCTTTAAAAAACGCGAGTGATCAGTAATGGCCATATACTCATATCCCTTAGCCCGACAGGCCTCTACCATTTCTTCGAGCGAATAGGCCCCATCTGACCAAGTCGTATGCATATGGACATCCCCTTTGATGTCGTCTAGGTGGATGAGACGCCCAAATCCAGGAAACTGTTCCACTTCTGTTCCATCCTCCCGAATCTCTGGAGGAATCCATGGCAGTTGGAAATGATGATAGAAAGCTTCTTCCGTTTCAAATGTAGCTATTTCTCCCGTCTCATTGGATTCAACGCCATATTCGCTAATTTTCTCCCCGCGTTCTTTTGCCAGCTGGCGCATGCGGACATTATGGTCTTTCGAGCCCGTGAAATGATGCAGAGTAGAAGCAAATTCTTCCGCTGTGACGATACGGAAATCAACTGATACGTCCCAATCTCCGGCAATAACGACCGAAACTTTTGTCTCTCCTGCTGCAATCACTTCTTTAATTCCTGGAAGCGCTAGTAATTGCTCCTTGACTGCAGCGGCTTTGTCAGCAGCGATAATGAAATCCAGATCTTTAATCGTTTCTCGGAGACGGCGCAAACTTCCTGCCCGTGAGAACCGCTGAATCCCTGACATATCAGCAAGATGTCGCTCAATCGATTCAGCAAGCGGCAGCATGTATGAGATCGGCAATCTTTCTGGGCGCTTTCCGGCCTCTTCGATGGCAGCAAGAATCTTTTCTTCTGTTTTCGCTCCAAACCCAGGCAGCTCACGCACTTTTTTCAGTTCGCAAACTTCTTGCAAGTCTTCTATATTTTTTACATTTAGCTCTTTATATAACTTAGCAATTTTTTTGCCGCCGAGTCCCGGCAGCTGTAGTAAAGGAACAAGTCCGGCAGGTACTTCTTCCTGCAATTCTTTTAACGTAGCAGATTCGCCGGTCTCCAAATATTCTTTAATAACGGCGCTTGTACCCTTGCCAATCCCGGGGATTTTTGTCATATCATCAATTTCAGCCAGGCTGCGATCATCTGTTTCTAAAGCAGCCGCCGCTTTTCGAAAAGCCGAAATTTTAAACGGATTTTCCCCTTTTAATTCCATATACATCGCGATTTTTTCCAACAAACGAATAATATCTTTTTTATTGATCATTGTCGTCACCATGCTTTCAAAATCGATCATTTTCTCCATTTTAATAGTAACAGAAAAGCCAGACAAAACAAAAACTTCTCTTTCAAAAAGAGAAGCGGTTCAATTGGGCAAGCGACTCAAAATTTTTGAGCGCATCTGACAAATAAGGTGTATGATGGATCATATAGCCGGCAATGGATGAGTTAGCAATCATGGAAGAGACTTCAGTAGGTAGCAGCATGCCCAGATACACGATCACAAATAAGACAAGATAAATTTCCACAAAACCGAGAACGCCTCCGCCCACTTTATTCACTTCCCTCAAAATCGGGATATGGGCAATGGCATCCAAGAAAGAGCCTAGCATAGATAAAACAATTTTTACTAGAATAAAAACAAGAATAAAAGCAATCGCTCCATAATAAAAAGATTCAAAGCCAGAGGCTACTAAACTAAACGACGGACTTTGATCAACCGGTGGCATAGGAATCCACGCTTTTAACACGGGTGCCACTTGTTCCCGAAGTGCAAGAGCGGCGATGATAGCAATAATCGATCCTGCTATATGAAAAAATTGCAAAATAAATCCTCGCTTTAAGCCAATGACAATACCGGCAAGCAATAAAACAATTAAAATAATATCAATCATATTGGTCATCCCTTTAATTCTCTTAATTCTTCTTTTAATAGTTCCATTTCTTCTTGTAATTTTACATAATCATGAACTGTATTTACAGCAGCTAATACTGCTATTTTATTCAAATCAAGCACAGGATTCTTCATTTTGATTTCCCGCATTTTCTCATCGACCAAACGGGCGACATGCCGGATATGACTTTTCGATTCCGTGCCGACAATTGTATAATGATGTCCGTATATGTCAACCGTAATCCGGTTTTTCTCTTCATTCGACAATGGAATGCCCCCATTCGTAAAGAATCCTATCTGTTATCATACCATGAGCAGGAAGCCATGAAAAGCCGCAAGTATAAAGGAGAGATTCTAGATGAGTCACACTGTTTTGAACGTATCAAGCACGACCCTTTCGGAAATGAAAACCCATTATGCTTCTCAGGCCACTGGCAAGTTGCCAGCGGGAGCCATCTTCACAGCTAAAACGGCTGCCTGCACGATTACTGGCTATCGCTCAGGAAAAGTTTTGTTTCAAGGGAAAGATGCTCTATTGGAAGCGGAAAAATGGCAAGGGGAACAAGCAAAAGCTGCTCCTGCTAAGAAAAAGAAACCAGCGCCTGCCCTATTGCCGCCCGGATTCTCTGAAATGTCGGTTATTGGCAGTGATGAAGTCGGAACTGGTGATTATTTTGGCCCCATTACCGTTGTTAGCGCATTGGTAAGAAAAGAACAGCTAGATGAACTGCGAGCAATAGGGGTCCGTGATTCCAAGGATCTAACCGATAAGCAAATCATTAGCATTGCCAAGAAGATTGCTAAGGTTGTGCCGTACAGCCTGCTTATTTTAAGAAACGAGAAATATAATGCTCTTCAGCAAAAAGGCATGTCACAAGGAAAAATAAAAGCTTTGCTTCATAATCAAGCGCTGATCAATTTGCATCAAAAAATCTCGCCAGAGCGTCCCGATGCCGTCCTAATTGATCAATTCGCCGAAAGGAACACCTATTATCGTTATTTACAAGACCAAAAAGACGTATTCCGGGAAAATGTGTTTTTCAGCACAAAAGGAGAAGGGATCCACTTGTCTGTAGCTGCTGCCTCAATCATTGCTCGCTATGCCTTTGTTAAACAAATGGATGAGTTAAGCAATGAAGCTGGCTTCCCGATTCCCAAAGGCGCTGGCAGCCAGGTGGATGTCGCTGCCGCCCGATTGATCCGTGAAAAAGGAGAAGGGGCACTGACGCACTTTACAAAAAAGCATTTTGCTAACACACAAAAAGCATTGAATCTTGTGAGCAAGCGCTGAAGGAACAAAGCCGGACCCGATCAATCGGGCCGGCTTTTCTTACATAGCTGTCTCTATATTATGAAGGACAAGTTGTTCATTTATATAAGCATTTTTCTGCTTTATGGGCTGTAGGCGCACAGTCTTTTAGAAATGAGAAAAGCACCCCTTCATTAGATAGGAGTGCTTAAAGAAATATTAGCTTCTTAATTCGGCCCCGGCTTTTTCTTTCAATGCTTCCAATACGCCGTTATGAACCTTGACAACTTCTTCATCCGTTAAGGTTTTCTCTGGATCAAAGTATTTAAGTGAGAAGGCAATCGACTTCTTACCCGCCTCTACATGCTCACCTTGATACAAATCAAATACATGGACATCTTTTAACAGCTTTCCACCGGCTCCTTCAATCACCTCTTTAAGTTTGCCAGCCTCTACCTTGCTATCGACAACGAGAGCAATATCACGGGTGATAGATGGGAAACGCGGAATTGGCTCGTAAGCAACCGCCTCTGTTTTTGCTGTAAACAGTGGGCTCAGTTTCAATTCAAACACATATGTTTCTTTTATATCAAGAGCTTTCGCCTGTTGCGGATGTACCTGGCCAACAAATCCAATCTCTTGTCCATCGAGCTCGACTACAGCGGTCCGCCCTGGGTGCATGCCGGAGATTTCCGCTTTCTTGAATGTGATTCGCTCCAAGAGGCCGAGCTCGGCAAACAATCCTTCCAACACACCTTTTGCTACAAAGAAATCGACGGCCTTCTTTTCACCTTGCCATAAGTGTTCTTCCCATAAGCCGGTAATCGCTCCGGACAAATGTTCTTCTTCTGTTGGCAGCTCGGCATCCGTCTCTTTCAAGAAGACGCTGCCGATTTCGTAAAGGGCGAGTGAGTCGATTTGACGCGCATTATTATAAGCGACAGCACTCAACAGTTGAGGAACAATGCTTAAGCGCAAATATGCATGCTCTTCGCTCATCGGCATCGCCAACTTAATTGGCTCGCGTGAATCCAATGCATATTCTTTCGCTTTTTTCTCACTTGTCAACGTATAAGTGATCGCTTGATTTAAGCCGGCTCCTTCCAAGAAACGGCGGACCGCTCGACGTTTTTCCTGGTAATCTGTCAAGCCGCCTGGATAAGTTGCGCCGACCGGGACGGTTGTCGGCAAATGATCATATCCGTATAAACGGGCTACCTCTTCCACTAGATCTTCTGAAATCGTAATATCGCCGCGACGAGTTGGTACTGTGACGATAAACTCATCATTATCAAGGGTGACCCCAAATTTTAAACGTCGGAAAATATCCTCTACCTCTGTCGTTTGTAAATGCGTTCCAAGCACACGATTTAATTTTTCAAGTGTCACTGATACCACTTTCGGTTCAAGGTCCATTTCACCGGCTACTACGCTGCCTGCCAGCACTTGGCCGCCAGCATACAGAGCCATTAATTGCGCCGCACGGTCAGCTGCTGCCTGCAGACGATTTGGGTCAACGCCCTTTTCAAAACGGGCACTCGCTTCAGAACGAAGGCCGTGATCCTTCGATGCCTGGCGTACGCGCTGCCCATTGAAATAAGCAGATTCAATTAACACAGTCGTTGTATCAGCTTCTACTTCTGAGTTAGCTCCCCCCATAACACCAGCTAGAGCAATCCCTTCTTCGCCATTGGTAATTAGCAAATGTTCAGATGATAATGTCCGTTCTGTACTATCAAGCGTAACAAGCTGTTCACCATCTTGTGCACGACGAACGACAATTTCTTTTGAGCCTAATCGGTCATAATCAAATGCATGTAACGGCTGGCCGTATTCAAGTAAAATATAGTTCGTAATATCAACGACATTATTGTGCGGACGGATGCCCTCTGCCATTAAACGTGCCTGCATCCAAAGCGGTGACGGGCCGATTTTCACGTCTTTCACGATACGGGCGATATAGATTGGATTATCTTCTTTCGCGTCGATGTTTACTTTAATCCAATCCTCTGTACGCTCAGCCGCTTCTTCTACTTTGATCTCTGGAAGCTTCACTTCTTTATCAAGAATAGCGGCAACTTCATAGGCCACTCCAATCATACTCAAGCAGTCCGAACGGTTCGGTGTGAGGCCAAGCTCCAGCACCTCATCATCTAGATTTAATTGCTGCAATGCATCTTCACCTGGTGTCACATCGTTTGGAAAAACAAAGATGCCTTCCGCATATTCTTTGGCAACGAGCTTGCTTTCAATGCCTAGCTCTTGCAAAGAACAGATCATTCCATTGGATGCTTCGCCGCGCAGTTTTGCTTTTTTAATCTTAAAGTTGCCCGGAAGTACAGCGCCTACTTTGGCAACAGCTACTCTTTGCCCTTTATCTACATTCGGCGCCCCACAGACAATTTGCACCGGCTCTGCTTCACCGATATCTACTTGGCATACATTCAGCTTGTCGGCATTCGGATGCTGTTCTTTTTCGAGAACATGACCGATGACAACACCTTTAATGCCTTCACCCAGCACCTCTACACCTTCCACTTCAATTCCGCTGCGTGTGATTTTTTCTGCTAATTCCTTTGCCGGCATGCCGTCTAAATCGACATACTCGCTTAGCCATTTATATGAAACAAACATTAGTTACCCCTCCAGTTATTCATGTTCTGCAAATTGCTTTAAGAAACGAACATCATTTGTGTAAAAATGACGGATATCATCAATTCCATATTTCAGCATAGCAATTCGGTCAGGCCCCATTCCAAATGCAAATCCGGTATACTTTTTCGAATCAAAGCCAGCCATCTCTAATACATTCGGATGTACCATACCCGCACCTAAAATCTCAATCCAGCCGGTTCCTTTACAAATCCGGCAGCCTTTCCCGCCACACATGCAGCTGACGTCCACTTCAACAGACGGCTCTGTAAATGGAAAGAAGCTCGGACGTAAGCGGATTTCCCGGTCTTCACCGAACAATTTTTTGGCAAATACTTCAAGCGTTCCTTTTAAGTCCCCCATGCTGATGTTTTCATCGACAGCCAGCCCTTCAATTTGTGTAAATTGATGGGAATGTGTCGCGTCATCATTGTCACGGCGATATACTTTACCTGGACAAATAATTTTTACTGGACCTTTGCCTTCATGCTTCTCCATCGTACGTGCCTGCACAGGGGAAGTATGCGTACGCAGCAAGATATCTTCAGTGATGTAGAAAGAATCCTGCATATCACGTGCTGGATGTCCTTTTGGCAAGTTCAAGGCTTCAAAGTTGTAATAATCCGTTTCTACTTCCGGCCCTTCAGCAATGGAATATCCCATGCTGATAAATAAATCTTCAATTTCTTCCACAACTTTTGTGAGCGGATGAACATTGCCTGTTTTTACTGGACGGCCCGGAAGTGAGATGTCGATGGTTTCTTTTTCCAGCTGTTCCTGAATGGCTTTTTGCTCCAAAGCAGACTGTTTGCCTTCAATAGCTGACGCTACAGCAGCACGTACTTCATTCGCAAGGGCCCCCATTTTCGGGCGTTCTTCCGCCGATAGTTTCCCCATGCCTTTTAACACTTCTGTAATTGGCCCCTTCTTTCCTAAGTAAGCGACCCGGATGTCATTCAGCTGCTTGAGCTCTTCTGCTGCTTCCACCTTTGCGAGTGCTTCAATTTGTAACTCTTTTAATTGCTGCTCCACTTGAAAGTCCTCCTTTATTTTGTAGAACAAGTGCCCTAAGGTTGACTGTTTGCCAGCTCTTTGGGAAAAGTTCCTTATTTTCATGTTTTTAACCAATAAAAAAAGCCCCGTCTCCCGGAAAGGGACGAGGCTTTGGTCGCGGTACCACCCTTTTTAACATGCCAAGCATGTTCACTTCATTGAGGTAACGGTTCTTCACCGGAGCACCTTTACGCAGCAAGCGGTCCTGATGCCGGCTCGAGAGGTGAACTTCACTCACCATTTCATAAAAGTGCTTCCAGTCCGCGGCACTTTCTCCCTGAAAGAAATTTAATGAGTTACTCTTCTCTGTCATTGCCTTTTTTATTATGTAATTACCGTTATTATAGTCAACGCTCATAGAAAATTCAAACGTTTTTCAAAGAATGTTTAAAATGATACAGTAAGATGCCCGCAGCAACGGCTACATTAAGCGATTCGCTCTTCCCATAAATCGGAATATACACGTTGCTATCTGTCTCCTTCAGTAAGGCCTCTTCCACCCCACTCCCCTCATTGCCAACGAGCAAGGCAAAGGAATTATTCACTTGTGCTTCTCGATAGTCAGATGCCCGATGGAGCGATGTACCAAACACCCGAATTCCTTGTTCCTTTAACTGCTGAATCGCTTCAAGCAACGGCATCTGAACGATCGGCAAGTGAAAATGGCTTCCTTGCGCCGAGCGGAGCACTTTCGAATTATATGGATCGGCACAGCCCATTCCGAGAATGATGCCATCCAATCCGGCTGCATCTGCTGTCCGAATCATCGTACCGATATTGCCTGGGTCCTGAACGGCATCAATGAGTAAATATGTGCGTCCCTGAAGCGTTTTTGACAGCTCCTGTTTGTGACAGATAGCAAATACGCCTTGTCCTGATTCTGTATCAGAAAGAGTCTTGGCTATTTCAGGCGTGACCATCGTTATCTCTAAGCCGTCTACACTCCAGTTTGCCGGCAGTACGGCTTCTTCTGAGACAATTAATTCAATCACTTCCTCTTTGTGATTCAGTGCCTCTTCAACTAAATGAAAGCCTTCGACCATATATTGTCCCGTTCTTTCACGTTCTTTCTTCGTTAATAGCTTTTTCCACTGTTTTACCTGTGGATTTTTCATGGATTGGATAAATTTCACGCCGTTCACTCCTTTTCCTGTTTTCGCCGCTTCATTATAGCTTAATTCTTCCGCATAATGAATGGGCAGACAGGTGAAAATAGAAAAGATCACTTTGAAAAGGAGCGATCTACATGAATTTTAACTTACGCAACGCCGTATTAGCCAATGTATCAGGAAGTTCTCAAGAGCAGCTGGAACATACCATTGTCGATGCTATTCAGCGCAATGAAGAGAAAATGCTGCCAGGTCTTGGCGTCCTGTTCGAAGTGTTCTGGCAGAATGCCGATGAACAGGAAAAACAGCATATGCTGCAGACATTGGAAGCAGGACTGAAATAAAAAAGTGAAGTGATCCAAAATTATTTTGGGTCACTTCAGTTTGTCGACAAAAGGGGTTCGGAATAGTCTTATTCCGAACCCCTTTTGATTTTTCGGTAGTTTTAAAGCCC
>NZ_JBIQDP010000001.1:0-304793 GCF_045370945.1 Pseudobacillus sp. 179-B 2D1 NHS
TACCCCGGCTACCGATAGGATAAATCCTAAACAAAAAAGATCAACCAGAAAAATCTGGCTGACCTTATAATACGAACAGGCAGTAGAGTTAAAGAAATTCTTTTTTTTAGTACAAACTATTAATACCAAGTGGTAAAATAAAAAATACATTTTTAAATATTATTGATACGGGGGCTTTAATGATGTTAGATACTCAAAAAATTAAGGAAGTTATTAGACATCGTTATCCATTTCTTTTAGTGGATAGAATTTTAGAATTAGAAGAAGGAAAAAGAGCAGTTGGTATAAAAAATGTGAGTGTAAATGAGGATTTTTTTAACGGACACTTCCCCAATTATCCAGTTATGCCAGGTGTATTAATTGTAGAGGCATTGGCTCAAGTAAGTGCAGTTGTGATGTTAACTAAAGAAGGAAATCAAGGACGACTAGGGCTTTTAGCAGGTATAGACAAATGCCGATTTAAACAGCAAGTGAAACCAGGAGATCAACTCCGTCTTGAGGTTGAAATAACTCGATTAAAAGGTCCTATTGGAAAAGGCAAAGGCAAAGCTACAGTTGATGGAGAACTAGTTTGCGAAACAGAAATAATATTTGCATTTGGTGATTAAATGCTATTCATCATGGACAAAAAAGTCCCTATTCAACTAACGGGGCAGTTTAGTTGAATAGGGACTTCAAGGTTTTTACATTGAATTACATCTGTACATATAAAAAGTGGGGGGAATAATGAATAAAATTTATATTATATCTGGACCAGCAGGAGTAGGGAAAGGGCAGGAAAGCCACACGGGGGCTTTCCCGCTAGAAATTTTATTTTTATGGATGTGCGTATTCTGGATGCCATCTTAATGTATGTTTTAGATAACATAGATACCCATATCTTTTGAATGTAATCTTATTTTTCTGGATAATTTGGCTACCGTCAAAAAGCATTTCAAAGTATTCATTTTGAGAGTCCCGTGGATTATTAGAGCATAACCTTTCAAACCCGATAATATAAAACATTTCTTTTTCGTTATCATATTCCACAGTATCTAGCACAAAATGTTCAGTCTCAAAGTATCTGCATTTTTCCTCAAGGGTTACATCATCATGAACAACAACAGAACTAAGCAAAGTTTTGGGGTTATATTCTAGGTTCAGAAAACTACCTTGTGGGCCAAAGCAAAAGTCTCCATCTTGCGGAGAGCGTATACCCCGTTTTTTATATTTGGATATTAATGTCATACTGTCTAAAGAGTAAATTGCAAGCACTCCGTCATTACTTTTTGCAACAAAAGTATTTTTGTTTGGATTGAGCATACCACGGTATGCAAATTTCAAGTCCTTAAATTTGGCAATCATTTCATGATTGTCTAAATCAATAATATTGATAGCAGAGCCATTAAAAATAATCTGATAACTAGGTGTAGAGAGTTTAAAGCCCATAGATATATTACTCCTTTCTGCCATGTATAATATTTGTTGTTTTAAAGTTACTTTACTTGATGAACAAGAAAAAACAAGAGCGAATTGAATTTTTATTTTCTGATGAGTAAGATATAAAGGAATAAGCATTTCTGATAAAGTATGTGAATAATTGTGCTTAAACAAACGGTGCTTTAGTGCAATAGGATTTATTAAAATTAGTAAACTTTGTAATAGTAATTTGGAAAAACGCTTCATTGATTCTCATAGATACCAGGTAAACAAAGCGAAACTCCCACTGCATATTTCTTTAGTGGGCATTATCCATTGTTAGGAGTTGCTTCTTCAACCTTTTCAGTAACAGATTCCTCTGGCTCGTCATATTCTTTTGCGCTGAAGTATGCAATACATCCACCAACTACAAGAGGTAACAATATGAATAGGTCTAAACAGCCCAGACAACCTTTAAGTGCATAGCCCATTGTTTTGTTACTCAGTTTTTAATTGAAATAAAATTTGCAAATTCGTTTCCTAAATCATCATAAAATAAATAATCTCCATCTGAGGCAAGAGTGTTTTCAATAAAATAGAATAATAGATTTTGGTCAAGGTTTGTTGAGGTGGGTGTGTAATTCCCCTTTTCGGAAATGATTAAGTTCAATGATGCATATGGCTCCAAGACACCTAAAAAAGAATTTATGTATCCTAATCATTTTGTATCTTTAAACAACTTTTTGTTAGTATAGTGGGTGCTCGTAGCGACTGTAAACTTGTCCTTTAGTTTTTCTGCAATCTACACCAGGAAAGAACATTAATTTTAGCCGTATTTTGGTATAGCTATAATTAGCTGTGGGAAATCCTTGCATTCCATTTATAACTATGAATATTAATGATGGATCGGAGCTGGTGGCAGATTCTTGCTCGAGTGTCAAACCAAATAGTGCTCTTTAGATTAATGCACGGTTATTTGGTCATGGTCAAATTTTTGATTGAACAAAGCGTGGGCGTTACTTTAGCGTAAAAAGGGCGGCGAGCGGCCTTATACAACTGCAATCAATAATAAAAATACAGTTTTGGCCGACTATTTAAAATCGCTGGAGCCATTTGCTATACATAATATGGAAAACAAAAAGTGTGAGCTGAAAAAATATAAATTAACCGATGAACTGGTCACATTGACCAATACGATTAAGAGGGAATTCGGCAGGCAAAAGCTGCTGCGTTTATCAGCTGATATCGGCCATTACTCCGATCTGCAGCTAGTTTGGAATTCGAAGAAAAAAGGTCAGATAGGCTGTTATGACGTGGAGTATCAGACTTATGCGGATTTATGCAGCTTTACAGAGTTCCTCGTGCAGCCTGAAATGCACCTCATTCATTTTCTTGAGGGAGAGTTGTAAATGAAGAACCGTATGAATAGTTTAGTTGAGAGGACAGACTGTATTCTCTATTATGCGGAGCCAGGCCTATCGAACGAGCATGGTACAGGCTGGATCGGCGGGAATGCACCTGACTTCTTTGATGGTCAAGCAGATCTTATCCACGAAAGTAACCAAAAATATTATTTTTACTTGAGCCTCGTCCATCCCTTTAAACCTGAGAGCATGATTTCAATCTTCATCCCAGAGGACTATGAGGAATATTTGGACAACAATGTTTATCCGAATTGCTCGATAAAGGTGATTGAGCATCCAATTTCAACGGAAAGCGTCAAAGATATGTTTACTAATCTAGGTCTTATAAAACATGTAATTTCAGACGGAGAAATAAGCAATGACGAAAAATCCATGGATCAGTCTTTTTTGATCAAACTCGGTGGAAACCCGAGGCTTATTCAAAATAAAGACTATTATTTTACGAAACTAAAGGAGGAATCATTTTCTTTTTTATTTCAAGTAGATGAAGATGGTTACCCCGAAACGCTGCTTCATCCCGATTACAATTATCCTTTTGGTTTTGGATCACTATATATTTTCGCCAAAATAGGGGTAACTGAGGTCCAACATCCAGTAGCAGGTTTTTGGCAATTTTCTTGATTTAACGCAGAGAGCGTAAAGTAATTGAACTGATTCTGGAGGGTTGCTGGAAACAAAGTAAGGATAAAGATGTGCCTTGCTTTGATTCACTACATAGTGTCTTAAACCATCTAAGACAGAAAAAGAAGGAATGATATACTCAGGGTTATAATTTAGATAATTTATTTTATATCGAAGGAGCAGTTGAGATGTTATCGGAAAAGGTGATCGATTATTGCAAAAGCAAAAACTGGTGGTTTGAAGACGTTACAGAGGAGTATGAACATGCATTGGTAAAGTTAGGCGTCGATTTGAGTTCAGACTTTGCTACATTTTATTTGCATGCAGAGGATGGGCCGACCTTCCTTAGCAAACGACGTGAAATCTATCAGATTTGTTGGTTTATGATCAATTCTTCTGATTATATATTAGGTATGGAGAGAACTCATGCTGTGTTAAACCTGCCTGAAGAATATATTCCGTTGGATAACTTCGAAGGGGAGTTTGGCTTTTTTTATAATAAGAACACAGACGAAGTGTTAGGTTTAGGGTTGGGCCAGCAGATGGAGGATTTTTTTGCCGGTAAATTGAATTCGCAATGGAAAAGCTTTAACTCCTTCCTAGAGTGGTATTTTGAACTGACAGATTCGTGTGTGACTATATAGAAAAAGGCCGTCAGCTATCGCTGCACTGGAGCTAACCTGATGGTGGAATGCTCCGGAGGAGACATGACGGCCTTTTATGAAATCATTTCAAAAATAGATACAGGCAAATATGCAATCAATTACATGCCAGAAAGATGGCATAACATTATTAGAGAATCGATAAGTATCCAAGAAGGGTTAGGTGTACGTTACTATAATTCTAAGAAACGCCGGATTAATGACGCCCTGCAATGTATGGACTACATGCTTAATTGTTGTAATAGGATGTAGAACATCTAATCATTATGTAAATGCTTCCTCAAGAAAAAAACGATTGTAGGGAAATACTGCTAGAGAGTGATTAAACTTTTTTTATAAAAACTAAACTTAATATGTCGGAAAAGAATTCATTTTGATCAATCTTTTTTTAGAATGGATTCTTTTTATTTATCGTAGAATACTAGTTTGTGAGGTGTTTTTAATCAATCTTTATTTTAAAGCAACAACTAAGCAGGTTAAAGAAAATAGAAAAAGGGACTGAAGTGGTCCCTTTCTTAATAGGTAACTTGAAGCATACTTGTTTTTCACAAGCCCATCCATCTTTATCAAGGTCATGCTTTGGATCATAAGCGAGTGTCCTTTGTCAACGCTATTTGGATATTTCTTTCTAAGTTCCGTACAGTTTTTAAATGATTCTTTTTTAGGAGCTGGTTCCGTAGTTAGTGGAGTCGGCTTGGTTGGCATAGTTGTTTGGACATAATTGTTTTCTTTTTTACTTCCTTTTCTTTTAGTATTTAAATATCGATGAAGAAAAAACTTCGTGCACAAGTTCGGTAATTGCTTTTGAAATTAATATGGGCGAACTATACTATAAATGAAAGCTAAAAAAACAAAAATTCTATTGGATATACTTAGTGGCAATAAAGTCATTTGAAAAATACATCCGTTTTTTGTGGTATGAATAGGAAATCTTGAGAGGATATAGAATATATTTATGGAGTATTTAAGTAAGGAGGATAAATATGTTTCAAACACTAAATAGTTTTTTAAAAGTATGGGATGTTGAAGCAGGAGCTACCCAAAAAATTCTCAATCAACTTACAGATGAATCCTTATTCCAGAAAGTAACATCTCAAAATTGGACATTAGGAAGGATAGCTTGGCATACTGTAACAGCAATTGGCGTTATAGCATCTCGAACAGACCTTTCTTTTGACTCTCCCAATCAAGATTATCCTGTTCCGACTTCAGTAAAGTTCATATCTGACTCCTATCGACAAGCAAGTAGCACTTTGTCTCAAGCTGTAAAAAAACAATGGAATGATAAGAGTCTTGGGGAAATACAGGAGTTTTTTGGACAGAGAATGTCAAATTCAGACCTTTTATTTTTTATGATTCAACATCAAATTCATCATCGAGGACAAATGACAATCCTTATGCGCCAAGCAGGTTTAACAGTTCCTGGTTTATATGGTCCATCAAAAGAGGAATGGGCTGTGATAGGTATGGACGCCCCTAAAATGTAATTCAGAAAAAGTAAAGAATGTAATTTGATTGCTAAACTTCTTTAAATAACTTTGGGGAGGGTATTACTTTGGAAAAAAATGAAAAAAAGGATATTTATACAGTTGAATATGAACTCTCTGGTGTAATTTTCTATAAGAATGTAACGGCATTTAATTTTGAAGAAGCCAAACAACAAATAAAGTCTAACTTTTTAGATGCTAAAATTCGTGCTGTTACAATTTTAGAAAATGAAGAATATGATCATATACATTAGAATTTCTAAGACAGCCTATAGCCTATTTTATTTAATACACTTAGGCTAATGGGTACTCTAGTTAAAGAAGAATTAAATAACTTTATTATCATAATGAGAAGAAAACTTATAACTTCTAACCGAAAAGCTTTAATTACTATTATTTGAGCAACTCTATCATTTCAAAAAAAGTCTATTCTCATCAGGATGAACATTCATAGATATCTGGTAATTAAAGCGAAACTCCCGCTAAATTTTCATGTCTTTAGTGGGAGTTTTCAACTATTCAATTCAGCTTCTCCAAAGCCTTATCCATCTGTTTCTCGTTGGCTTTAACCTCATGGCTATTCACATCATCAATGTCTCGATATGTATACTTTTGTGTTCTGCCAAAAATTAAAAGCGAAGAGGGAGGTCAGTGTGTTATCCTATCCTTATTGAAAAATTATAATCAAGTACAATTGAACGTCCTATTTTTATGATTTTCTTCTTAAACTAATGGGCAAGTTAGTTGTATTATTATATACAGAGTGGTATGTTGAAAAATGACATTTTTTGAGTGTTTAGGTTTGTTTTTTATGCCTGATTGGAGAGATCATAATGGGAAATACTGATAAGTTTGAAATGATAGCTAATAAATATGACACTCCTGAAAGAATCGAAATTGCAAAGGTATGCTCAGATGCCATCCGTAATTATTTAGTTGACGCTAAAAGTAAGAATGCGATTGATTTTGGATGTGGAACTGGTCTTGTCGGAATGAATTTGTTAAACGAGTTTCATTCTATACTTTTTCTGGATACGTCACAAAATATGATAAATCAAATAAAACAAAAAATAACGGATTTTAATATTCAGAATGCAGATACACTATGCTTTGATATTGAAAAGGAAAGACCGTCGGATTTACATGCCGACTATATTTTTATGGCTCAAGTTCTACTCCATATTCCTGATGTTGAATTCGTTTTATCAAGACTATTTGATGTTCTTAATGAAGGGGGACATCTATTAATAGTGGACTTTAATATAAATGAAAAAGTAGTTTCAGATATTGTTCATAACGGATTTAATCCAGAAGAGTTAACCGACATGATGACTAAAATCGGGTATAGGGACATTCAATTCAAAACTTTTTATACTGGAAGTAAACTATTCATGGGACAGGATGCATCTATGTTTATTTTGGATTCAAAAAAGGGACATCGGTAAAGAATGGACTTAAAACTTGCAGTTACAAAAACACGGAGAACCGTTAAAGGAGTTTGTTGTTGAATTAACAGGTGCTTTAGTTCAATAGGATTTATTAAGCTTATCAAGCTTTGTTATAGAAATTATAATAGTAATTTGAAAAAACACTTCATTGATTCTCATAGATACCCGGCAAACAAAGCAAAACTCCCACTGGATTCAATTTCTTCAGTGGGAGTTGTCATTTATTCAATACATCTTCGCCAAAGCCTTATCCATCTGTTTTTCATTCGCTTGTACCTCATGACTATCTACATCATCAACAACTATAGGGGCAGGTTAGTTGAAGAAGGATTTACAACTTAAATTATAGAAATGTAAAAATGAATACCGATTATTTTGGGAAACATTCAACAAATTAATCAAAAATGGTTATTCTGTATTCCTATAATAATTCAATCTAACTCTGCACCATTAAAAGACTCTGATATGAATATTCATAAAATAGACGAAGAAGAATACTTGCTCATAGAAGCAGATAAAAATGATAATGGCAATTCAATAAAAGTCTATATGAAAATATTCAAATAAGCAGATCTAGCTAAAGCTGTTGGTATTACACGCCAAACTATAGGTATGATTGAATCTGGACTTTCATAAACATTGTATCGAATATTCCAAAAGAGAGATTATCGAATCTTTGTGATATAGGAAATAATTAGCAAAAAACATTAGAGCGGCTCGTAAAAGATTACCCCAATAACCAAACTCTTATTAAAAGTAATACCTAATAGTGATACTGCTTTTTTAACTAACGGGGACTTTTGCTTAATATCTCAACTATCATTAATGGAATAAAACTTATTATGGTTACATTGGAGAGGAAATTTTAATGAATACAAATCAAGTTACATTTAGAGAAGCAACAATACAAGACCTGGACAGGATTGTGTATATGCTTTCGGATGATGTTTTAGGAAACAAAAGAGAGCTTTATAAACAGCCTTTGCCAGAAAGTTATATAAAGGCATTTCAATCCATCAACTCTGACCCAAACAATGAATTGATTGTGGCTTGTTATGGTGAAGAAATAGTAGGTGTTCAACAGATTACATATACTCCATTCATTACTCACCAAGGAGGATGGAGGGCCACAATTGAAGGTGTGCGTACTGCATCTTTAGAACGTGGGAAAGGTGTAGGGTCTATGTTAATTCGATGGGCGATTCAGCGTGCCAAAGAGCGTGGATGTCATATGGTTCAATTAACAACAGATAAAAAGAGACCCGAAGCACTTCATTTCTATGAAAAGTTAGGTTTCAAGGCATCGCATGAGGGATTAAAATTGCACCTTTAGAAGAAATGGTTATTGAACTAAAGGGGGCTTTAGTTCAATAGGATTTATTAAGCTTATCAAGCTTTGTTATAAAAACTATAATAGTCATTCGAAAAAACGCTTCATCAATTCTCATAGATACCAGGCAAACAAAGCAAAACAAAACTCCCACTGCATGTTTCTTCAGTGGGAGTTGTCATTTATTCAACACATCTTTGCCAAATCCTTATCCATTTGTTCCTCATTGGCTTTAACCTCGTGACTATTCACGTCATCCACGCCTCGATACGTATACTTTGTGTTCTGCCAAAAATCAAAAGCGAAGAGGGAGAGCGGTGTATTGTCCTGTCCTCGATGGTCATAGTAAGTATCAATAACTTCGGCTTTAAAGATATTCGTCAACATATACTCGTCATTTTCTATATCTGATAGATACTTACCAGTCTGTGAGGTCAAAATACGGCTCTAGGAAAGCAGTGGTGGACGGCATCACGTTCGATAGCAAGGCTGAAGCTAAGTATTATGAGCATTTGAAACGGCTGCAGACGAATGATCAAATTCTCTTCTTTCGGACACAACCGCGATATTTGCTTCAAGAAGCTTTTACGAAGAACGGGATAATGCACCGGAAAATTGAGTATGTGGCCGACTTTGAAGTGCATAGGAAGAACGGAAGCATTGAAGTAGTAGACATCAAGGGAGTGGAAACCGAAGTATTTAAGGTCAAGCGGAAGCTGTTTGAGAAGAGGTATCCGCACATACTGAGGTTGCTTACCTATAGTCCGGATCATGAGGGGGTTTTTACCAATGGAAGAGTATCGGGCTTATGTGAGAGAGAAAAAGAAGATGGGAGGAGCAGACAGACGCGTCATTAGGAAAGTAGATTGATCTGGGAAAAAGAAAGAGGAATGAGGAGATAGCCGATTAGATGCAGACAATGACAGCTACCAAAGAAGAGGGACGTTAAATTAACATTATTCACGTCTCACTTTCTTTAAATAAGCAAAGATGCTGGTCTTTAAAGAAGCATAAGAACCTATGGCTGCATAGCCATAAAACCAGCCCATAAATAGCCCGGTTATAAGATGGCCCCTATGGCTGATAAAGACGGATATGAGTACTCCAAGCAAAAGAGCTACTAGAGGGACAAACGTTTTAGGGGTTTTGAAAAAGACTTTTATCAACTGGGTTAGGATCATCACTACAGGAACAGCAATAACAGCATCCCAAAAGTTTGTGTGTATTGTAGGGAAATCCATTTATTAATTCACCACCTTTTAAGAGTAGTATGGTGGCATTCTAATTTATTTATCCAAAAGAAGCAAAATTGCTCAATTAACGATGCGCTTTAGTTACAAACTATATGGTAAAGGTGTTGAGATTAACAGAGCTATTTATGAATAGAAACCATGGTGCCGATTGGAACCCTAGATGATAATTCTAAAACATCGTGATTAAACATTCTAATACACCCATGCGAGACATTCTTACCAATAGAAGCTGGGTTATTTGTTCCGTGTATACCATAATGAGGTTTGGATAATCCCATCCAAAGCACTCCAAATGGTCCACCGGGATTATGTTGTTTATTGATAATTGTGTATGTCCCAGAAGGTGTTGGCGACAATATTTTTCCAACAGCTATTGGATAAGTTTTTATGAGCTTGTTCCCATCCAACAGTCTCAATTGATGTTTTGATGTTGATACATCAATCCATCTCACCATGAGGATCAACTCCATTTTTTTGATTATTGTATGAAGTAGTTCAAGAATTTGTTAATTAACAGGAGTTGATCAAACAGTGAGTCGAAAAGCAAAGAAGGAAACCAATTGGCCCTTTAATAAAATCATAAATTAAAAATTTTTAATAAGAGAAGTTGTGACAATTAATCTCAGATGTAGAAAGGTGTATTGGCTCTCATGTTGCCAATGAAAATTCAGTGGGAGAATATGTGAATCATCAAAAATACATCTTGGATTTAGTTCAGCAATTGGAAAGAAGAAAATAAAAAAGCCAGGGAAGCCCTGACACAATGATTAGCCTATATATTCTAAGGAGGATTACAGATGAGTACTACTTTAAACAGTATTTCCAACTTCTACAGAAATATACAAATAAGCCTGGCTTTTGCCTGGCTTATCAACGACCGTATCCAATTAAGTGAAAGCTGGGTGCCATTGAATACAAAATAGTTTATTCGAAGGTGTAAGAAAGGTGCAAAAGGCCAGGAAAGCTTCTGACTACGATTTATAAGGAAAGGATAAGTTTATTAACTGATATTTATTGAGTAATTTGTCTAATTCCTCGCTGTATTTTAACGTTTGGAGATCGGTAAAACCTTTACGCATTCCTGTTGAGATCATGAGGCTTCGAATGTTATTGATTTGATTTATTAACTCATCGGCTTCTTTAATTACTTTTTGTAAGCTCATTTTCACCACCCCTAAACCTTTAGTATTATATATATCGGCAGGTGTTAAAGGTAATATTATACTTTTATTTTACATTAAAAGTAATATTTTTCTTAAGTTTTACAAAAAAATGAATAAAAAAGCCGGGGAAGCTCCCGGCCTTTGGAATAAATAGTGTTGGTACCTATTCACTACAGTTTGAATAAAACGCAAGAGCAGCTGCATTAAGAAGGGTATTTAGTAGAGGAGATAGCTGATTTTCCCGATAAAGAAGGGAAATATAAAGTTAAATATGGAACTAACAATTGCACTTGGGGGAAATGCGTAATGTTTACAGCAAACAGCGCATTAGTAGAAATTCGGGTAAGAAATGTATTGAATGGAAATTACCAAAAGGAGCAGGTTCCAAAGCTGTCGAACTTAAAAGAGATCGTATATCAAGTATTAGATGTCAGCGCTGATCTATAGCAGGTGTTATTTTTTAGATATGAGCGGAATGATAAAACGTAAACAGTGTAGGCTTTCTTGTTTTATAAGACTTATGAACTGTAATTTATCCGGGGAAATAAGTTTTAAGATCTATCGCTGACGGATCGCCGTGTGCGGCGAAAGCCGCCTGCATGGTGAAGGCTCGTTATAAACTGAGAGATAGAGAAGGATAAGACGAGAATAGCGCACAAAAAATTAAAAATATCTCAAGTGACAATATCAGTATTACCAACAAAGATTTTATCCTAACGTCTGATTTAGTAGTCGGGAATACTAGCTGGAATGTAGTTAATCCAGCGCCTTGAGTGCATCTTTTCACACCTAACCTTTTTAGGTGGGGGTTTTTCTTACACACCCGGACGATAATACGACACAAAACACCTAACAGAATAGGTGTATTTTTACGAAAAGGAAAGGTGCAGACACTACTGTATAGTAGGTGTTATTACCAAAAATATTTTTAAAAGTTATTAAAGAAAGTCTTTCACAATGACGATAAATAACGCAGGAGAAATAAGTTTTAACTTTTTCCAGTATTGATTTTCTATATTACAACTAGCATAAAAACAAGGGTGGGGAAAATGGGAGACATAGAACACGAAGCTAAAATTGAAGTTTCTCTGTCCGATTATGAACAATTAAAAAAGACTGCTGATCAGTATGCCAATCTTCATAAAGCTCTATTAGAGTATATGGGATATGAAGAGGAGTTTCTCATTACGAGACCAGGGTTCAAAAGGATGACTAAAGAGGAATTAATAACAATTATTTTTGAGCAAAGGAGCGTAATTAGAAAATTAATAGGTGATCTAGAGGCATCGAAGCGAGAAGAACACATTCGGTTTCTAGACACTCTTTACATGAATCGAATTTATTAATAAAGCAAAAGGCGCCTGAAAAAGGTGTCTTTTTTTATGTAAAGAAAGGGGATATGTGAAGGGAACTTACGAAAGGAGTTGCCCAGATGGGGGGAAAACAAGGAAATGTAGACTTGAATCAATTAGTAGGAAACAAACGGCTGTCATGGTTTTTGAATAAGGAAGAGACAAAGGCCGCTGTTGTCCGAAAGGGAAAGTATCGTATCTATACAGGCGCATTTAGGACTGAAGAAGAAGCGAGGAAGCAAGCCGAATTAATTGGCGAGAAGCTAGGGTACAAGCCATTTGCTAAGGAAAAAAGAATCTGGACAGGCGTGTTTAATACGATGGAATCAGCTACGATAGCTCAACAGAATATTAGCCGAGAGTTTGGTTTCAATGCGCAAATTAGGCAAGAACAATGAGAAAAGCCCCGCTCGTTTGAGTGGGGCTTATTTTTATTGCCAATGCTTTTTCCAGTTTCTAATCACTGCTCCTGGATTATTATAGATAGGATCATATTGATCAAAAATATTTTTAGATGGATCTAAGTATAATTCACTAAAGTACCATTCCCCTTCAGCATTATCATAGCCTGCAATGAGGAATGAATTCTTTCCAAGAACTTGAGCTCTTAGTGTATAACCGGCGTCTACAATTTTAGTTAAAACACCGTTTTTCATATAGTACCATGAAGCAGTTTCAGAATTAGAACTTTCTATTTCTGCAACCGCTAAAATATCTGGTTGCCCTTTATATTTAGAGGGGTACATATGAACAGTTCTCTTTGTTGAATTCAATGTGTAGTCTTTAAAATAATGACGAGACTGTTTAATTTGCCCTGTTCCAACCTTTTGTGTGTAGAGTGTGTAATTCCCTTTGTAAAGCAAATCTCCCGGATTGGCTCCGGCCCAAACACCTGCCCAGTCACCACGGTTGTATGAGGCAATTGCCTTTTTCTCTCTAACACCTGCGAAATACACTTTATAAGCCACACCGTTTGCATCTTTCAATGTGTATGTAACTCGGCTTTGTTTAGGGCTGATCGGATTTTTTGCTGCTTCTGTAGTTGAATGAAAGGCTGTAAAACCGATAAGTAATAAGACCATAGATATAAGTACCTTTAAAAATTTTTTCATTTTTTTCCTCCTTTTTATTTATAAGTATATTTCATCAGGTAAAATAGGGTTGGGGAGAAATAATTAGAAAGTTTTTCTAGTTATTTGAATAAAAAGTTATATATATCATGTGAAGGGAAGGATATTATTGTCATTGAATAGTATTAAAGGCTTTAAAGAGTTGGATAAGTTCAGGTGTGAAAACAATGTAAATCTTCGATGCAGAAAGACAGGGCTCTTTTTGAGACATTCGGAGCCAATAGAAGGAGCCATGCTTTTTCTTGTATTAGAAGACGGATCATTAGTAGAAATGGCAGCGCATCAATTAGAGGAAACATTTGAGATAGTACCATCAGCAAAGAGGAAATAAAGAATAAAGCCACCTCTTTTCACGGTCACCATGGTGACCAATTAGGGACCAAATTCATCAAAAATCTTCTTTTTTGACTCGAATTAATCATAATGGGAAGATTAAAAATCTTGACACAATCGTATTCCTAGAGTGTTAATAAGAATTAACTTGAATAGTGTATCCTTCGGGGCGGGGAGATAAAATCACTTTCGCCCCGTTTTTGTATGCTTAATAAACCTTGATGTATAAACGTTTTGTGGCTTTGTCATTTTTTAAGAAAAGCCAGTTGTTGACGAAATTCTTTGGGTAGAATTTTTCAAACTTCTAAGCGGTTGCTTCCAATACTTTTTTAGTGATGTGACCATAGACATCAGAAGTGATTTTAGAACTGCAATGACCAGCACGTTGTTGAATGGCTTTCAAGTTAACTCCTTCCTCAGTCAAGAGGATGACCATTGTGTGTCGCAAATCATGCAGCCGAATGTTAAGACCGTGTGTATCCCGGAACTTGATCCAGTTAATTGTAGCTCTAGCCGGATAATAGGGAATACCTAATCCACAATGGAAAATAAATTGGCGATCTCCGCCTTGCCATTGATCGCCAAGAGCAAGCTTTTCTTTTCTCCACTCTCGGTAATAGTCTTTCAGTTCGCCCATATACCAACGAGGCATAGAAATATCTCGCTTTGCTTCAGTCTTTGTTCCTTGTCGGATTCATCTCGTTGAGAGCTTGTATTACTTTTCGAGCCTCTTGTTCATCCAAGTAATTCATTTCTTTTTTCTGGACTTTTGGTCGTTTAATATTTCTCAGAGAGCTAGCTTTAATAAGCTGCCATTCCCCTGCACGGTTAAAAATACTTCTTAATACTTTGTCGATTTCATATAAGGTTGCATCAGATAGTTTACCAGGTTTCGCATCTTTTCTAGCACCCTCCTGAGATAAGTAATCAAAGTGATTTAGCATATGAATAGGTTTGATTTGATCAAGACGTGGATGAGAAAGGTGAGGAGAGATATGATTCTCAATCAATTGCCATTGCTTATAGAGAATTTTGTCACTAAGATTTCTCTCTGCATATTTTTCTCGCCATTCTTTAATGAACTCGCCAAGTTTTATTTTCTCTGGAGCAATATACTCTCCAGCTTCCACTTCGGTTTTAAATTTATATAATTCTGCTTGTAAATAGTCATTTAACTTTTTCTTTGTTTTTAAGAGACCTGGGTCAACACGAACTGTTTTTGTTTTCTTTTTATGTTTGCCTTTTGTATCATAACCTGCTTCAACAACTAATAGAAATGAATTTTCTCCACGTTTTTAAATACTTGCCATTTCCTTTCACTCCTTTTAAATCCATCATTCATTTAGCTCGGTTATGTATTGTTCAATTGGGGTACGGCTACAAATAGTGTTCTTGAGCTTCGGCCATAGCCTGCCAAAAATACAAACTTTCTTTTTGGTGCATCCATCTTTCTAGACGGTGAGCAGCAAAAGAAAATTTAACCGTAAAAGTTCGTGTCAGTAGGTAAATTACTTCTTGTTTCCGCCAAGGGAACTCTAATTGTTCCATCATAAAAGTAGGAATACAAAAGTGTAGAGCAAAGTTATTAGCCTGCCACTCTTATAATTCGATAAAGGGAAGAGGGAGGCACATTTGGTTGCCGTATTGTCGCAATAAATGCCCTAATTCGTGGCTAATATCTTGCCACTGGGCTTCTTTAAGTGCCGATTGATAAGGATGAGAGGGTGTTTAGGCATATGAAGAGTTTTACTGCCACCGTTTATGTATCCCACATCTACACCTAGTCTACTTGCAACAAGTTCAATCCTTAGTTGTTCAGGTTTGTAAATGTGAATGGATTGATACAAAGAAAAAATGTAATCCTCCAATCTTGTAGAATAGGCCATTGACTTCACCTTGACATTACATTGCAAACATATGTTCTCTGGGGGTTTACAATAAACCTCATCTTGGTGGAAATAGTTTCAAGGCTTGTAAGAAAATGCTGGATGCTTTTCGTGTTAATATATAACATACAAAAAAGACACTCCCAAGTGATGATTTAAGGAGTGTCTTTTTCATTCTAGTCCCTGTCATAAATATTAGCTACTTAAATAAGAGCTTTTTTGCACAGGTTTATTAAATAGAAACTGCTTTTTATGAAATTCTTTTTGTCTAATTTTAGATAGTGAATTGATATATGTTTTGTACACATAAGGAGATGTCATAGAAGAAAACATTGCCCCATAATTAAGAGAAAATCTTACTTCATCTCCCGGTTTCAGAGCAGTGTTTTTTGTGTCAATGATGATGTGGTCGCTGCTTGATCCTATTATTTCAAATGGTTGAACGGGGACGAGTCCCGAAACTAGCACATCTTGCCTTCCAGCTCCGACAATTGCTCTTCTCATATTGCCACGGTTTTCAAAGGAAACAGATTCTCCAAATGCATTTCTTCCAACATTTCCAAATGGAACAGACGGTTTAATTTTCGATTCAATCACTTCTGCAATGAAGTAAAAAGCATCTTGGTATAAAGAAGGAATAATATCATTATCTGCTGTTTCCCGGCCTAAAAAAATAGATTCTCCAAGCCTAATGTTATTAACAGCACCAACGTTTTTTGTGTTTATTAGCCAATTGTGATTGGCGGAGTTCCCTCCAGAAATGTAGGAAAGGTCAAGAGAAAATGTCTTCTGTATGTTTGTAACGAAGTAGGAGAATTCCCTCATTTTTTGTTCGGTTGGCATTACTCCTGCAAAGCACGCAAAGTTCGTACCAATCCCAGCAATTTCAATGCCAGGGTATTTCAGGACTTCACGGAGCAGGTGGGGGACATCTTTTAACAAAATACCTTCTCTTAAGTCTCCCATTTCAACCATGATAATAATTTTGTGTTTTTTCTTTTGCCTAATAGCTTCTTCCGATAAAGCCCGAATAACATCCAGCTCCGTATTTACGCTGATATCCGCATATGTCACTACTTTTTCAACTTCACTCATTGCGGGAGAGCGTAATAACAGCAAGGATGCTTTTAGATTAGCTTTTTTCAGCTTCTCGATATTGGTTATTTTGGAATCTGCAAGACTAGCGATTCCACTTTCAATTAAAGTATTGGCTACTTTGAAGTCTGCTGCTACACCTTTCACTACCCCTGTAATTTCGATTCCTTTCCTTCCATATAGATCTCTTAAAGTCCTTGCGTTATGGCGTATTTTTTCGAGGTTTATTTCCACTCGTGGAGACAGAACCATTAGGATACAACTGCCTTCTTCAAGGAAGGGAAGAAATCGATGATTGATTGAATGACTTTCTCAGAGCCTGTTTTTAACACATCTGCAACAGGAAGATGATAGGTTTTTTCATACTCACTGATTGCTTGTACGACCTCCTGATCGGTCATATCTTCATGATTAAGCGTGATCGCAATTACTTTTGTATTTCCGTAATGTTCAATTAGATTGATTTCATCTTCCACATTTGGCATTTCTATAAAAGGGAAGTCTCCCAACACTTTTCTTTTTGATGGATGCTGTAAAATAACAGCTTGCGGTCTGGCTCCTTTTAAAATAGCACACGAGCTTGCGTATGCCGGATGACTTAATGCACCTTGTCCCTCAACTATAATAATATCGGGCTGCTCGACTCGATTGGCTCGCAGTATTTCCCGCTCCAGTTCACCAATCAAATACTGCATCGGAAAAGCATCCATAGCAAACCCATACTCTGCCCCTTGAATTAAGCCAGTTTGCCCAGTTGCAATAAACGCCGTCTTATATCCTCTGTCGTTAAGCTCTTTTTCAATAATCTTCGCAGTTGTACGCTTACCACATGCTCCATCTGTACCGAGTATAGTAATGATTGGGGTAGTTATGTTTAATATCTCGCCGGTAAAGAGGGTCCACTCTTTCTTCGGTCTCGGTTTGCGGATATCATGAATTTTTACACCGTATTGTTTAGCGTAGCTCATCATTTCCTCGTCATCGGTTAAAAATTCTTGAAGAGGGTTAATAATATCCATTCCGAATTTCATCGCTTGGATAATGACTTCTTTTTCAGCCAATTTTAAGAAGGCATCAGCTGGTGCGATGCCAAGAATGAAATCATTCAGCTTTTGTTTAGAACAAAAAATTGCTTCCTCTAAGTCTTTGCATATCGGGATTCCATTAAACTGATTATCTAGGAATAGTCCGGCATCCTGTCCATGTTTGCTGCTATCAATAATGGCGGTTATCTTATAATTGCCAGGCTCCCGTATCAACCCATTCGCCGTTTTACCATCCATAGTACCAAATTGATTTTCACAATAAATAATGGCTCGTTTTTGCACTGTGATCCCTCCATTTATATATGAAATTTGTGCAATAGTAAAAAGAACACCTAACGCTTTAAATAGTAAAGTGACGATACAGTCAAGTACTAAAAACATAGCTGTTCATGGAAAGAGGTTATATTGGATTGACAGGATGACAGAAAGTTAAGTATTTATTAGGGAAGCATCATAAATAATTATAATTACACTTAATTGGAAAAGGAAGTAATCTGCTTCTCTACGTTTTCTGATCACTAAGAATTTGTTAGAAGAACAATAGGAGGTAGACAAAAATTAAAAACCACTGAATTTAAGCATCTTCAGCGGGAGTTTTGTTTACTCAATACATCTTTGCCAAATCCTTATCCAACTGTTCCTCGTTCGCTTTGATTACATCATCAATGCCTGTATACTTTGTGTTCTACCAAAAGTCAAAAGCAAAGGGGAGAGTCAGTGTGTTATCCTATCCTTATTGAAAAATTATAATCAAGTACGATTGAAGGTCCTATTTTTATGATTTTCTTCTTAAATTAACAGGGCAGTTTAATGCAAGAAGGGAAGTTTAGGACAAGTAGTAAATATAATAAAAATGAGAGAAATGATGTGAAAAATCAAGAAAAGTACAAGTAGAATAATAAAAATCCGTACAAATAAAAAAATAAGGTGAATATTGAGTTTTTATCGTAATTGAAATCACTTTTGAATTTTGGTATAAAAAAATTGTAAAAATTATAGCTATAACTGTAAAGGAGGGGACGTAATACTGAAAGGTAGTTGCACCAAGTGTGGAAGACCAATTCATTTCTGGCCAGCCGACCTTTACTGTTCATTATGTCAAGAAGTTACTGAAGAATCTGGCTTCTACGATTGCTACTTTGCCGAAGAAGAATATGTCTCTTACTACAATGGGGAATAATGTTTCCAATTTTAAAGGAGGGATTTCACATGGGAAAAAAAGCTGTTCACAGAAAGCGAAAGATCAAACGCTTACTTCGCCGTGAATTGAAAAGATTTCAACCTGAAGGAATCCAAAAACCCCCTGTTGCTTGACTATTTATGACGGTAAGTAGCAAAATACAGAACATGATCCTAGTTTTATTCATGACTATACTCTTATGGCTGAGTCAAACTAGTTTTAAACTGAATGCAATTCTTTAATAGAAAATCTCGTTTATATGACAATTCATAGGAGGAGATTATCTATGTCCATAATTCCGTCCGAACCATTACGTTCACTCGCCAACACGGCCAGAAAATATTACCTTAGATTCGGAAGGCACTCTGCTTTCAATCAGTGGAACCAATAACACGTCACAGGAAATTAAGAGTGAACACTTGTACACACAAGAGCGTTTTACCGGCCGATTCCAGCGTTCCATTAGTTTGCCGGCACGGGTTTCTGTAAAAGAAGATATGAAAGCCACATATAAGAATGGAATATTGGAAATTTGTATGCCTAAATTAAATGATCCAAGCCAGGATAAAAAAAGAATCGATGTTGAATTTAATTAATACAGGATGATGTGCAACCGGGCGGTCATGCCCGGTTGTTTATTTTTAGTTTCTGTTTATGTATGGTTAACGGCTAGGCGAATTATTTCAACTTCCTTGCTTTACTAACAGGGGCTTCAACCCAATAAACCTATTAAAATGATCCATAATCATAAGAGTAATTTGAAAAAACCTTCATCTGTTTGCGCTGGGAGGGATATCAGGCAAATAAAGCAAAACTCCCACTTGTAAAATGACAATAAAGTAATTTATTTTAAAAGCTCAAACAAGCATAACCCCGTTCTAAATTTAGGACGGGGGTTAAAAATATGTTATTTAATTTTTGATATAGGATACTTCATTACACTAAAAAATATAACAATAAAGTCGTTTAAAAATCTAAGTTTTCTTCCACAATCGCGCCCGTTTGCGGAAGAATTAAAAAATCTTTAAAAAGTTCATAACCTTATTTTAAGGACATATTTACAGCTTCAAAAGCATGTATGTAGGTTGTGTCAAATAGAGGAATAACAGAATCCTCCGGCTTTACCAATAACCCAATTTCTGTACAGCCTAATATAATCCCTTTAGCGCCAGATTCGATTAAACCTTGGATAACTTTTTTATAATAATTCCTTGATTCATGATGAATCTTACCCAAACATAACTCTTCGTAAATAATCTTGTTTACAATCTCTCTTTCATTGTCATTTGGCACAATAACTTGTATACCGTTAAACTCCAAGCGTGATTTATAAAAATCCTGCTCCATTGTGTACCTTGTGCCTAGTAACCCAACAGAATTAATTCCTTTCTCTTTAATTTGAGCTGCTGTTGCATCTGCGATATGCAAAAGGGGGACATTAACTTTTGACTGGATGTCACCTATAACTTTGTGCATCGTATTAGTACAAATGACAATAAAGTCAGCACCTCCCTTTTCCAAAGAACGCGCAGCATTACCTAACATTTCACCGGCCATCTCCCAGGCGCCTTCTGATTGGTAACGTTCAATCTCATGAAAATCAACACTATATAAAAGACATTTCGCTGAATGTAATCCCCCTAACCTTCTTTTAACTTCTTCATTGATAATCCGATAATATTCAACAGAAGATTCCCAACTCATTCCGCCAATAAGACCAATAACCTTCATTTTATCCTCTCCATTATCCTTTTTTATCTTCATGATTAGCTTCGATTAACCTACAAACAACTCCTTTTTTTATTCAACAAAATGGCCTGATTGTTGAATAGCATGACTGACGTTTTTAAATGACTTTATTGTAAATTAAACAACTGTATTATCTCTGTACACCACTCCAATTTCTTCAGTGGGAGTTTCTGTTTTATTCAATACATCTTCGCCAAAGACTTATTCATCTGTTCCTCATTGGTTTTAACCTCATGGCTATTCACAATATCAATGCCTCTGTATGTATACTTTGTATTCTGCCAAAAATCAAAAGCGAAGAGGGCGATCGGTGTACTGCCTGTCCTCGGTGATCATAGTAAGCATCGGCAACCTCAGCTTTAAAGATGTTAGTTAGCATATACTCGTCATTTTCTATGTCTGATAGATACTTACCAGTTTTATATTCATTAACGATGTAATTCTCAAACTCTGTACGCTCACTGTCGCTAGCGTTGTAATCTTGAGCATACAAGCTGATTTCATCAAACTTTTTGGTTTTCGATTTATTTGAAGCGGCTACTTCTTAGATTTTGGATAACCAGCTTCCTATAGGGGGGATGACAAAAATGTGTTTCACTTTATCAGCAAGTCGTTTAATGAAGGCTTCTGAAGGAAGAAAGCTTTGTAAGGAAATGGGGGATAAGCCAATTTTACTTTTATCAGTAGAGTTTGAAGCTAAAAAACGTTATTTCGCCTCAAAAGGAAAAGCGGCAAGCTAGTTGGAGTTGCTCACCGCCATATGGGCGAATAAGAATATTATAACATATTTTACTTTTTGAGGGAATATTCACATTATTAGTAAAAAGGAAGGCGAATCCAATGAACATCGAACATCCAGTAATTACTCGTACGATGGAAACAGGTTATGCAAACATGATGAGTCAGCCAGAACATGTTGGTATGGATGCTTTCGGTGATGAAATCTTAGTAGGGGATGACATTATTGAAATCAATGGGGAAGTGATCTAGAAAAGAATTTGGAGGATTATTTAATTGAGCACCTTGGGGCAACCTTTAAAACAGCGGAATGAAAAAGACTCGCTTGGCAGAGCGAGTCAGATGTTTAGAAAATATAGGATTGTTTCTATTGTAACGGACTTTGAAAACTGAATCAAGAGGAGCGGATTGGAATGGATATTTGTTTAGAGAGTCACTTCAATCGAACAAAACAGACTTTTCCGGATATGGACGATAAGAGAGCTTTAGATTCTGTGTATATAGGAGTCAGTCAAGCCGTTGCTGGAGTAGGCACACATGCAGATTTAAAGGAACTCGTTAAGCAATATAACGATTTATTATCAGTCATTATAAAGGAGGCCGTTTAATGAACCAGCTAACTGAACAATTCAATCAGCAACAGCAGCAACCCGGAGTGCTTGGACAAGCTTCAGCATCCCGTGAAATGGAAGAGGTGAAAGGAGCAATCTTTTTAGCAAAGCAATTTCCACGAAACGTTTTCCAATCAGAACAGCGCATTTTAGATTCTTGTAAGCGACCTGCCTTAGCGCAGGTTGCCATGTACCAATATCCGCGTGGAGGAACAAAGGTGACTGGACCTTCTATCCGATTAGCGGAAGTGCTTGCTCAAAACTGGGGCAACATTTCATTTGGTGTAAAGGAACTAGAACAGCGTCCAGGAGAATCGGTTGCTATGGCGTATGCTTGGGATCTTGAAACGAATGTCAGACAAGAAAAGACATTCACTGTGAAACACAGTATTGGTACGAAAAAAGGATTAAAGCAGCTAACTGATCCACGAGATATCTATGAAAAAGTAGCGAATGACGGTTCCCGCCGATTACGTGCCTGTATCTTGGGCATTATCCCCGGAGACATTGTTGATAAAGCGATTGCTGAATGTGAAGAAACACTTCGAGGAAATAATAAGGGACCGTTAAAAGATCGTGTAGCTAGTGCGCTAAAAGCTTTTAAAGAACAGCATCGTGTCACACAGGACATGATTGAAGAAAGATTCGGCTACAATGCAGAAGCATTTACGGAGTATGACTATTTAGAACTTATCAAGATCTTTAACTCGCTGAAAGACGGGATGTCAAAAGTGGAAGATTGGTTTGATAAGAGTGCTTCGAAGAAAAAGAAACAAAGCCAGCTAGCCGAGTCTTTTGAAAGTGAAAAGCAAGAAGACGCTGAACCTCAGAAGGAAACTGAAGGGAAGGAAGAAGAGGTGAAGCCAAGTGTCGCAGACATGGACTTTGACCAAGGAGAACTATCATTCGATTGAAGCAGATCAACAATTCTTTTCTGTTTCACAGTTTAAAAGTTTTATAGAGTGTGAGGCAAAAACAATGGCGGAGTTAACTGGGGCTTACAAAGAGCCCCACTCCAACGCCTTGTTAGTCGGTTCCTATGTTCATGCAGCTTTTGAAAGTAACCAGGCATTTGAACAATTCATTGAAGAAAACAATAGGGCAATCTTCAAATCACGTGGCGGTAAGTATTCAGATTTTGAAACAGCGGACCGAATGATTGAAACGTTAAAAGCAGATCCTTTTGCCATGTTCGCTTTAGAAGGGGAGAAAGAAGAGATTTACACAGCTCACCTATTCGGAGCGGACTGGAAGATCAAAGTGGACAGCATTCATCATGGCCGTCGAACATTTAGTGATTTGAAAACAACACAGGACCTTTATAAACGGTACTGGTCCGTTAAGTATGATAATTGGGTTTCCTTCGTGGAAGCTTGGGATTATGTGCTTCAAATGGCTTTATATCGAAGAGTTTTACAAGAGGCTACTGGAAATACATATACACCCTATATCGTTGCAGTAACAAAAGAAAACCCACCGAATAAAGTGGTGCTGCATTTCGATGAAACGCGCTTCGACTTCGAGTATGAATACATTGAAATGAAAATGGAGCGACTGATCGAAGTGAAGGCTGGAAAAGTAGAGCCTATTTGTTGTGAGAAATGTGATTACTGCCGAATGACCAAACAATTGAATGACACTGTAGAGATCGGTGAGTTGATCTGGCAATGATCATACAAACTAGAGTTCTTCTTCCTCAACGACTATGGGAGGAAGCTCAAAATAAAGAGCAGTTGAAGCAGCTAATCTTGCAATATATGAACAAGTGTTATCCAGATTATGCAATTAAAAGAGTGAAGAATGGATTTGCTATATGTGAAAGGAGGGGTTAGATTGGCGGATGTCCAACTGGAGAATGGCTATACAAAAATAGCTAATGAATTACTAGATGCAATTCAACAGTTTCAATTTACACAGAATCAATTTAAGCTGCTCATGGCATTATGGCGGCACACCTATGGCTGGAATAGAAAAGAGTGTGAGTTTTCTCTTTCTTTTATTGAATCAGTTACTTACCTTGATCGAAAGCGAGTAAATGAAACGCTGAAAGCACTCATTCAAAACAATGTCATTCAAGAAGTCGAAAGTGGATCAGCAAGAAAAACCAAAGTTGTTCGCTTTAATAAAAATTACGATGAATGGACCATTAAAAGATATAAGAGTAGTGGCGTTTTGCCAACTAGTAGTCAATCTGCCACTAGTGGCGAAATAACAACTAGTAGTAGTGGCGTCATGACCACTAGTGGTAGTGGGCAATCCGCCACCCATAAAAGAAATATTAAAAAAAATATTAAATATATTGCTGCTGCTAATAACGCGTGCGAAGAACCAACTGGCGGGGTGCCTACAACCGAAATCGTTCAGCTGCCCAATGGGAGTGTGGGACAAATACCAGGTAATTCTTCTAACGCTTATCAGCAAATACGTGATCGTTACATGGAACTTGCCGGCATTGGGGGTTTTGATGTTAATCCTAAGGATCGTGAGTATATCAAGGAGTTGCTTTCTTACGACATCGACATTGAAAAAGCGCTTAGTTGGCTGGAAGAGTGTTTTGCTGACTTTAAACCGAAACATTCAAGAGACAAGATTAATAGCTTTGGGTACTGCTTGCCTAAGATCTTAGATAAACATTTTGCAGAAAAGGAAGCTGATAAGAATGGCCAGAAAGTTTACCAGTATCGCAGAAGTTATGGCCGATCTACAGGCAAAGGCAAATCGGTGGAACAGGCCTATCGAGAGCTTGAAGAAGCAAGAAGAGCGTGGGGTGGATGAATACGAGTGTGCCATTTGCAAGGACACAGAGCTCGTTTATTACCAAGAAGCGGCCACTAACGGCCTGATATATGAGTTTGCTAAGCCTTGTGAATGTCGCGAGAGAAAAGCCTGGAGAAGACGCTTTAAACAGTCCATGATCCCAGAGGAGTTTACCCAAGCGAACTTTGAAAACTATGAAACCTCATCACCGGTTCAGAAGGACATGCTGGAGCTAACAAAGAAATACCGGTCCTTGTTTAAGATCATCAAGCAAGGTGATGAGAAAAAGAAAATCATTCCGGCTCATAACTTTGGACTGATTGCTGTTTTTGGAGAACAGCGGCTGAAAGAAATGCCCTCTTCAGAAAGAGCGGTGTTAAAGCAGCAACATAACAATTTCGGGATTGGCAAAACACATTTGCAGATAGCTTTATCCAAGCAGTTGATCAAAGAGGGATTTAATGTACTCGTTGTCTCGGATGTGTCGTTCATGGAAGAGCTAATGCAAGCGAAGAAGATGGATGATGAGGGAGAAACCTATCACCGCCTCTTAAGTGGTGCTTTATCGGCAGATGTGCTCATTTGGGATGACATCGGGAAAGTGAGCTGGACAGAGGCGCGTGAACGGATGTACTACACGATCATTAACGAACGATACCGCAAGCAAAAGCCGATTGTTTTTAACAGCAATGAGGACAGAGGGACGCTGGCTGACAAGATTGGATATGCAGCGGCGAGTCGACTAATTGGAGAATGCGGAGAATACCTATTAGAGACAGAAGGAATAGATTGGAGGTTAAAACGATGACATGCAATTTATGTAATGGTACTTATGTAGTCACAAATGACATTGGATTTGGGTGGATGAAGCAAGCTTGTCCAAAATGCGGTTCAATGCCGGAAGAAGTTTGGGAGAAAAAACATGCAGATTTTAAAAAGAGGTTGCATGAAGCTATTCGGCAAGGTGAACTTGTTGGGAAGGATGCAAGTTGAGGAAAGCGAGGTCAAAATACGGCTCTAAGAAAGTGGTGGTGGATGGCATCATGTTCGATAGCAAAGCCGAAGCGAGATATTATGCGCATCTGAAACGGCTGCAGGCGAATGATCAAATTCTTTTCTTCCGGACACAGCCAAGGTACTTACTTCAAGAAGCTTTTACGAAGAACGGTGTAATGCACCGGAAAATTGAGTATGTGGCCGATTTTGAAGTGCATAAGAAGGACGGAAGCATCGAAGTGATAGATATCAAAGGAGTGGAAACAGAAGCTTTTAAGATTAAGCGGAAGCTGTTTGAGTTTAAATATCCTCATATATTGAGCTTGCTTGCATATAGTCCGGATCATGAGGGGTTTTTGCCGACGGAAGAGTATCAGGATTATGTGAGGAAGAAACAGAAGATGAGGAGGAGAAAGCGTGTTAAGGATATACAGTGATAACAGGAAGAAGAACAAACGTGTCTAAGAGTCGTAATAGATACAAAATGAGCAATAGAAACGAGCAAAAAAGAGATAAATCCAAATAGGACTTATCTATCGCTAATCTCTTCATAAAGAATAATTTTGCCGGTTAGTATGTTCAAGTATTAAAAGTCTATTAGATAGCGTAATTATTATCCATTTGTAGGTGGTACAGGAAGGCCAAGGGTTAAAGGTATTGGCGCCTCACAACGAGATGGATTAATATCAGTCAAGCAACCATCTTTGGATTTAATAATTGTTTCAATTTAATTTGTGTGCTTTTCTGGGGGAGGCGAATTTTTTAATGTTTCATTTCTCATCGGTAAAATTGTATTCTTAGCCGAAAAGCTTGAAAGCAATGATGTTGCACCTCCAAACAGTACAGGAGGTTGGATAGTCGAAGGAAACGGAATTTCACAGCGATCTCTATTTACGTCAATAAAGCAGCCATCTTTAGATTTAATAACTGGGCGGGTAGCTGTAATGGTCGTTCGTAAAATAATTTTGATGATAAATCTAAAGTTCCGAAATCCCGGGTCGGCGTTGTTGTATTGGATAATCTGGGCAATAGCCGCTTCTACCTGAAGAGGGGCCTCGGTTACCACATCCCCCGGACAGACTCCCGGACACTCTGTTTCTTCTTGAAATGGTATCCCTTCTTGGATATCAAGGGAGCCGGCTGTGTCACTAATAGTTATAGTTGTGGGGACAACTCCAATGTTTACGATCTTATCTCTGATTACAACGATATTTTGGGAAATACGCTCTTCATGCACTACCACTTCTATATTTAAATTCCCTTCAAATTCAGAAGTCGGAAGAGTTTGGAAAAATTCCACCCCAGCTATTTTTTGTACTTCTTTCGAGCATATTACGCTATCTATTATGAAGGAATCTTTTGGACAGTATTTTTGATTTTGAGAGGAATGATCAGTATTTTGAGTTTTCTTACTCACACAAGCACCTCCTTTTTTACATGAAAAGTACTTTATATATTGTATTAACTTGTTTTACTTAAAGTTTGGACCAACGCCTCTAATGCTCAAAACATTCTAAGACTGAAATCTAGAGAACTTCATAGCAATGGCGTTGCGATTGAATGTTGGATGGCAGAGGATTATCAAATATGCAAGGAAGCCGCCCGTTGTGAGGAGTCAGAAATGCTGGTGGGCATCGTTCCAATGAAGGCGTGTCCGCAATGCAGGTACCTTATGGAAGCTGTTGAACCGGAGGGAGAATGATGTTCAGCTTTTTTCATAAATGGGCAATCGCAAACATAGCGGGCGCCCTCTATCTTGTCTTAGCAGCTGGACTATTGCAAGATTGGTCGCTCATGGCTGCCAGTGCTGTTAAGGCAATAGGATGGGCGGTTTTGGCTAGTGAATCGCAGTAGGCACAAATGGATAGAAAAAAGAAGCGTCGTTTGACGCTTCGATAGTAAGTGAAGGAATTGGTTTTTGTATTGTATTAGGCTTGGTACCTACATATTAAAAAGATTAGTAGCTACCGCTCATGAAAGTTGCACCAACAATAATCAACAGGATGAATAGAACAACAATCAAGACAAAACTGCTGCCATATCCACCGCCGCTGTATCCGCCGCTGTATCCACCGCCGTATCCGCCGCCGTAATAGCATGACATAAACAATACCTCCTTGTTAATGGGATAGTATATGTTATGCAAAGCTTGGTCTCTTTGAAAGGGACAAACATGTAAGTATAACGAAAAAAATAAACAATGAGAGTTTAGTTAAGAAAGCATCGGAGGGAACGAAATGAGTATTTTAATAGAAGCACAGATTAAGAGTCTTCGGACTGAGGGGCTGCTTCTCCTGGTGGAAGATGTAGAAAGGCGTATTGGCTCTCATGTAGCTGGTGGTGATCCAGTTGAAGAGTACGTGGATCATCAGAAATATATTTTGAGTTTAGTTCAGCAAGAGTTGGAAAGAAGAAAATAAAAAAGCCAGGGAAAGCTCCTGGCCATTAACTAGTCTGTATGGATTCTGAGGAGGGTTACAGATGACCACTACTTTAAACAGTATTTCCAACTTGGACGAAAATATACAAAAAAGCCTGGCGTTTGCCTGGCTTATCAACGACCGTATCTAATTAAGTGAGGGCGGAGTACCCTTGAATATAAAATAGTTTATTCGAAGTCACAAGAAAGGTGCAAAAAGCCAGGAGTTCTCCTGGCCAGTCAAGGTGTAATTCGTGCTGTGTGAAAGTGATGGTGGAAGAACTTTGAATACAGGAGGTATGCCCAACAATACAAGAAAAATACAAAAAAGCCAGGAAAGCTCCTGGCATACTTATTAACCTGTATATGTTCTGGGGGAACGGACAGGTGACTCACTAAACAATATCTCTAATTTAAACACTTTTTAATGGCTGTAATTTTATAGGTTCAGGACAAGGCTGTTAATTGATATTTATTAATAAGCTTGTCCAGTTCTTCGCTGTATTTTAAGGTTTCATAATCATTGAGACCTTTACTCATGCCAGTTGAAATCATTAAACTACGTACAGAATTAATCCTAGTGATTAATTCTTCAGGCGTTTCTTGCGTAATCACTTTTCATCTCTCCTAATAATGTATATAAAAAACTACAAGCTTGTACATTATACAACTAAAAAAGTAAGGAAAAAGGAATTCGACAAAACGTTTCAAAAATTTACCTTATTTAATCGAGCAGAGGAAAAAGCCAGGAAAACTCCCGGCCTTTGGAATAGTGTAGGTACCTTTATTTTAACAGATCGGGAGGGGTTTTTGTGAGAATGAAAGAAGTCGAAATTAATATAAATGATCTATCTGTGACACAAAAAATTAAACAGGGAAAAGTTTTAGTCTTAATTTTAGACGGGAACCAAGGGAAAGCTAAATATGTAGAAGCTGTTCACCATGGTAATACTATTGTTGAAACAGTGAAAGGAGAGGCTAAGAGAATAAAATTTGAGGAAAGCGTACTTTTTTGATATATCGTTTTACTTTTTTGGTTAACTATACTAAATCACTTTACTTTTTTGTGTTTTTTTGTAAAATAAACTTACCAATATATTTAAAGAGGTGGTTTAGTGTTAAATAATGGGAGTGCTTATTCTGAGGATTATTTGAAGAATGTTTTCATGGGGAGTATCACCAAAGCTTATGAAGTAGACTATGTGAAATTCAAAAATTCATTTGAAAGAAAATCTACTAATATGGCAGATAATCCTTTTATAAAGGATTGTATTCATGACAGAATAACGGATCAGTTACGAGATAACGATCGTTTTATCGTTTATCCGAACAAGCGTGGATCTGGAGGACATATTATTGTTTTTGATTTAGTTACTCAGAAGTTATACTCAGTTATCCATATGGATAGATATAAAGTTGTTAGCAAGGAAGCAACTGATCCAGATAAGCCAGCCCATTACTTGTTTATTTATGCTCAAGTTAATCCGATAGAGAATAACGAGCAAACTGATTGGGGATTAATACCATTAGAAGCAGAACATTTAAATGAATCCCTTGTTTTAAAAAGAGAGCATGCCAAAGAGGAAGCAAAAAAATACTTACGAAATTTGAATCCCGAATCTTTTGTGCTTGTGGTTTATGAAATGGATAAAAGCACGAATACTATCTCAACAGTTCAAGCATTTTCTCCTTCAAGTTTACACTTAACACCACTGAACGAAATTGAGAATTGGTCAGAGCATAAGCCGGTATTCTCTTTTGAGGAACAACCATCTAATGAGAAAGAAATTGAAGAAGAACAAATTATAGGTATAGATTTAAAGCCTGAAATTAAAAAGCAACTCGAGGATAAAGATAAGCCTTCAATTGAGAAAAAAAAGGAAAAGAAAAACTCAGAAGAGACGGATTAATGCTCCAAAAAAGGAGGTAAAATAGGTGGCAGCCAATGCTTTTAATCCTTCTCGACTCAAAAATGCTAGATTATATAGAGGGATGACAATAACAGAACTTGCTGAAAAAGTAAGTGTCACAAAACAAATGATCTCACAATATGAAAATGGGAAGTCAAGACCAAGTATGGATACCATGTTTAAAATTATGTCTACCTTAAAATTTCCTAAAGATTTTTTTTACAAGGAAGATTTTAATAGTAAAATTGAAAATACTTTTTTTAGAGCAAATACTACTGCATCAAAAAAGGTATTAAAAATTCAAGAAATACATTCCATGCTTGTCTCCGAGGTATATGATTATCTTGCGAAGTTTGTTGATTTTCCACCGTTGAATATTCCAAGAAATTTAAGTAGTGATCCGGAAGTAGCTGCTTATGAGTTACGAGAGTATTGGAAGTTAAGTATCGACCCAATAAAGAATATAATTTATACTCTTGAACAAAATGGAATTATTGTAGCTAGCTTTAAAAGTGAACAACTAAAAGTTGACGCTTATTGTCAACACCAAATTCTAAATGACAATGATCGTTTTATCATGGTTTTAACAAACGATAAAAATTCTTTTGCAAGGAGACAATTTAATGCAGCACATGAGTTAGGTCATATTTGTCTTCATAAGGAAAACTTAATTGTGGACGAGTTAAGCCCAGAAGAATTCTCAACGATGGAAAAAGAGGCAAATCAATTTGCAGCTGCATTTCTTTTGCCTAAAGAATCATTTTTAGCTGATTTACATTTTCCAATTGATTTGGACTATTATGTTGAGTTGAAGAAGAAATGGAAGGTATCAATTTCTATGATGGTCGTCCGTGCTTATAATTTAGGTGTCATTAATTATAACCAATATCAAAACCTTAATAGAAAGATTTCTTCTAGAGGATGGCGTCAAAAAGAGCCACTAGATAATATTTTCTTAATGAAAAAGCCACAAGCTATAAACAAAGCGTTAGAATTAGTGATTTATAATGATGTTATTTCGGGGCCACAACTCGTGAATGAGTTAGGATATACTAAATCAGATCTTGAAAAAATCTTAGATTTAGATTCCGATGTACTCTCTTATTCCAATTATAGAGAAGAAAATCTTGTGTCACTCTCAAAACCAAACAATTTCAAGTTGTCCAATTAAGGAAATCCTGAGGACACCAAACGATAGAGCAGTCTATAACTGCTTTTTCGTTTGGTGTCCTTTTTTATTTTATAAATTTAATCGCAATTTTAATTGATACGAGACAAGGGAGGAGCTTGAAGGCGATGAACGAAAAAGAGATAGAGAGCATTTTAAAGGATTATCACTGGATGATGAATTCGATAAGAATACTACGTGAGTCATTAAACGATGCTGGTGAGCGTGTGGTTCGTCAATATGGACCTGACAGTGATATGCCGAAAGCAAAGGGAAGAACTTCTGATCCTGTTTATCAGGAGTATCTTAGACGAGAGAAACGATGGAAGAAGGTTCATGAATACGAGAGAAAGATTCAGCTCCTTCAGCAGCGGTTACATGCTATTGAGGATGAGCGAGAAATTGAGGTGCTACATTGGCTTCTAGAGGGAAAGAGCTATCGGTGGATTGCGATGCATATGGGACTCTCTCATTCCCATATCAGACGGTTGAGGGAGAAAATTATAGAGCAGCTTGCGGAATACGTTCCGAATGTTCCAGACGTTCCAAAGGATACGATTTTGCAAGAGCACCATTCGGCTTGTTAGAATGGGAGGCAGGAACGGAGCAGTAAGAGGCTTACTAACGTTATTTGTCGAATGAATGTTGTAGGTAAATATTCCCTTCTATCGAACTATGTAGATAGAGGGGGGTATATAAATAAAAGAAAGGAAAATTATTCCCAAAGTGGGGATAGAAATAATTCTTTGTATGCCATATTGTTAGAATTTGTGGAGCTTTTAAGCCGAGGGTTTCCGTAGAAAGGTAATGTCTGGTGCTCTCTATAGTCATGAATGATAGTTAGGTCGTCGAGGGGCTGGCAAATTTTCTTGAAGGTGTGGTCTTTTTCTGACAGTATAAAAGGTGCTAGAGATCTTCCTAAGCACCTGTGAGTTAAATTTCATAAGGAATTTATCTTTATTATACCGAAATGGTGTTTAGTCTATAAAACAGCCAACTTTTAATTTACCTTAGTCAAAATTAAAAGTTGGAGGAGTTTCGTTATTGCAACGATTTGGATTTACATCGCAGATATTACCATTTTTATCTACAATAATAGGTCGAATAACAGTAATTGTAGTACGCAGGATAATTTTGATTAAAAAACCGCTTGTATCGAGCGAAATAGCAACATTATCAAGCACATCACCTGCTATGAACGGAACGGGTGCTCCTGATTGTACGAATACTCCCTCTATTACAAAAGGACTTTCCTGTACCAAATCTCCAGGACAAGCTCCTGGACAATCTGTATGTTCTTGGAATGGTATAGGGAATGTAACGTTAGGAATAGGAATACTAGCGTCCGTATTAGCTGTTAATCCAAGATTTGCTGGAATAGTCCCTATGTTAACCACTTTATCCTTAATAGCTACAACATTGTGAGTAATTTCAGCTACGTTTGGATTAACACTTAAAGAAAAACGTGTTCCTACAGGGACGGGAGTACTTTGGAATATACCAAACAAGCTCAATGGAACTGTGAGTTCTGCTACTTTTTGTACCTCTTTTGAGCATATAATTGAATCAATTATAGTACAGTCACTGGTTAATGGTTTCATTTGGGGTTCAAGAACTTTGAATTGGCACTTGCAAGTTGAATTATAAGATCCACAAGTCTTACAGTAGCCCCTCTGTTTAAGGCCCTTTAAAGATTCATGCTGCTTTTTGTCATTATGACTAGACGACATACTTATCACACCTTTTCTAATTTTTAGTTTCTTTTGTATATAGCTATATATTAATCAGTTTATTAATTAAAAAATATATAGCTCAGGCATTAACCTCAATTGAGTGAAATATTTAATTTTATGATGATCTTTAACAGTTTGAGGTCTTGACTCATTTGTTATGTATTTTTGAGTTTCTGTAAAACGAAATGTATTATAGATGTCTGTAAGTTAATAATTCTGGACATTAAACAGGGTACCGAAAAATCTTCAAGTTGGTGATCGGGTATATTTTATTAAGCACAACAGAATCGATTCCTCCATGAAAACCATTAGAATTGAAAAAACTCCTCTTCTTATTGTGAATAATGGGTAGACAGTGGAGCGAACAATGCCAGCTGTTCCTTAATGACTTGCAAGAGGAATCAAAGAAGATAAAAGGGTTTCAGGGATTCAGGTATCGTTGGCGGGAGGTAGGTGCCATGTAGATGAATTGGGAAGAGGTAAGACAAGAGTATGAATCCACTGATATTACATTGAAAGCATTAGCTGAAAAGCATGATATAAAGCTTGGAACATTAAAAAGCAGAAAGAGCCGGGAAGGTTGGTCGAGAGGATCGCCTAAAAAGTATGCAACCAAACTGAAAAAGGTTGCAACCCCAAATAAGAAGGATGCAACCGAAAAGAGAATAGAAGAATTAACATTTGAGCCTGTTGTAGAGTCGGATGAATTAACTGATAAACAACAGCTTTTTTGTATTTACTATGTGAAGTCATTTAATGCTACTCAGTCAGCAATCAAAGCGGGCTACTCGCCAGATACAGCTCATGTACAGGGAAGCCGCTTGTTAAAGAATGTTAAGATCGCCGAAAAAATTAATGCCATTAAAGCGGATATGGCACAAGGTGTGTTTATTGATGCAATGGATGTACTGAACAAATACATCAAGATAGCCTTTGCTGATATTACTGACTATGCAACATTCGGAAGAAAGGAAATAGTAGTGGATTACGATGAAGAAGGACAAGAGATAACAACAAAGATTAATTATGTGGACTTAAAAGAATCAACTGCTGTTGACGGTACGATCATAACCGAAGTGAAACAGGGCAAAGACGGCATATCGGTTAAACTTGCGGATAAGATGAAGGCATTAGAAATGTTATCTAAGTATTTCGATCTCTTATCCGACAGTGATAAGAAAAGGCTGCAAAAGGAGAAGCTTAGAATGGACATTAAAAAGACAAAAGCTGAGGTTGATAAACTATCCAATGGTGATGACGGCCCAATTGAAATTCTCATCAAGCGAAAGAGTGAGGATTCATGATCGAAAAAGAAGTAAACCCTCACTTTGAAGATTTTCTTTTTGATTGGTCAACAAAGTTTCAGTTTCTTGTTGGTGGCTATGGTTCATCGAAAAGCTATCATGTTGCTTTAAAAATTATCCTTAAGCTGCTTGAAGAAAAGCGGACCGCTCTTGTTGTCCGGGAGGTGTACGACACACATAGAGATTCTACTTTTTCATTAGTGGAAGAGATCGTTACTGATCTAGGGCTGGATCATAAGATCAAATGTGTTAGCTCTCCCATGCAAATTCGCTTTCCAAACGGTAGCAAGATTATCTTCAAAGGAATGGATAAGCCAGCGAAATTAAAGTCAATCAACAATGTTTCGCTTATATGGGTAGAGGAATGCTCAGAGGTCAAATATGCTGGGTTTAAAGAGTTACTTGGCCGCTTGAGACATCCAACCTTGAAACTGCATATGATTCTCTCTACCAATCCAGTGGGAGAGGATAACTGGACTTATCTCCACTTTTTCAAAGACGAACAAAACAACCGCTTTATACTTGATGACCAGGAGTTGTACAAACAGAAAACTATTATCACGAATGACACATACTATCATCACTCAACGGCTGATGACAATTTGTTTCTGCCTGAAAGCTATATCGAACAGTTAGAAGAATTAAAGGAGTACGATCCAGACCTTTACCGAGTTGCTCGGAAAGGTCATTTTGGCGTGAACGGAAAGCGGGTGCTGCCACAGTTCGAAGAAGCTCCTCACAGTACGGTTATAGAAGCAATAAACAACATTGAAAAGCCACTCTTCCGCACTGGAATGGACTTTGGATTTGTGGATTCCTTCAACGCTGCTTTACGTATGGCGGTTGATACAGAAAAGTTGTATCTGTACATCTACTGGGAGTATTACAAAAACAATCAAACGGATGATGAGACAGCGGAAGATTTAAAGGAACTTAGGGAAAGTGGTGAGCGGATTATTGCTGATAGCGCAGAACCGAAAACCATTCGATATTTCCGCAAACAAGGCTTTAACATGGTTGGTGCTCATAAGTTTCCGGGTTCTCGCTTACAAAACACCAAGAAGATGAAACGATTCCGCAAAATTATTTGTTCCGATGAATGTCCAAACACAATCCGTGAATGGAAAAACCTTGTGTACAAGGTAGACCGGAACGGCCACATCATACCGGATGAATTCAATATCGATAGTCATTCATTTTCAGCCGCTTGGTACGGGTTAGATGGATATGAGGTAGCCGATCTAAAGGAAAAGAAAAAAGAGAGAAAACGGCCAAAGCGCGAAAGGAGGTAAACAATGAGCCAGCAGAAATTAAATGTGCGTGTGTTTAAGACAGAGGGGCTTTCTGTTAATAGCAAACAGATATACGACGATCCCTTTCAGTTTTCCTATGGAGATGACATTGTTCAACCGCCTTACAATTTGAAAGAGTTAAAAGCAATCGGTGAGTACTCAACGATTATTCAACAATGCATAGATGCTTATAAAACAAACATTGTTGGATTTGGCTTTCAACCTGAATATGTATTTGATGTGAATGATGACACTCTTTCTGCAGAGAAGAAGAAAGCGGCTGAAGAAGAATGGGTTCGGCTTGAAGAGTTTATTCGTTATCTAAACTATGATGAGGAAGCTGAAACCATTTTAGAATATGCGCTTGAAGATCGCGAAAAGATGGGAAACGGATATATTGAGGTTTTGCGAGACTCATTAAATCAGCCGGCCGGTATTGAATATGTAGATGGTCAATACATGAGAATTGGCGCCAGAACTGTTCCAGAGGAAGTAGAGTATTTCATTACAGAGAATGGTGAGAGGAAACAGATTAAGCGGTGGCGTACATTCCGGAAGTTTGTCCAGATGATTAACGGAAAGAAAGTGTATTTCAAAGAATACGGAGATCCGCGAATCATGAATCTGACCAATGGGAAGTTTGATGAAAATACGCCGGAAAACTTACGCGCAACAGAGATTATTCATTTTAAAATTGGCAGCGGTACATATGGCGTTCCTCGCTGGATTGGCCACATTGTCCATTTATACGGTGCCCGGAAAGCGGAAGAGCTCAACTATCTGTATTTTAAGCAGGGACGTCATGTACCAGCCGTTATTACAGTGGAAAACGGCATGTTGTCGGAAGACTCTTACACAGCTATCCAAGAGTATATGAATGGTATCGAAGGTGTAGAGAATGCTCATAAATTCTTGTTGCTAGAGGCAGAGGGAATAGAACAGGAAGGCTTGTCAGTAGGGGATGAGAAGATTACTCCAGTGAAGGTAGAGATTAAACCACTTGCTGAAATTCTTCAGCAGGACGCCCTCTTCTTGGAATACGATCAAAAAAGCCGCGATAAAATCCGATCTGCTTTCCGGCTGCCACCATTATATACGGGTGAATCTCAAGACTATAATAAAGCCACCGCAGATACGGCTCGAAAAGTAACAGAAGAGCAAGTCTTCCAACCTGAGAGAAATAATATTGTAGGTAAGCTTAATACGCTGTTCCTACCAGATTTGAATATTTTCAATGTCAGGCTATCTTTAAAGGGGCCGAATTTTGGTGATCCACTTGAAACAGCTAATGCGTTAACACCGTTTATTAATGCGGGAGCAGCTGTTCCTAATGATTTAAGAGATTTATTAGGACAATTACTCGGAAAAGAACTTGAAACGCTTCCTGATGAATATAATATGCCGTTTCCAGTGGTTTTAAATACTCTGCAGCAGCAACAAAACAATCCGCTATCCATGTTAACGAAGTCAAATATGGCACCCAGACAAACGGAGTTGATTAATATTTTAAAAGACTTACGAGATGTATTAGAGGAAGTTCGATCATGAGGAAAGTGGATAAATTACTAATAAACCTAAATGAATATATTGCTAAAGCCGGGGAAGACGATGAGAAGCTGACAGATGTTATTCCTGACTTCCCCGGTTTAGAAAGTATACCCAACTATGTTGAAGATTATGAGAAAAAGATAGCTAAACTTTTAAGAAAACAGAGGAAATATTATTTAGGTGGTGTTAAATCCTACATAGGGAAAGATATCACTTTGCAGGCCTTGTTAATCTATTTGACAAGCAACCTATTTGCAGAGGATGAATTTGCGGAGGAAATGGAAGAAGAGACGTCCACTTTTCTTCAGTTAACAATAGCCGGTTTGGCCGCTGAGCTAATGGATTCCATAGATAAAGATGTACCTTTTAAAACATTATCCAATCGAAGTATTACTTGGATTGAGGAGTGGTCCAAGGAGCTCGGCAAATTAATGAAGTTAAACACCCACGAAGCACTCGAAAGGGAATTGAAGAAAGTTATTGAGGAAGGTGGCTCCATTCAAGATGCAGAGCTGGCCATAAAGGACTTGCCAGAGTTTGACAGGGAGCGTGCTAGAACAACCGCCATAACAGAGGTCTTAACGGCATCATCTGTAGCTCAAGTTGAAGCCTATCGTCAAAGCCCAGCAGTAGAGAAAAAGCGTTGGCGCCATTCCGGATCGAAGAAAAATAAACCGCGCAAAGAACATCAGGAGCTAGATGGTAAAGAGATTCCTGTTGATGAAAAGTTTAATGTAAATGGGCATGCAGCAGATTATCCAAGAGACCCGTCTTTGCCGGCCAGTGAACGAGTGAATTGCCATTGTGTGCTTTCTCCTGTGGTTAATGAATCTATTCTTGGGTTGAGTAGAGAAGAAAAGGAGGAAATCAGAAGACAGGTTCTCGAGGAATTAAATAATTAATAAAAAAGAATGGCTCTAATTAATATTCAAGCCATTCTAATAAATTATTAATTTAGTTGGAGTTTATTTCTTTTTCAAGCTAGTTAATTCACTCATCGTTACACCATTAGAAACTGATTTCAGAAAGCCAACACTTGGGGCATAGTAAGTTGTATAACCGTCACTTGATTTTACTGTAACTACATTTTTGAAAGTTCCGGCTGGCGTAGTTAAAGTTCCATTTATAGATGTTATCTTATGGTTTATTCCCCAATTTGTCCATTGTTTTCCGACTTTTAAAGGATAAACGAGAGTAGTGAAATATTCAGAATTAGGCCATCCATCGTATAGGCCTTTGCTATCTTCCTTAATAATATAACCACCGTCTTCACTGCTCCATTTGTCCCATCCGTAATGCTTACCTATGTATTGGGTTTTATAATATTGACCCTCTGATTTATAGGTATATATTTTCGTTTTGTCTTGTAGAAAGCTATACATTCTAAGGTGCTGAGAGGAAACGTAGCCTTTTTTCTTATTGTAGCCAATTTGAGACCAACCATTTTTAGACTGTGAATATACCGTTACTGAAACATTGTTTTTTAATGAGCCGATTTTTTTGTAACTTGTACCTGGACCGCTTCTAACGGTAAGAGTACCGCTATTAATACTTACCCAGCCGGTCTTACTTGTTGCTGCACTGGAAGGAGTTACATTAAATTGCAGTACCACTGATAAAATTAAAATAAAGGCTATTAAGTTTTTGATAAGTTTTTGTTTATTCAACTGTCTAACCCCCTTTACATCAATTAGGTAAATAGTAACATTTATTCTCAAAATTGTAAATATTTTATCGGAACATCAGAAGAACTAAAAATGAAAAAGAGAAGTGCAATCTTATATATTAACTCTATTGAAAGGAGGTGAACAGTATTGCCGCGAGAATTAATTAACGCTAACATCACACACGTTTCTTATGTGGACAAAGGGGCCAACCGGAAGCAGTTTTTCTTCACCAAGTCAGACAACCAGCCGGACTTTCAAAAAGAAGTGAAGCTATTCATCAACAAAGAAGAGGAAGAGCAACAGCTAGTATATGGAGTTGTCTATGAGCCAGATGTGGAAGATTCACATGGGGATTATATGACTGCTCCAGAAATTGAAAAAGCGGCTCATGGCTTTATGAGAGATGCTCGAAACATTGATAAGCAGCATGACTTCAATGCAGGAGTCGGTGAAGTAGTTGAATCTTATATTGCGCCGGCCGACTTTACGATTGGTGAAGAGACAATTAAAAAGGGCTCTTGGGTGCTTGTTACAAAAGCATCTGATGAAATTTGGGAAGAAATTAAGAAGGGAGCTATTACTGGTTATTCAATGGCTGGTACTGCTGAGACAATTGAAAAGCAAAATGAAAAGCCTGTTACTAAGTCGTATGAAAACGATGAAGTGAAAGGCTTTTTTAATTTGATTAAAAACTTCTTCTCTGGCAAAGAAGAGAGTCAAAAAGCTTCAGAGAAGGATTTGGGAAGCATTGAAAAGGCCGGAAAGAAAATTTCAGCCGCTCGTATGGATAAAATCAATGCGGCATTTGAAGCTTTGAATGAGCTGAAATCAGAAGTTGAAGAGGAGGAAGAAGTGGTGAAAAAAGAAGATATTGAAAAGGCTGTACAAGCGGCACTGGAACCACTTGTTAAACGTTTGGACTCTATTGAAAAGAATGAGCAGCAATTAGAACAGGCTCAAGATGATGTTAGCAAGCAATTAGAGGAGACCATTGCAAAAGCATTAGAGCCGCTAAATCAACGTTTAGAAGCAGTAGAGAAAGCCCGCAGTGTTTCTAAGCAAACGCAAGAAGAGCCACAAAACCAAGAGATTCAAAAACATTATTTAAGCGGAATTCTTTAATTGAAGGGAGTAGAGTCTATGACTATCACTAATAATCAGATTTTGAAAGACGGGGCAATTACAACGGGTTCGATTACTTCAGGTCTTTTAAACCCTGAACAATCCAAACAATTTATTCAGCAGACCTTTGAAGCGACAGCCCTTGGTGGATTAATCCGCAAAGAAATGCGGCGTGCAAAAGCTGGTGAAATCGATAAGATCGGTATTGATTCTCGTATTCTACGTAAGAAAACGGAAGATACAGACGATGGGTACCGCCAAAAACCAAAGTTCGATAAGATCGAATACTCAACAACAGCCGTGCGGTTGCCATGGGAAATTACAGAAGAGTCTCTACGTGAAAATATTGAGGGCCAAAGCTTTGAGGACATCGTAACAAAACTTATGACGACTCAACTAGGGATCGATCTAGAAGATCTATATTTAAATGGCGATGAAGCGACTCTTGATACAGATCCTGACTATGACTTTTTGAAAATCAATGACGGTTGGCTAAAGCAACTGACTACCGGTTCACATGTAGAAGATCGTTCTGCAAAAGATGCAGGAGCCATTTCTCTTAATGTATTCTATGATGCCCTATCGCAATTACCAGATAAATATAACGATGGCTCATTACGCTGGTTAGTGGCTCCCTCTTTAAAACAAAAGTGGGAGCATTATTTATTAAACGAAAATATTAAAAATGGTGGCGGTCTTTCAGAGTCCATTATGAATGCACCGGCTAGTATTCCTTTCGTGACTGTCCCACGTATGCCTAAAGATAGAATGGTGCTGATCAATCCGAAAAACTTAATTGTCGTGAATACGTACGACGTGAAAATCCGTAAAACAGTTGAGGGCAAAGAAGCCATTATGCAAGATAAGCGCTTCTATGTAGTTCACCTGGATTTTGATCCGATTATCGAAGAGAAAGATGCCGCTGTTCTAGTAAAAGGTTTGGCGTAGGGAGTGTTTTTACATGACTAAATTAAAGTTGATCAACGCCTTATCGTACAGTGGAGTTGTGAGTGCTGACGCACGTAATCCTTTTGTTGAAGTGAAAACAAAGAAAGAAGCCGAAGAAGCGGTAAAAACAGGGTACTTTAAAATCGTCAATGAAGAAGAAAAAGAAAAGGAGTGATAGATGTTGCTCATCACTCCCACTGATGTCATTGCGTATTCTGTGTTTGATGCAGTAAAAGAGCGGCCGGCACCGTTGCTCGAACAAGATATTCTGGAGGCAGAAATCGAGATCGAGAGTATTGTCGGTCATGACTTTTCGGAGGTTGCTCTGCTTCCCGATAAAGTAAGACTAGCTTTATTAAAAATGGCTCAATTCTATGCGCTTATTAACAGCGATGAATCAATCGTTAAGGGCTATATCTCGGAAAAGATAGGAGATTACTCTTATACGCTTGCCAATGGACAAACCATTCGAAAGCCAGATATTAAAAGCTTGTTGAAAGAGTTCATTAAAGCAGAGCCGACAGACAGCGGCGGCATTCAATTAAGGTTGAGAGCCTTATGAGTTACCGTAATCTTTTAACTCATCGATGTGATGTCTACCATTTGATGAAGGATAAGAGTGAGGGAGCATGGGGCATACCGGGAAGTGACTTGGAGGAGGAGTTTTCCTATGGAAAGGCTCCGGACCTTACCGCTGTTCCTTGCTACTTCACGGAAAAGAATCAGTCCATTCTTCAAGGTGAACCTAATCCAACGGTGATTCAATCGTTTCTTGTTCATTTCTTGCCGTCTGCAGACATTAGGGTAAACGACAAAGTAGTCTGGAATGGCATTGAATTGACCTTACAAATTCCAAAAAAGATCAAGAATCATCATATCGAAGTCACGGCTACCCGGAGTGAACGCCTATGAGCCTGAAAATACGCGGCTTAAAACAGTTTATGAAACAAGTGGAGAAAGCTGCTGATGGAGGACTGAAAAGGGAGTTTGGTTTATGGCTTGAAGGTCTTGGAATGGATTTTCTCGGGCTGATTCAAGATGAAATTATTCGCACAGAAACAGTGGATACTCGAAGGCTGCTAAATTCTTTTAATCGAGGGGATTCTGAGGGTATTTGGTCCATTAATGAAGGTGGATTGACGCTAGAAATAGGAACCCGGTTGACCTATGCCAGTTACGCAAATGACGGTCACTTTCAGCGGAAACGTTTTGTACCTGGATATTGGAGAGGTGATCGGTTTGTTTATGAGCCAGGAGCTAGTACTGGCATGATGTTGAGAGAAAAGTGGGTAGAAGGCTCGCATTATTGGGACAATGCGCTCGCTATTTTTGAAAGGATTTTTCAAAGGAGCCTAGAGCGTCGTATGCAGCAGTGGTTAGATACAGAGTTTTAGGAGGTGGAGTATTGAATCGGGAAGTGGCAGCTATTATGAGTTATTTTTACAAGTTGTTTCCCTGTAAGGTTTATACGAAAGAAGTGCCGGAAAGCTTTGTGATCCCGAGCATGTATTTTCTTTCTCCTTTTGCTTTTAATAGCAATGATACGCTCTCTACCTTTATGAAAACATATAGTTTGTCAGTGAAGTTGTTTCATAAGGATTCGCAGCAGGCAAATAACGAGGCCGAGCGAATTGCTGACGTTGTGAACAGTAAAAGAGGACTTATACCACTGATTGATCAAACAGGAGTTCCAACAGGTGACTATGTAAGAATCAACCGTATCGAAACAAGAATAGCAGACAGTGGAGTAGCGATTATCCAAGTAACATGGGATAGTCGTTATTTTTATGAGAAAGAAGAGTACGCGCCGTTTGAGAACTTTGGAATGGATAGTGAGGTGAAATCATGACGAGTAAAGCAGAACAAACTGCGTCCAAAACAACTGCTGTAGAACCAAAATTTTATTTACATGAATTACGCGAGCACTCTCAGAAGCTTTTTGATGTGAAGCCGGAAGTTTTTGACGGGGCTGTTTTAGGCATGAAAGATATTCAAGCAACAAAGGCGGAAGTGAAGAAGCGTATTGACGCTTTCTTAAAGAAGGAGGTTAAACAATGAATGGTGGTGCATTTGTCCCTGGGGAGGAAAAGGCACGCGCAGGCTTTTATTTTCGTTTTACCTCAGCTCCTAATGAGCGTTTATCTGTGGGAGACAGAGGACGTGCAGCTCTTCCACTCGTTTTAAACTGGGGAGAACCAAAGAAGTTTATTGAGATTACAAAGTCAGAAGATGTGGAGAAGAAACTTGGATTGGATATTAACGACCCGGCACTTTTGCTTTTGCGTGAGGCGAAAAAGAAGGCTAAAACAGTCCTTGCTTATCGAGTAAATGAAGGCACAAAAGCATCTGCCGAAGTAGCAACCGGCGTCACTGCAACGGCTGTGTATGGCGGTACAAAAGGCAATGACCTTATGATCAAAATCACTTCTAATGTGGTGGATGAAACAAAGAAAGATGTCATAACTTTTATGGGGAGCAAAGCCGTTGATAAACAAATTGTAGCGAATGCAAGCGAGTTAAAAGCAAATGCCTGGGTTACATTCGAAGGTACTGGAGAATTGACTAACTCCGCAGGTATCAAGTTAACTGGCGGTGCCGACGGCACGCCAACGAATCTTGATTATATGGAGTTTCTAGCTGCTTCCGAAACAGAGTATTTTGATACTATTGCCTTGCCAGTGGCAGAGGATGAACAGTTAAAAGCGGCCTTTATCTCGTTTATTCGTCGTGTGCGTGATCAGCAAGGTGTAAAGGTTCAAGGTGTACTTGCTAATGCTCCAGCAGATTTTGAAGGGATTATCAATGTGACAAATGGGGCGGTACTCCCTGATAGGACACTTACACCAGCCGAAACAACAGCTTGGGTTGCTGGAGCTTCTGCCGGTGCAACGATCAATCAGTCTTTGACGTTTGTTGAATACGAAGGGGCTATTGATGTTTTTCCTCGTTATGACAACGATGAAATCATTGAGCGACTGGCTAAAGGTGAATTCATGCTAACGTTCGATGCTCGTGATAAAACGGTAACGGTTGAGAAGGATATCAACTCATTTGTGTCCTTCACGAAAGAAAAAGATAAGAAGTTTCAAAAGAACAAGATCATCCGCATTATGGACGCAATCAACAACGATATCACTCGCGAGTTAAAACGAGAGATTAAGATTCGAAAAGAAAAAGGACAGGATATCCCGGTGAATGGGGATGGAATTCAAATTCTCAGCACTTTAGTAACCATTTATATGAACACTTTGCAAGAAGGCGGAGCTATCAAGAACTTTAATTCGCAGAATGACGTTCAGATTACCATTAATGATGACGGAGATGGTTTCTATATCAACACCGGTGTGCAACCAGTAGACAGCGGGGAGAAATTTTATTTCGGGATGGAAATTAGATGATTGAGCAAATGAAGTACAGTAGGAGAGTCTGAATAAGGCTCTCTTTTCTAGTGGAGAAAAGGAGTGAGATTGTATGGCGTTTCGCTCAGGTAATACGATTTCAGGTAAAGAAGGCCGCTTGTTCTTAGACGGAGAAGAAATGGCCTATGTTAAAAGCTTTGAAGCAAATATAGAAAAAGAAAAGACAGAAGTGAAAGTTTTAGGACGACGAATGACAGGGCATAAGACTGTCGGAGCCAGTGGTACCGGTACACTGACTGTTTATAAGGTTACTTCTAAGTTTGTTCGACTAATGATTAACTATGTAAAAACAGGCGAAGATCCGTATTTCACATTCCAAGAAGTATTGGATGATAAATCATCTGGTCGAGGAACAGAAAGAGTGACTATTTATGATGTTAATTTCGATAGTGCCAAGGTAGCTGGCTTAAATGCAGAGGGTGAAATCCTAGAAGAAGAATTACCATTTACATTTGAAGATATCGATATGCCAGAGGAATTGCGAGAGGACTTTTAAGGGTTCTCTTTTTTAGTAACAATCAAACTATTTAATTGGAGGAATATGAACTATGACAAAACGTGATATAAGTTTCTTTATGGCAGGGAAAGCCCAGACAGTAACGGAGGAAGAGGTCTATGTTTCAAAGAGATACAAAGATAATGAGGGAAAAGTGATTCCATTTCTAATGAAGCCTATTACAACAGAGCGGATCGAAGAGCTTGAAAAAGAATGTATTGAGCCGGTAAAGGAGAATGGCAAAAAAGTAGGCGAGCAATTAAATAGAGCCCGCTGGATTGCCCGCATGGGAATTGAGTCAACGGTTTATCCAGACTTTAAAAATAAAGAACTTCTTAAATCCTACGGTGTAGTAGATCCAGTAGATGCTGTGAAAAAGGTGTTGTCAGTAGGTGGAGAATTTGCAGAGTGGATGAATGCCACACAGCGTATTAATGGCTATGATGAAGATTTTGAGGAACTAGTTGAAGAAGCAAAAAACTAATCGAGGATGGAGATCGTGATGCGGTCTACATCCATTTTTTGATTCATGAGAGAAATTATAAGCCGCGCGATTTGCAAGATTTGTGGGAGATGCCAAAAGAGAGAAAGGCATTCCTATATGCGTCTCTTGAAAAATATCTAAAAGATCATAAGCCGAAAGGAGGGTGATCGCTTTGGCCAAATTAACTGCTGTCTTTGAAATGAAAGATAAAATTTCAAGCAGATTAAGAAGTCTCCATAGCAGCTTAGAAGACATTGAATCTATTACCGAAGCTACGGATACGGCTATGCGAAGACTTGGAGAGATCAGAGCGACCCCTCGGCTAGAGGTTATTGACAGTGCAACAGGCACTATTCGAGTTGTAGAGGAAAGCATTTCATCTTTGGGCAGTATAACGGCTTCTCCTACAGTCTCAATAACTGATCGATTAACTGATGCCTTAGAAAGAATAGAGCAACGCTTGGATAATATAGATAGCGTCAGAGCCACAGCAGAAATTGCAGCTATAGACAATTTAAGTAGTATTTTAGAGCGGATAGAACAACGGTTAGACAATGTAGACAGCGAGCGGGCTACGGCAGAGATCACAGCAGATGACCAAGCTTCCTCTGTAATTGAAAATATACAGGGGCGTTTAGATCAATTAAAAGGCACTGTGTTAACCATTGGAGCTGCTGGAGGTATTACCGGCTCTGGCATCATCGGAGCTGGTTCTTCGGCTATGGAACAAGATGCTAGGACGAGTGCCGCTACAGGTATTGCCAGCGCAGAAGTTAGAAAAATGGTTAATGATATTTTTTATAAAAAAATGGCCGGAAACTCAAGAGAAGAAGTCGCCTTATCTCTTCGTAATATGGCCCAGCAGACCGGCCTGAGAGGAAACCAATTAAAAACTGCTTCTGAAATTTCCAATAAGATTGCTATGATCCACGAAAAAGATGTTCCTGAAGTAGACCGTTCGTTATCCAGCATGATGAAGAATTTCAAGATCGACTCAAAAAGAGCAGGTGATAACCTTGCCTATGTGTTCAAGCATGCAGGGGATCAATATGACGATCTTTTAGATACGTTTAATGAGTATAGCTCAAGCTTTGTAGATATGGCATTGAAACCGGAACAGGTTTCTGCCGCATTTGTAGCTGGAACCAAAAGCGGTGCCCGAAATTTTGATGACATGGCTGATGCGATGCGTGAGTTTAACATCAAGCGTCGAGAAATGACTGACGATCAGATAGCGGCTTTCAAGAAAGTACTGGGAGCCGATGAAGCCAAGAAAATGTTTAAAGGTTTTGAGAAGGGCTCTTATACTGGTCAAGAAGCGATGTACAGATTGGCTCATGGCCTCTCAAAGATTAAGGATGAAAACAAACGTGCAGCTATTGCGACAGAACTTATAGGAACCAAATATGAAGATTTAAAACAACCTATTCTAGATATGGCCAGTGTTATAGATAATCCTATAAAAGCTACAGGTGAGCTGAATAAGCAGTTCAATGACATGCGAAATAATAATCCCATGACACCGATCAATGATGCAGGCCGAAAGCTAAATCAAACTATGACGGAGATCGGCCGTGGAATCATTACCAATGTAGCTCCTGCTTTCGAAAAGTTAAATAAGTGGTTAGATTCTAAAGAAGGTCAAACGGCGGTTAAGGAAATGGTTAAGGATATAAACAGTTTAGCTTCAGCGATTTCAAGTATATTAGTACCGGTTGCTAAAGGAATCGTTACTCATTGGAATCTTATACAAATGCCACTTGCGATTTTAATAGGCGGACTGATTGTTATTAAAGCTACTTCTTGGTTGATTATTAAGCCAATTAAGCTGATTGGAAAGGCTTTTGATTTTACTTTTAGAAGAAACAGATCAAGGGACATGGATGATATTACTGAGAGCATGAGTCGTATGGATCGCCGTTCAAGAAGGGGCGCACGTAGCGTTCGAAGTTTAACAGACAGATTAAAAGACTTATTTAAAATCCGTCCGCCTGCTGATAATCCAATCTTCGGCGAGGATACCCGTACTGGCAGACGCAGAAATACGCGGTCCGGTCGGCGTGGAGGACCAAGTGGATTAAGAGGTGCTGGTAAAGGTGTGGGTATTCTAGGCACACTTTCTGCTTTTCTAGCTGTAGACCAAGTAGGCACTGGATTAGGTGACTGGCTTTTCGGGCATAAAGCCGGGCAAGAAAAGTTTAATGGTTTGCTCAGTAATCCTTTTAAAGATCCAGGAACCTATACCGAAGATCGGCAAGGAGCTTTATCAAAGCTCTTTTTTGGTTCTAAAGAGAATAAGGCTGCAACAAACAATGACGGTAAAGCTCAAGGACAGGCCTTTGCTAAAAACTTCATGACCGGACTAAACTCGGCACCGATGAATGTCTACAATTGGTTAAATGAGAAAGTCTATAAACCTGTAGGAAGTGCCTCCACCAATGCTAAGAACTTAGGTTACGCCTTCTCTGCGGGATTTGTTATGGGCTTGAACAGTGCTCCTGTGAGTGTCTATACATGGATTAACGAAAAGATTTACAAGCCATTTGGAAGTGCTGCAAAAAGCTCCAAACACCTAGGTTACGCATTCAGTTATGGATTTGTAACAGGTCTTGGCAGTGCTCCTGTTGATGTTTATTCTTGGATCAATCAAAACATTTATATTCCAGTGGGAAGTGCAGTAAAGAGCGCCAAGCATTTTGGCTATGCATTTAGTTATGGCTTTGTTGCAGGTATGAGAAAGAGCCCTCTATCCGTGAATTCTTGGGTTAGAACAAATATTTATCAGCCTTTTAATCAAGCCGCCTTGGGGGCAAAGACATACGGATCAGCAATCGTATATAACTTTAAAAATGGAATTAAATCAGTCCCAGTTGGCATGAAAACTTGGTTGAATAATCATGTTGGACAGCCGATGCTAAAGTATATTGTAAGCGGAAAAGGATTTGGCCAAGGGCTTGTTGGTTATTTTATTAGCGGTATGAGAAGCAAGAAAGGTGATGTCTCAGCTGAAGCGAAAGTGCTTGCGAAGGCGGTAGAATCTGCGTTTAGAAAAGAACTTGGAATCCATTCACCTTCTCGTGTTATGGCTGATCTTGGTTATTGGTCAGCTATGGGAGTGGTAAAAGGATTCAGTAGTGTGGATATCTCCAAAATTGCTAAAAGTAAGGCCAATGAGTTAATGGGCTCATTTGGTAATTATAGCGGTGGTGGGGCTGCAATGGCCCGTAGTGCTATTATGCAAGCGTTGCAGATCACAGGTATGCCGATGAGCTGGTTAGAACCACTTATGTGGATAGCACAAAAAGAGTCTGGATTTAACCCGAATGCTATTAACTTATGGGACATTAATGCGAGACGAGGAGATCCTTCTGTTGGTCTGTTTCAAATCATTGGAGAAACATTTAAAAGGTGGACTCTACCAGGTTTCAATGATCGGAGAAATCCTCTTCATTCAGCGGTTGCCGCTATTCGTTATATCAATGGACGTTACGGTGGAATTCACAATCATCCGGGAGTGAAATCAAGGGCCCGCGGCGGTGGTTATAAACCGTATGAGCGTGGCGGTATCATCACACATGATCATATTGCCCGTGTCGGTGAAGGGAATAAGAAAGAAGTAATCATTCCTCTTGAACAACATCGGAATCGGGCACTTGGACTGCTAGATTATGCACAAAGAGCACTTGGGGTGTCGCCTCGGGTATCTATAGCAAGAGTAGGAGCTAAAAACGAAACGGAATCAGCTCCAGTCATTCTGCCTGAAGAGCAAACACAAACAGTCCGAAGTATTATGAGTCGTTCCGTTCAAATGGTTCAGCAGGGAATGCGTGACATTATCATCCAGATCACAGGTGCTAATCATTATCATAACGATATGGATGCTGAAAAGGTTGGTAGAATCGCTTATAACTATATTGAACAAAAATTAGAGGAAGAGTACTTTGAGAGAGGAGCAGTGGTGGCCGATGACTAAAAGCGTATATGAAATCTGGCTGTCTTGGCAGAATGGGAAAGAAAAATTCCAGTTGCCTATTCTCCCTCCAACTATTGAAATTAACAGTCCTTCTAAAAATGAAAATATTGACCTTGCCGATTTCGGTGAAATCACTATCTTGCAGGAACCTGGGGCGAAAACATTTAAGTTTTCGTCTTTTTTTCCGGCTAAATGGAGTCCGCTTTGTGAGGTGAGGCCAACCAAGTTGTCTATGCCATGGAACTATGTGAAACGCTTAGAAGCTTGGAGAGAAAGTAAATTGCCGATTCGCTTGATTGTGACAGGCACTCCTATTAATTTTGCTGTTTCTATCGATGACTTTTTCTATAAAGAGGGGGACAAAGACATTGGTGATATTGATTATGACCTCACACTGAAAGAATACATCTTTGTCACCTCTCGAAAGATCGATACGAAGAAGAAAACAAATGCGAACGGAGGCAATAAACAACGACCTGATACAAAGCCTGTTCCCAAAACTTATAAGGTAAAAAAAGGAGACACTTTGACAGGAATTGCAAAGACAATTTATAAAAATAGCGCAGAGTGGAAAATCCTCTGGGAAGCCAATAAACAAATGCTTATCAAGCGAGACAAAAGAAATGTAAAGCAACCTGGCCGCTTTATTTATCCCGGTCAGGTTCTGACTATTCCTCAGAAAACAACAGGTACAGGTATGACAGCGGTTCAGCTTAAAAAAGTACAAACCAGTGCGGTATCTGTAACTCCTCGTAAGTGAGGAAGCATAAGCATGATTGAATTATTTTTAGTTAAACCTGATTATATGATGGCGATTCCTGTTTCAACAGTTACGTGGTCTGGACAAAGGTATCAGGCGGCACGAAAGATTGAAGCGAATATCTTATATACTGACGCGGGTCTTCACTTTTACCAACAGGTGATTGAGGGAGATACACTGCTGTTTAAGTGGAAGGGAAATGAATTATTTCGCGGTACTGTATTTAACCGGTCCCGCAATAAGAGTGGCCAGCTTACATTAACAGCGTATGATATGCTGCAATATTTCTTAATGAACAAGGACATATATAACTTTTCAGGAAAGCGTCTTGATGAAATTCTGTTGAAGATGTGCAAAGACTTCGAAGTCCCACATGGCTCTTTTGTGAACACGAAAGAAAAGGTAGGAAAGATAATTGATCAGGAAACGTCTCTTTACGATATTGCACTTCGAGCAATGATCGATACACATAAGGTTTCTAAGAGAAAGTTTCATATCTATTCCCGTCTTGGAAAAGTACATTTAATAGAATTGAAAAAGCAGGATATTCAATGGGTTCTTGAAGTAGGTAATAACGTCATTGATTATACTTATGATACATCAATTGAGGAGACAGCTACCCGAGTCAAATTAACATCTGGTGAAGGAAATAAGACTGTCACAGCGGTTGTTACAGACAGTGAAGGCAAAAAACAATTTGGAGTGATTCAACACTTCGAAAAGATCTCGGAAACCTTAAGCAAATCAGCCTTAACGAAAAAAGGAAAAGAGATTTTGGATAAGAAAAAAGGAGTTAAAAAGAAGTTAGATGTAGAGGCGCTCGGTATTGAGTCTGCTACAAGCGGAAACGCCATTTATGCAATTATTGATGATATCCGTCTCAAACGTACAATGTACATTGACACGGATGTCCATACGTTTGTTGGAAACAAGCATACGATGAGCCTGCATTTAATGGAGACGAATGACTTCCCTGAAATGGAAGAGCTATCTTCATCGTCAACTTCAAGTCCAGGATCAACAGAAGGATCTTCCAAGGCCCGGAAAGTGGTTACTCTCGCGAGAAGTTATATTGGTCGTCTCAAATATGACTTTGGAGGGAAAAACATTGCTAGAGGTAGTGGTGATTGTTCCGGATTCACGAAGTTCATTTACAAGAAGGTTGGTATAGATCTTGGTGATGGCACAGCTAACCAAATTAAAAAAGGAAGAAAGGTTGGAAACAACGAAGGGCAACCGGGTGATTTAGTTTTCTTTAAGGGAACTTATCGGTCGGGTGTTTCACATGTCGGTATCATCACAAAACCGGGTTATTGTGTTAGCTTAGGAAACAGTGGCTGTAAAGAACACGGGTATTTAAGAAGTAATAACTCTTACTGGGGTCCTAAATTTATGCAAATTAATCGAGTTCTATAGAGGTGAGAGAAAGTGGCATTGAGTGACAAAATTAAAAAGCACTCATTAAAAGCAGGAGAGATAGAAAATCCAGTCAGAATCTTTGACGCCGATGTAGTGTCAACCAATCCTATGAGTATCCGTTTAATGAATAATAACAAGCTTATTCTCTCAGAAGAGTCATTTATTATCCCGAAATCTTTAACAGATTATACTGTACAAGTTCAAACGCCTCGTGGAATAGAGACACATACAGTTCTTAATGCATTAAAGATAGGAGATAATCTCAAAGTCGCTGCCGTCCAAGGTGGTGGCTTTTATTATGTCTTAGATCGAGTAAGCAACTAGGAGGTGGTCACATTGGCTCTATCACCGGAACTTGATATTCCCCAAACAGGAGAAGTACCAGTAAATGAACTTCTGAGATTAAAAACCTATCGATTTGATTTTGAAAATAACCGGCTTACGAGTGAACTGATCAGTGGTTTGGAGGCTATTAAGCAATTTATTTTATTTGCCCTGTGTATTCCGCGCTATGCTTATCCGATTTACTCCGCAGATACTGGAAATGAGCTTGCTGAAATGTTGGCTGACAATGAAACGAGTGTTGCTTTTAAAATTATGGAGATTGAGCGTCTTGTTACTGAAGCGCTTATGTATGATCCAAGAATTGAACAAGTCTATGACTTTGTGATCAAGCATATTGAGGATGCTTTCCATGTGAATTTTAAAGTTGATACGGCACTCGGGGGAATACAAATAGAGGAGGTGTTAGCGGCCTAATGTTTGAGGAGTATACATTCGAAAACATTTTACAAGAAATGATTGACGAGACCGATCCGTCATTTGATGTAAGTGAAATCTCTCCTCTATATGCCTCCTATGCGAAAAGTGCTGCCCAAGTGGCTAAGCTCTATCGATTTTTAGATCGAGTATTAGAGCTATCCTTTGCATCAACAAGTGAAGGTGAATACTTAGAGAAACGGACATCTGAAATGGGTATCTATTATAAAGATGCTGTTGCAGCTATACGTAGAGGAGAGTTTAATATTCCGGTTCCCATAGGGAGCCGTTTTTTTGTAGAAGATGTTTATTTTGTAGTAATCGAAAATGAGAATGGAATCCAATTACAGTGTGAAACGGAGGGAACAATCGGTAACAAGTTTCCTGTAGGTACTGAACTCATGCCTTCAGAAACGATTAATGGATTAGAAACCGCCTTGCTTGGCGAGATCATTATTCCAGGGAGAGAGAAAGAGGAGGAGGAATCCTTATTTGTTCGGTATCAAGACAAAGTAGCTGAGCCAGCTACAAGTGGAAACATCGGGCACTACAAAGAATGGGTGAGAGAGTTTGAAGGGGTAGGAGCAGTTAAGGTATTTCCTAACTGGGACGGTCCCGACACGGTAAAAGTAGTTATTGTAAATTCTGAGTTTATGCCAGCTTCTGAAGAGTTGGTTCAAAATATTCAAGTAGCATTAGATCCGGTTCCAGGCCAAGGTGAAGGGTTAGCTCCAATCGGTTCGTTTGTGACGGTTGAAAGCGCAAAGCCGGTGCCCATAAATGTAGTTGCTACCATTGAAATTAACTCTTCAACCACCATAGAGACTGTAAAAGAGCAATTTGAACAAACACTTGAAGATCATTTAAAATCCATAGCTTTTAAAGAAGAGACAGAGCCAATTGTCCGGCAACGGGTGATCGGTTCGTTATTTTTGATTATTCCAGGAGTTATTGATTATTCAAATCTATTAATCAATGGACAGGCTACCAATATCATTCTAAGGGAAAGTGAAGTGCCAGTCGTTGGGCAGGTGACACTCAATGTCTAGTCGAGAGGAGATGTTAGCGGATTTACCACCTATTTTACGTGAATGCCCAGAGTTTCAAGAGATGGCACGAGTAGAAGGAAAGGTCTTTGATCGTCTAGAGCGCCATATAGATGAGGTCCTTAATAACGTGTTCATTGACAGTGCAACATGGGGACTGACACTCATGGAAAAGGAATTTAAGATCCCAACCGATGTTAACAAACCGCTTGAACATCGTAGGTCAGTTTTAAAGTCTAAGAAGCGTGGTATCGGCAGGGTCAGTGTAGGGATGATTAAAAATGTAGCTGAATCCTTCCAAAATGGTTCGGTTGAAGTAAAAGCTATAAAGGGAGAATCAAAAATTCTTGTTACGTTTAACGATGTCTACGGCATTCCACCTAATTTGGAAGATATAAAAACAGCTATCCGAAAAATATTGCCAGCACATCGAGTGATAGATTTTGAGTTCAAATATCTATTGATTAAAGATGTAGAAGCTATGACATTAGCTGAGATGGAAGCTACTCCATTAAATAAATTTGCGGGAGGTGTATAGGATGGCTGAACATACTCCGCGTTTAAACCTATATATAAAAGATCCAATCGTTGATAAGGAAGATACATTTAATATTGAAACAATGCTCAATCAAAATTTCCGCAAGATCGATGAAAAGGTTGCGACGCTAGGACCGAATGGAAAGCTGGCAGCAGATCAATGTCCTCCAATCCCAGAAGTGAAAGAGGCCTCCACTACACAAAAAGGAATTGTTCAATTAAGCAACTCGACAACTAGCGATAGCGAAGAGTTTGCAGCTACATCCAAAGCAGTAAAATCAGCCGAAGCAAATGCCAAAGCCTACACAGACATGGCACCAGAAGCCATGCTGCAGAATATGGAAAGGTTTGTTACCAAACGTTCTTCCAAGAATGCAAACGGGATCTTTCTTAAGGTAGAGAAGAAGAGAAAAGACGGAACGTTATTCATGAAAGCTGAATTCAGCAATCCAAATGCTGACGGAAATCCAACAGTCCGAACAGTGACAACTTATGCGGCAGACGGTGTAACTGTTGTAGGGGCGCCAGTTATATATGATGTAATTTATGATGCCGACGGGGATTATGTTGAGGAGGTACCTCGATGATAGATATTAGGGAACATGGTGGGATTTTTAGCGGGGGGAGCAGTACAAAAATAAAGGGAGAAGTATCAGAGAAAGTTACTTTTGCTGAAGACATTAAATACGGTGAGCCTGTTTCTGTAAAGTATGAAACCAAGCAATTACCTAAACCGATTGGTTTTTTTACAGATCATATTGATACAGCTATATCAGAAGACGGTAATTATGTAGCTGTTGTTCAACGAATGGGAGAAACCAGCCGTTATGGATCGATTGCTTTTTTTAAAAGAATTGGGGATGAACTAGTTAAGTTGCCGAATCCAGATATTATGCCTGAAAAGAATTGTGCCGGTGTTGCTTTCTATAAAAATAATTTAGTTGCTTTTGCTCATGCAGGAGAAAACTCCACTACAGGGGCGGGGGTTACTTTATATAAAAGAATAGGGGACTCTTTCGTTAAAGTAGCTAATACCATTACAGGAATTCAAGGCGGCAGAAAGACAATGTTCTCTCCTGATGGAAATTATTTATTTGTGCGCAGGTGGATAGGATCTTCGCAAACATCAGGAATTTTAGTTTATAGAATTCTGAATGCAAACACTGCAGACTTAGTAGAGTTCCATTATTTAACGTTATTAACAACGGGTCCAGTTCCTCGAGATATTGCTATATCTAATGACTCAAGATACATTGTTATTTCTGAGTGGAACAGCACTTTAGTATATGAAAATCTGGGTGATAACACGTTTCGAAGGGCTACTGAAATCGAAAGTTCTTTAGTGATTACTACAGAAGGAGTGACATTTTCTTCGAATGACGAGCTGTTGATTTTCAATAAGGGCACAAATAACAATCAAATTGTTGTGTACCAATGGAATAATGGTAATCCAGTAGAAATCGATAATGCAATTGACAAACAACCTTCAGTAAATATCGGATCAGCCGGCGCCAACCTTCTCCGTTTTCATCCTAATGGAAAAATTTTGTTTGTTAATGGTGGGAGAAATAGATACAAAAGAAACGGAGATAAGTTTCATCTTCTTCAAAGCATCAATATGGGGGGAACAGGCGACTGGAATATTACTATCTCTCCTGATGGAGAACATCTTATTGGAGCTAATTACTATAAAAATGAACTAAAAGCGTATAAAAACAATACTGTTCCTTTAGAAGGAGATTATTCTCTTGGTTATGCTCTACAAAACGGCAGCATTGGTGAAGAGAGAAAAGTAATGAATATATTTAATTGAAGGAGGATAAAAATGAAATTCTACATTAAAACGGACAAAAGCAATGTCGTTCGTGACATTCTAACTTATTCATATGAAGGGTTTGAAGAAATTGAATATGATGATCACGTTCTTCCACGTAATATTTTATCTGGATATTATAAATGGGATGCTGCTAACAATGACTTCATTGTAGATGAACAGCTTAAAGAAGAAATCATCCGCGAAAACGACGGGTATTTGCAGGAAGAATTTGATCAGTTAAAGAAAAAGAATGACGAGCTTGAAACATCGCTTCTCGAGATGACCATGCTAGCTGCAAAACAAGAACAGCGAAACATTCAAAACGAACAGGCAATTATGGAGTTAACTACAATCATTGCAGGAGGTAATGCGTGATGTTTACAGTAAACAGCGCTTTGGTGGCGATCTGGGCTAGAAATGTACAAAACGGTAACTATGAGAGAGAACAGGTACCGAAATTATCGAATCTGCAAGAAATAGTATATCAAGTATTGGACGCAAACGCCGCTGTATAGTGGGCGTTATTTTTTGGATATGAGTGGAATGGTAAAATGTACACAGTGTAGGCTTTTTATTTTGTTATAATATCTGGTAAGAGGAGGGTATTATGACAAAATCATTTGAAGGTCTACTTGTTACTGAAAACAGATTAATTGACACAATTGAGGAATATTTTAAAAAATGCGGTTTTATCCTTAATAAAAAAGCAAAAGATACCGAACGAGGAATTGATTTAGAGCTTTTTAAAGATGGCGCTACTCTTTACATTGAAGCTAAAGGGTCTGTTAAAAATAAATATGATAAAGATAATAGTATAAACGCTATGCCAAGGACATCAGTTAGAGATAATGTTAGAAGACAAATCAATAAGTTGATGGAGCGAGAGGAAGATGAAAACTATATAGACGACGCTTTTTATATAGCTGCTTGGCCAGAAACTCCAATATATAGAGAGCAAGTAAATAAAAAAGCTAAGGCATTATCTAAGTTGGGATATCTTCATTTATGGGTTCAAGAAGATTTATCTATAAAAATTGAGGGGCCTGATAGTGAAAAGGAAAGATTAATCAATTTGTGCTTAGAACAGTAGTATTTGATTCATAATTTAATTTCATGTAAGGACGATAATACGACATAACGAAAAATATAAATACGACAAAACACCGCTGAGAATCGGTGTATTTTTTATGCAAAGAAAAAGGGATATGTGAGGGGAACTCACGAAAGGAGTTGCCCAGATGGGAGGAAAATGAATGCAACATAATACAGACACATTATGGAATACCGTAACAGGCGGCGCTTTTATGAGCGCTGCCTATTTATTTGGAGGTGTTGATCAGTTTATCCTCGCGTTGATTATACTAATGGCAACGGATTATATAAGCGGTTTAATTGTCGCTTTTTTCTTTAAAAAGAATGTAGAATCTAAGCAAGCATTTAAGGGACTGATGAAGAAGGCTGCCATGCTACTAGCAGTAATTGTAGCTAATCAGTTAGACATTGTAACCGGCAGCGGTGGCCATTTTATGAGGAATGCCATGATTCTTTTCTTAATTGGTATGGAGGGAATTTCTTTTATTGAAAATCTTGGTCACATGGGTGTCCAGGTTCCAGCACAAATTAGCCATGCATTTGCTCAGTTGAAAGAAGACAATAAAGAGACAACAACTATAGTGGATAAAACAGAGATCAAGCATAAAAAAGAGGTGGGAAATAATGAGTAAAATTGCAGACTTGTCTCATCATCAAGGGGATATTGACTGGAGCAAAGCATCGAAAGAATTGTCTCTTGCTATTCTTCGAGTGCAAGACGGATCTCGAGTGCGGGACCGACAATATAAAAACTATGTAGCAGGAGCTAAAAAATATGGAGTGCCATTTGGCAACTATGCTTTTTGTCGGTTTGTTTCTATCAGTGATGCTAAAAGAGAAGCACAAGAATTTTGGGAAAGGGGTGACAAAGAAGCGCTATTTTGGGTGGCTGATGTGGAAGTGAAAACAATGGGCGATATGCGAGCAGGTACACAGGCTTTCATTGATGAGCTACGGAGATTGGGAGCGAAAAAAGTGGGATTGTATGTCGGTCATCATACGTACAAGCTATTTCAGGCAGAGAAGATTAAAGCTGATTTTGTTTGGATTCCTCGTTATGGCGGAAAAAAGCCGGACTATCCTTGTGATCTACACCAATATACTGATACTGGTCGTTTATCTGGTATAAAAGGAAATGTAGACTTAAATCAACTGATAGGAAACAAACGGCTGTCATGGTTTTTGAATAAGGAAGAGACAAAGGCCGCTGTTGTCACAAAAGGGAAGTATAGGATTTATACCGGTGTCTTTAAAACCGAGAAAGAGGCAGAAAAGCAGGCACAGTTGATCAGTGTAAAGTTAGGTTATAAGCCATTTACCAAAGAAAAGCGTATCTGGACCGGTGTATTTGAAACCCTTGAATCTGCAACCATTGCTCAGCAAGATATTAGACGAGAGTTTGGTTTTAATCCGCAAATCAGGCAAGAACAATAAGAAAAGCCCCGCTCGTTTGAGTGGAGCTTATTTTTATTGCCAGTGTTTTTTCCAGTCTCTAATTACTACATTTGGTTTATTGTAAACTGTGTCAGCTGTTTGAAGTACATTCTTCGTGGGATCAAAGACCGCTCCACTAAAAAACCATTTATTGTCTTCAACACTATACCAACTGATTAGAAACTCGTTTTTTCTTAATACTTGAGCTCTAAGAGTATAAGCAGCTCCAGTAATATGAGTTAAAACACCATTCTTTATATAATACCAATCGGCGTTCTCCCAATACTCACTGTCCGTTTCCGCAACTGCCAGAATGTCCGGTTGTCCCTTGTATTTAGAAGGGTACATATGAACAGATTTCTTTGTTGCATTTAATGTGTAGTCTCTAAAATAATGACTAGACTTTTTGATATGGCTTGTTCCAACCTTTTGTGTGTAGAGTGTGTAATTCCCTCTGTAAAGTAAATCTCCTTCATTAGCACCGGCCCAAACATGCGCCCAATCACCACGGTTGTATGAGGCAATCGCCTTTTTCTCTCTAACCCCGGCAAAATACACTTTATAAGCCACACCATTTGCATCTTTCAATGTGTATGTAACTCGGCTTTGTTTAGGACTGATCGGATTTTTCGCTGCTTCTGCATTTGAATGAAAGGCTGTAAAACCGACAAGTAATAAGACCATAGATATAAGTACCTTTAAATATTTCTTCATTTCTTTCCTCCTTTTTTATTTATAAGTTTATTTTATCAGGTAAAATAGGATTGGGAAGAAATAATTAGAAATTTTTTCTAATTATTTGATTATATAGTTCTACATATCATGTGAAGGAGAGGATGTTATTGTCGTTGAATAGTATTAAGGACTTTAAAGAGTTGGAAAAATTCAGGTGTGAAAATAATATAAATCTTCGATGCAGAAAGACAGGGCTCTTTTTGAGACATTTGGAGCCAATAGAAGGAGCCATGCTTTTTCTTGTATTAGAAGACGGATCATTGGTGGAAATGGCAGCACATCAATTAGAAGAAGCATTTGAGATTGTGGCATTGCCAACAAAAAAATAAAGAAAATGGCTCTTTTGTTTTATTGGGGACCATGGGGACCAATTGGGGACCAAATTCATCAAAAACCTTCTTTTTTGACTCGAATTAATCATAATGGGAAGATTAAAAACCTTGACACAATCGTATTCCTAGAGTAATAATAAGAATTAACTTGAATAGTGTATCCTTCGGGGCGGGGTGAAATTCCCCACCGGCGGTGATGAGCAATGGCTCTTAGTCCGTGACCCGCGTTCGTTTGAAAGCGGTGGATTCGGTGAAATTCCGAAGCCGACAGTGAAAGTCTGGATGGGAGAAGGATGAGGCATTTTAAAAATGGATTTTTAAGATGCTTATTTGGCTATGCCTTTTACGCCCCGTATATTTTATATATACGGGGCTTTGTTGGTTTATTGGCTGTAAACCATTCATTGGACGAAAATACTTATTGGATGGAGAGAGAGGACTAGCGAAATGTTAAAGGAACAATATATGGAGTTAGCCTTGTCGATTGCGGAGGGCGTCAGAGGACAGACGTCTCCGAACCCGCCGGTTGGCGCTGTAGTCGTGAAGGACGGACGTGTGATTGGAATGGGCGCTCACTTGAAAGCAGGCACTCCCCACGCGGAAGTTCATGCGCTTCGTGCCGCCGGAGAAGAAGCGATGGGAGCTGATTTGTATGTTACGTTGGAGCCTTGCTCACATCATGGAAAGACGCCGCCGTGCGCAGACCTTGTCGTTTCAACCGGAATCAAGCGGGTCTTTATCGCGACGATGGACCCGAATCCGCAGGTGAGCGGAAAAGGTATCCAGAAATTGAAAGCTGCCGGTATCGAAGTGGAGATTGGCATTTGCCAGGACCGCGCAGATCACCTGTTACAACCGTTTTTTCATTTTATTGAACATAACACCCCCTTCGTCACAATGAAAACAGCCATTACAGCCGATGGCAAAACAGCCGCCTACACAGGTCATAGCCGCTGGATAACAGATGCGCCGGCAAGAGAAGATGTTCATGGTTTGAGACATGAGCATGATGCGATTTTAGTCGGTGTGAATACCGTTCTTCAGGACAACCCTCTCCTTACTACCCGTTTGCCCCACGGAGGAAAACACCCCATTCGAGTCATTTTAGACACACATTTACGTACTCCTATAACTGCAAAAGTAATCGAAAACAAAGAAGCCGAGACGCTTATTATCTGTGGCAACGAAGCCTCTCTTGACAAAGAAGAAGCGTTAATTACCGCAGGCGCTGATGTGATTCGCTTGGAAACGGCTGATATTCCAATCCCTCTTCTTTTAAAAAAATTAGGGGAGGAAGGGATCATGACGCTGCTCGTAGAAGGCGGCGGTGAAGTGAATGCTTCCTTTTACCAGGAAAAAGCCTTTCAACGACTGATCATTTACATGGCACCTAAGCTCATTGGCGGCAAAATCGCGCCGACTCCTTTCGGGGGAGAAGGATTCCCAACGATGGATGAGTCCATTCCATTAACGTTTGATAAGGTGGAAATGATCGGACAAGATATTAAGATTACGGCTTCACGGAAAGAAGGGTGACAATATTGTTCACTGGCATTATCGAAGAAATTGGCACCATTGAAGAGGTGCTTGCCCGGACCCAGTCGATGCAGCTGACAATTGCGGCCTCAAAAGTGCTGGAGGATGTCCAGCTCGGGGATAGCATCGCGGTGAACGGTGTCTGCTTAACCGTTACAAGTTTTACCGCTGAGCGTTTTACGGTTGATGTTATGCCGGAAACGTTCCAGGACACTTCCTTGAACAAAGTAAATCGGGGATCAAAAGTGAATTTGGAACGGGCGATGGCAGCGAATGGCCGTTTTGGTGGTCATTTCGTTTCCGGCCACGTAGACGGTGTCGGGACAATATCGGGCAAGAAACAAGTTGAAAATGCGCTTTATGTGGATATCACTTATTCGGCTGAGCTGGCGCCTTACCTGATGCCGAAAGGATCGGTGGCGCTAGATGGAACATCATTAACAATTTTTTATGTGTCTGAAAAAGAAATAACGATCTCGCTCATTCCGCATACACAAGAGGAAACGATTTTAGCGAAAAAAGCGATCGGTGATCCAGTTAATATTGAATGTGACATGCTTGCGAAATATGTAGAGCGAATGATGAATCGGCAAGCGGAAAAACCAGCTTCCAACGTAACGATGGAGCTGTTGGAAAAACACGGCTTTGCCTAATAATACAAACGAGGTGAAAAAGATGTTTGCATCGATAGAAGAAGCACTGGAAGACCTTAGAAATGGGAAAGTCATCATCGTTGTGGACGATGAAGATCGCGAAAACGAAGGCGACTTTGTCGGCCTGGCAGACCTGGCTGATGCCGAAATGGTGAATTTCATGGCGAAGGTGGGCCGCGGCCTCATTTGCGTACCAGTGGAAGAAGAAAAAGCCCAACAACTCGGCTTAAATATGATGGTTGATCATAATACAGACAGCCACGGAACCGCATTTACTGTGAGCATTGACCACGTATCGACTCACACAGGGATCAGCGCCTTTGAACGGGCAGCAACGATTCAGGAAATGATGAAGAAGGATGCAGCGCCTGCCGATTTTAAACGGCCAGGCCATATTTTCCCGCTCATTGCCAAAAAAGGCGGTGTATTAAAACGGGCCGGCCATACAGAAGCAGCGGTGGATTTAGCGCTGCTTGCCGGCCATCAAGGTGCGGGTGTGATTTGTGAGATTATGAAGGAAGATGGAACGATGGCAAGACTTCCGGATTTATTCGCGATGGCGGAAGAGTTGGATTTGAAAATCGTTACCATCCAACATTTAATTGAATATCGCCGCAAGAAGGAAGCATTGGTTACCCGGGAAGTAGAAATTGAGCTGCCGACAGAATTCGGCCACTTTAAAGCGGTTGGCTACACGGAAAATTTGACGGGCAAAGACCATGTAGCCCTTATTAAAGGTGATGTAAGCGATGGTTCTCCTGTGCTTGTCCGTGTTCATTCGGAATGCTTAACAGGCGATGTTTTCGGTTCCTACCGTTGTGACTGCGGCCCTCAATTGCATGCGGCGCTTCAGCAAATCGAAGAAGCGGGCCGCGGCGTCTTGCTTTATATGAGGCAGGAAGGCCGTGGCATCGGTTTGATCAACAAGCTGAAGGCGTACAAGCTGCAGGAACAGGGCTATGATACAGTAGAAGCCAATGAAAAGCTTGGCTTCCCGGACGATCTGCGTGATTACGGCATTGGGGCTCAAATTTTACGTGACCTCGGCGTTAAAGAAATGAAGCTGTTAACAAATAACCCGCGTAAGATTGCCGGCTTAAAAGGCTACGGCTTAGAAATCATCGATCGCGTGCCGCTGGAAATGCCACCGAAAGATGAAAACCGCCGCTATTTGGAAACGAAAGTAACAAAGTTAGGTCATTTTTTAACTATTTAATTAGGGAGAGAAGAACATGAGCAGAACATTTGAAGGGAATTTAATTGGAACAGGCTTGAAGGTGGGCATCGTTGTCGCCCGCTTTAATGAATTTATTACTGGTAAATTACTGAGCGGAGCAGAGGATGCCCTGCGCCGTCACGGAGTTGAAGAAGAAAACGTGGATACCGCTTGGGTACCGGGCGCATTTGAAATTCCGTTGATCGCCAAAAAGATGGCGGACAGCGGCAAATACGATGCCGTTATCACACTTGGCACAGTCATCCGCGGATCTACAGCTCACTTTGAATACGTTAGCAATGAAGCAACAAAAGGGGTAGCCCAAGCCGCCATGCAGTCAGGCGTACCGGTCATCTTCGGTGTGCTGACAACGGACACGATTGAGCAAGCGATTGAGCGCGCTGGTACAAAAGCTGGCAACAAAGGCTGGGAAGCTGCTGCGACAGCGATTGAGATGGCAAACTTGGTCAGATCGATCGAAGGATAATAGAAAGACCTGCCCCTGCTGTTTTGAGACGGAAACGGGGCAGGTTATTTGAGGAAATAATAAGGTAAAGTAAATATTGCAAAGCTTATGACTGAAAGGGAGCACCTATAAAGAAAACCTTGATGCGGGCATCAAGGTTTTCTTCTTGACCGTTAAAATCTAATTTTACTTTAGGAATGCTCTTTAAACTGATAGACGAAAGAAATCCAAGCTTTTCTTTAAGGCATGCTTCACAAAATTCCTCTGCTCTGTATAGTATTTCCTTCTTTATCATGTTTATATCTAAGGCGTTTTGGAGTTCTTGAATCTTGTTTTTTACCTCCTCCAACTTAAGTGCATATTCTTTTCCTTTTTTAGTTATTTCGGGAGGAATGTGTTCTTTGAAATGTTCTGATACCTTAGCCACATCCTGACGGTTAAGACTGTCAACTCCACTATTAATTGCATCTTGAATCCTATTTTTAGCTTCATTTACTTTACGTGTCGCTTCTTCTCTTAAACATTGTTCCGCCGCTTCTGCTTCTCCAACTGGATTGCGGATAGGCATAGTAATTTCTCTCCTTGCAAAAAATGGATACAGTAAAAGGATTTCCTTTAAATGAAGAAAGGAGTGTGAGAAAGATGGGGAGATGAGAAAACGCCAGATAAATGGCGTTTAATCATTATTCATCATTGGTTGTCTCGCTTCTTTTTTGTGTTATCTGTTAAATTATTTACGGCGTTTTTAGTTGCATCAACAGTATTCATTGCAACGTTTTCTGTTGTTTCTAAAGCATTATGCATTGTTTCAAATGCAGAGCCTGCTGTGTTCTTAATGCTCTCTGTGACACTTTTGTTATTTTGCTGATTTTGACTATTTCTTTGATTATTCATTAAGTTTCACCTCCTAAGCAGGAATAGGATATGTATTTTATAATTAATTATTCAGACCATCTACACGAATCAATTTTCTTCAATTTGAAATCGTGTCACACACTCCTGTTTACCTGTTCTGCTTATTTGCAAACGGCAACGGGGCAGGTCCTTTTTTGTCAGTGTTGTTCTTCAAGTAGTGCTTTGATACAATACTTGTTGTGGCTTGGCTGTTTATGCAGCAAAAGCGGGTAGGGAGAGGGCGATGTACGAGAGGTACATTTATTTATGAAGAAGAGTGGAGGTTTTTTTCAGTTAGCTGATCACGGAACAACCATTAAGCGGGAAGTGACAGCGGGAGTTATCGGTTTCTTCACAATTATTTATATTGTGGCTGTTAACTCATTGATTTTGTCGGAGGCAGGCGTGCCATTTGAAGGAGCAGTCATTGCGACCATTCTCACTTCATTTATCGGCTGTGCGATTATGGCTTTTTGGGCAAATGCCCCTATTTTACTTGTGCCAGGCATGGGGCTGAACGCAATGTTTACGTATACATTCGTTCATGCGATGGCGCTGAGCTGGCAGGAAGCACTTGGAGTCGTCGCGGTATCAGGACTTATCTTTTTCCTAGTGACAGTGACGAAATTGGCCGATTGGCTCAATGCATCCATTCCGTCTGTTTTAAAGGAGGCCATTTCAGTCGGGTTAGGTTTTTTCCTAATGCTTATTGGACTGGAAAAGGGCGGGCTCGTTGTACGGGGAGAGCACTCCATTTTGGCGATGGGGAATCTGGGAGAACCGGCTGTGCTCCTTACCGTATTGACGCTGATCGTTACGATCATCGTCTTTTTGAAAGGCATTCAAGGCGGCTTCTTATGGAGCATTTTATTTGGCACCATCGCTGCCTGGGTAATGGGGTTGCTGCCGGAAGTAGGAGATACCTCTTTTTCCTTCGCTGTGTATGGCGATGTGTTTTCAGCATTTTCCCTGTCAAAATGGGCCACGGTTCCTTTCTGGTCTGCCGTGTTTTCGTTAACGATGGTGCTCATATTTGAAAATATCGGCCTTGTGCACGGCCATACGGAATTTGCCGGCCGTCCAGATAAGTTTAAGCGGGCGCTGCAAGCCAATGCCTTTTCCTCTTTTTTTTCAGGGATTTTGGGAACGAGCCCAACGGTGTCCACTGTGGAAAGTTCAGCGGTGATCGCTGCTGGCGGAAGAACAGGGCTAACGACATTGACGACAGGCGTCTTATTCCTGCTGTCGGTGTTTGCCATTCCTTACATGAAGCTGATTCCTGACATGGCCATCGCTCCGGTCCTAATGATGATTGGCAGCTTGATGATACAAAATATCCGCCATTTGGATTTGACGGACTTAACGGATGCTATCCCGGCGCTGTTTATTATTGTGATGATTCCATTCACATACAGCATAGCGGACGGGATTGCTGCCGGTTTTATTTTATATCCAATCTTAAAGATAGTTATGGGCAGAGGCCGCGAAGTATCCAAGCTCTTATGGATTGTTTCGTTGCTGTTTCTGTTTAACTTTGTCTTGCATTATGCATAATAGATAAAAAAGCACACCGCTGTTGGGCAGCGGTGTGCTTTTTTTATCCTAGAGATTCTTCTCCATCTGATTAGGTTTTTTTACCCATTCTTCCACGAAACTCATCATTTTGTTAATCGAGGGGGTGTGTACATGTTTCGTTGTATTTGTGAGGATGCCTACTTTTCTGGAGACCGGAATGCTTAATGGTTTGGCTGTAATATTGTCTAAAGCAGAATTACTCAACAGCAATTGGGGCAGCAGACTGATCCCCAGGTTGTTCTGTATCATGGCAATGATCGTTTCATCTCCTCTTATCTGATAAGCAACCCGAGGAGTGAATCCTTCTTTTTTGATTAAGTGATGCACCTCGAAAAGTGAATCTGAATACGGGAGAATCCAGTCAGCCGCTTTGATTGCTTCTAGGTCGATGATATCTGATTGAGCCAGCTCGTGCTGAGTACTCATAACAGCCATAATCGGGTCCTCCAGCAGAAAGCGGAAGTGCCATTTATGATTGTAGGAAGAACCAATAGCAAAGTCGATGATGCCTTCTTCCAGCCAGCGATCCAGTTCAGATGCGTTTCCTTCATACAATTCAATCTCTATAAAAGGATACAGACTTTTGAACTCACTCAGTATGCGCGGCATCCAATTGGTGGCGATGCTAATGTAGGCGCCGATCCGAACTTTCCCTGTTTCTAGCCCATTAATTTCGCCCACAGTTTCCATCAATTTTTCATAGCCTTTCTGAATGTCCCGCATCGCTTTCAGTACCTTCCAGCCATTTTCTGTCGGCTTTACGCCGTTTTTCTGTCTGACCAACAGGGCGAAGCCGTATTCTTCTTCTAAGCTGCTGATCATCTGGCTAATGCTCGGCTGTGTGTAGCTTAATAGTTCGGCCGCTTTCGTTAAACTGCCGGTTTCCACTACCTTAATGTAAGTCATGTATTTCTTTAGGTTCATTTGTATGGCTCCTAAGATATAAGGTTTTATTATATTTAATATTAATTATATTTAGTTTACTTATATATAGCCAGAGAATAAAATGGTCCCATCTAAAGATTGCTACATAAAAGGGGAGAGCGTCATTGAGTTATGTTGTACAATTTGCCATCGGTGGTTCTATTTTGGTATTGGCTTCGCTTTTAAGCAAATCCAAGTATCTTTTTTTGTCAGGAGTCATCACCTTGCTTCCAATCATGACGTTGATCAACATCAGTTTACAAATGAAAAATATGAATCTCACAGAGTTTAGAATGACGCAGAAAAATGCCATCGTCGGTGCTTTCGGAGCGGTTATTTTAATGAGCAGCATTTTTCTTCTGTCCAATTGGGTCAAACCTCTATACGCGGTTATAGGCGCGTCGGTGATTTATGTTGGTTACATGGTTGGCTATATGTGCTTTATTTCTCAAAAGCTAAGTGTATAAAAATTGGAAGGATATCAAGTGATAAATTAAAAATTAAACGGTTTTATTTATATTTAGATAGGCATCCCATTTCCTAGCTTCCTATCTTTTCGAAAGACAACTCGTCCGGAACGCTCGCATATTTGTGACGAAAGCATAGACCAATGCCTGTTTTTTTTGTATGCTAATAAGAAAAAGCAAAAGCGGATTGTGGGGAGAAGACATGCAAATTGAGTTAGTTAAATGCCATGGATCAAGCAATGATTTCTTATTAATAGATGAATGGACAAACGGTTATTCCTTTTCTGAGGAAGAGAGAAAGAATCTATCGATTGCTTTGTGTGACAGAGAATCAAGCCTCGGAGCAGACGGCATTTTGTTCGTCATGGAAAGCGAGCGGGCCGATGCAAGAATGAGGATTTTTAATTCCGATGGTTCAGAAGCTTCTATGTGCGGGAATGGCCTTCGCTGTCTGGGCCGTTACGTATGCGAATTGCTGAAAAAAGATGAAATTGTCGTTGAAACGATGAAAGCTGATCTACAAGTAATAAAGGACGAAGAGCTATATGAAGAGGTGCCAACTTACCGTGTGGAAATCTCACCGGTGCTGTTCTCACTGTCAAGCCTGCCGATGTACCTTGAAGGGAAGGACACACTACTGAATGAAATCGTGCCGGAACTATCTGATTCTATTGCATTCTCGGCAGCAGCAGTGCCTAATCCTCATTTAATTGCGATGGTAAATCAAGATCAAATCGCTTCTGACGAGCAAAAACAGATTGCCGAAAAATTAAACGGTCCAAATGACATATGCCCTGATGGTGTGAATGTGAGCTTCGTCTATCCAATTGAACCGGGAAAAATCTATGTAAGAACATTTGAGCGCGGGGTTGGGTTCACCAATGCTTGCGGAACAGCGATGTCCGCTTCTAGCTTAATTACTTGCTTACTTGATAAAAATGAGCTGGAAGAAATCATTGAAGTGTATAATAATGGGGGCAAAGTCCGCTGTGTCGCGCACAAAAAAGCAGACGGCGGCTACTGGATTGATTTAATTGGCAATGCTACTTACTTATATGACGCGGTTGTTGAAGTGAATCTGAACGATCCAGCTTCATTTGCTGTAGTGAATAAACAAGAGAGAACAGAACAGGCACAGTATGAGAAGCTTGGCGGCGAAGTAAAAGAACTTTTAAAGCAAACGGTATTTGCTTAAATCATAACCTAAAGAAATTCCAAGAGGCCGCTCTTGGAATTTCTTCATTATGAACAGGGGGATGTAGATGAGCAACGAAAAACAAGAAATAAAGAGACTGGAGAGCCAATGGCCGCTCATATCTGCAATGAGGAACGGCGAGGAAGTAACATGGATAAACGATCAGAAGTTAAAAAATGGACCAGACGATTGGCCGATCACGCTCGAGGAAATACATGAGGCCGATGCCAGGCTCAGAAGATTTGCGCCTTTTTTGACGGCCTTTTTTCCTGAAACAAAAGAAGCAGGCGGCATCATTGAGTCACCATTGCTGGAAATTGAACATATGAAAGCTTTTCTTGAAAAGTATCATTGCGAAACGATTACCGGCTGCTTATATATGAAGGCTGATCACCTTCTGCCGGTTGCCGGTTCTGTAAAAGCACGCGGCGGCATGTATGAAGTGTTGAAGCATGCAGAAAGTCTTGCAATTGAACATGGGTTATTATCGACAGAAGAAGATTATAGTAAACTAGCAAACGAAGAAATGAGAGCATTTTTCTCTAATTATTCACTCGCTGTCGGTTCTACCGGGAATTTAGGCTTAAGCATTGGCATAACAGGAGCAGCTCTTGGGTTCCGGACAACCGTCCATATGTCCGCAGATGCGAAAGAATGGAAAAAGACGCGGCTGCGGGATAGAGGGGTTGAAGTCATTGAGTATGCAGATGACTATAGCCGTGCCGTAGAAGAAGGCAGAGAGCTGAGTGCAAAAACAAAAAACAGTTTCTTCATTGATGATGAGCATTCAAAAGAGCTGTTTCTCGGCTATTCAACAGCTGCCCTTCGTCTGCAGGAGCAGTTTCAGAAAGAGAACATTGCTGTCGATGAAGACCATCCATTGATTGTGTATTTACCGTGTGGAGTAGGCGGCGCACCTGGAGGGATTTTTACCGGCTTGAAGCGGGTGTTTGGAGAACATGTCTATGGCTTTTTCGCCGAACCAGTGCAAGCTCCCTGCATGCTGCTCGGTTTAATGACCGGACTGCATGATCAAATAGCCGTCCAGGATGCCGGGATCGAATTGAAAACTGAGGCGGATGGCCTCGCCGTCGGCAGACCATCCAGTTTTGTCGGCAAAGCAGTAGCAAATGATTTAGACGGAGTATTTACCGTGTTGGATGACAAGCTGTTCATCTATTTGAATCAAATGGCTAAGCTTGAAGGTGAGCAACTGGAGCCTTCCGCTCTTGCGGGAATAGAAGGGCCTGTTCGGGCAAAAGTAAGCGGCTGGCTGGAGAGCCATTTCACCGACAGTCAGCAAAAAGGTGCTGTTCATCTTGTATGGTCGACAGGAGGTAGCCTCGTTCCTGAAGAAGAAATGATCGTAATGATCAAAAAGGGAGAGCAGTATTGATTTAAAATAAGGTGGTGATGCTTTACCCTATTTGGGCAATGATAGCAAATTGGATAGTAGTATGCTTATAAACCGTTCCATAAATGGGGAAGAAAATTAGAAAAAGTGTGTATTAATGAAAAGTTCTCATTGTTTAACAATTAGTGGTGTTCGAAAATTGCTCATCTTCAATCCATTTAATAGCAAAATGTAAGAATAATATAGAGTTACATAATCGATCTCCATATAGTTTCTTTATCAGGCTTTATTACAAAGCAGCAAGCCGCTATATCCGAAATAATAATCCTTCGTTAGTACGTTTCTCTTTTGTTTACTTCTACGGGATTTAGGCAATGAAAAGAAGGAGAGAATAAAGTAGTGGTGATAATATGGAGAAAGTCATTCGTTTTTTTTCAATGGATCATTTTGCGGGCAGGCTGCTGGATTTTTGCTTATTTACGGCCATTATCTTGCTCGTTAAATGGCTGGTTATGAAACTCATCAGAAGAAAAAAATATGAGCCTGGCTCCTGGAAAGAGGAGTTGATCCCTCTTCTTAATACGACGTTAAACTGGCTCACTTTTTATGGCGTTCTGTTACTGTTTCTCTATTATTTTTCTAGGGAAAAGTGGCTGTTTTATCCTCTATATACGTCAGGAGAGGCACAGGTAACTGTCTTTTTAATTCTTGTGGCAATCCTTACTGTATCGCTCTCCCAAAGGCTTGTGAAGCTGTTTAATCGTTTTGTGATGAGCAGAGTCTATCATTATTATGGATTAGATAGTGGGGTTGCTTATACTTTTAATCGGATGATCTACTATACGGTTATGATTATTGCACTGGCCATCAGCTTTGCGACCGTAGGGCTTGATTTAACAGCAGCGGCCGCCTTATTTAGCGTGCTCGGTATCGGAATTGGCTTTGGCATGAGAAATGTAGCTGGTAATTTTATCTCGGGCATTATTATTTTGTTTGAGCGACCGATTGAAGTCGGAGAAGTAGTCGAAGTGAATGGCAAATTTGGCCGGGTAGAAAAAATCCGGCTCCGTTCCACTGTTGTCAAAACAGCAACCGAAGGCTCTTTAATTGTGCCGAACCAGTATTTTATTGAACAGATTGTACCGAATCGTTCCGGAGCTGAAGTGGTAGCTCAAGTAGTAGTGGAAGTAAAATTCGGGCAGGATACGGAAAAGGTTGAAGAATTGTTATATGCCGCTGCTGATAAAGTCATTGCTGAAAAGGAAATCAAGCCGCAGGGGCCACAGTCTGTCCGTTTTATTGATTTTCGCAATGAAGCGATGGTGTTCAAGATAGAAGTCCCTGTCCAAAGCATCGTCATTAAGCAAAAAATAGAAAGCAGGCTTCGTCATGCGATTGCTTCTCTATTCCAGAAAAATGATATCCGGCTTGCTTCGCAGCCGATCGAAGTGAAGCCGTCATAATTGCCAGAAAGGTGCAAATGTATGTGTTTAATTAACTTTTGTTTTCAGGCGTATGCCCCCTATAAATTAGTTATTGCTGCCAACCGGGATGAGTTTTTCAATCGTCCGACTCAAAAAGCTCATTATTGGGAGGAAACGCCCAGTGTTCTAGCTGGGCGTGATCTTGAGAAGATGGGAACATGGCTCGGAATCACAAAAACAGGCCGGTTTGCGGCGCTAACGAATTTTCGTGATCCTTCTGAAAAAACCGAAGGAAAACGGTCGCGTGGGGAAATCGTTCAAGCTTTCTTAACAGGCACAGAGCCGCCGGAAGTATTTATGGATGAGCTGCGGGAGCAAAAAGATAGTTATCCCGGCTTTAACTTACTGGCTGGAACAGCGGATGAGCTTTGGCATTATAACAACAGAAAAGATTTGAAAGAAGCTGTTGCTCCCGGCGTTCACAGCTTAAGCAACGCCACGCTGAACACGCCCTGGCCGAAATCAAGAAAAGGAAAAGCTTATCTAGAAGAGTGTTTGCATCAATCGCCAGCTTTATCTGTTGATTGTTTGTTTTCCTTTTTGCAGGATGAAGAATTGGCTCCGGATGAAGAACTGCCTCGTACAGGCGTCTCTCTCGATTGGGAAAGAAAGCTTTCGCCTCTTTTTATTAGAAGTGAAGACTATGGGACCCGCTCATCAACGGTTGTCACAATTGACCAGACGAACCATGTTACTTTCACCGAACGGAGCTATCTTCAGGGGAATCTTGTTGGTGAAGAAGCGTTTCAATTTAAAATTGAATCTATATAAAAAGAGCTGTCTTACAGTTAGTCATCAGTGACCAACTTGTCAGACAGCTCTTTTTGGCAATTAAGCCGTATGGTTATAAGCCGATTGCGGCAGCAGGCGGGCTGAAGCTAAGCGTTTACGTGCCTGAATACCGATCCAGGCAGCAAGAAAGGCTTTAATGATTCCCCCAATAATAAATGGGATAAATCCACTAGCAAAGGCTTCCACCCAGCCAAGTTCAGCGAAAATCTTTAACCAGACCGTACCGAAAGCGAGGTTAATCACCATGCCGATAATGTTGGCTAGAAAAGCTTGCAGCACAGTCGGTTTAGTTTTTTCAATATACCAGCCGATAAAGAAGGCCGATAAAACAAAGCTGATAATATATCCGCCCGTTGGACCGAAGATAATGCCCATTCCTCCGGACATACCTGAGAACACAGGAAGGCCGGCTGCCCCGATCAGCATGTATAAAAGAGCTGCCAGTGCTCCGTATCTGGAACCGAGAATGGTGGCTGCCAAACCGACCGCCAGCGTTTGTCCTGTAATAGGAACGAGTGGCAAAGGAATGGTAATTTGAGCAAAAATACCGATGATAGCAGCGAAAAGGGCGGCTGTTAGCATCATTCTTAATCTTTCGTGCTGAGCAGACATAAGAATCCCTCCAAATAAAATTAAACAAGCAATAAATGTTAACCTTATTTTAAATAAAGGCGACTCATTGTGTCAACGGCGTTTTTTTGTTTATTTTTGAACAAATTTCAATTTGTGAAAAATTCAAATGAATTTTTATTAAACAAAAGGCAATAGGAGCATTGAGGCATATGGTCTCCTGCTAGTCACTAAATGACTGTAAGAATGACAGCTAGGGCATTAAAAATCGCATGAATGATCATTCCGGGGATAATTGATTTAGTCTTTTCATAGGTCCAGGAAAAGACGAGGCCGGATATGAAAGTAATCGGCAGAACATTGTATGTTGGAATATGGACGAGCATGAAGATAAAAGAACTGCCTATCATTCCAATAACCAGTCCATATTTGCTTCTTAACCAGCGGTAAAGAAAGCCGCGGTAAAGAATTTCTTCATACACAGGCGAAATGACAGCTGCTGAGATAAAACCAATCGTAAAATTAATAAAATTAAGATGAGATTGCAGGCTGTCAGTTTTTTTATTTCCATAGCCAAGCTCAAATAAATCTCCTGCTATAATTAAAAAAATGCTGGCGATAATTAATACCATTGCCCAGCCGCCGATCGCCCCCCAATAAGTTTTTGGGAAACTGGATAAGCCGACTTCCTTCCAGGTAAGTCGCTGTGGTCTTAAAGCAAGGCAATAAACGGCCAATGTAAAGACAATAGACATGATAAAACCAGTGAGGGTTCCGGCGTATAAATCATTTTGAAATGTGCTTTCCAAGTAATCGTTTAATAGATATTCAATAAAGAAGGGCACGATCACGAACACGAGTAAAAGAAGCTGGAGAGTTTCCTTCCGCTTCCATGGTGAATATTTAAAAAATAAAGGTTTCTCATTCATTCTTATTCTTCCCGTTACATTGTGATATAGTAAGTGTAAAAGGTGACGCTGCGTCACGTGGAAGCACTTTTTTAGGGGTGAGTGAAGTGAGCTATTATTCTACAGGGGAAGTGTCAAAAAAATTAAATCTTTCTGTCCGGACGCTGCGATATTATGATCAAATCGATTTAGTGACTCCTTCATTTAAAGATGAACATGGAAAAAGGTTTTACAATGATGCAGATGTTCTGAAAATAGAGAAGGTGACAATTTTAAAAAGTCTCCAACTGCCGCTTAAAGTTATAAAGAAAGTGTTATCCCAATTAACGATTGAGCAGTTGTTGAGCATACATAAGCAGTCATTGAGGCAAAACATAGCGGAGCTTGAACAAGCGGTGCTTCATACGAATACGCTGTTGAATATCTTAAAGGTGGAAGGGGATTTACAGTGGGAGCACTTAATTCCTTTAGTCAGAAAAGAAAGAAGCGATGAAAAAGAGAAAGGAAATTGGAATAAGTTCTTTGATGAGGAAGAGCAAACCATCCTGCAGGAGCAGCTTCCGAAACTGGAACAGGATGATAAGCTGATCAATAAGTGGATGAACTTATTGAAAAGGATTGACCTTTGTGTAGCTAAAAATATTGGCCCAGAATCAGAAGAGGGAAAGTTGATTGCTTCTGACGTTCTCTTACTGACAGATGAAATGTTTGCCGGAAATCGGGAGCTGGAAGAAAAGTTTTGGCGTGTACGGAAATCAGCAGATAAATCAGGGCTTCTAAATTTATATCCTATTAAAAAAGAGGTGATCTGTTTTTTGGAGGACGCTATTTACTTATTTGAACAAGCACGTGAATGAGGTGGTTATATAGTGAAAAAAGGAGTTGGAAGATCCACCGGTACATTTGGCGAGCTTGCCCAGGGAGAAAAGAATGGTCAGCCGTTCCTATTTACGCTGCCTGTTCCCTTAACAAGCAAAGTATGGTTTGTTCCCACTCACTCTCCTGGTGTACGCAGTGACCATCCTTATAAGAGAAAAGCGATCTACGCTGCAGAGCTTGCATTGAAGAGAGCTGGGATGAGTGTAGGAGGAACATTATACTTTTCGTCACAAATTCCTGTCAGCAAAGGGATGGCAAGCAGCTCTGCGGATATAACTGCTGCCGTGCGCGCTGTCGCTATGAGTGTGGGGATAGACTTTACGGACTCAGCTATTGCAGAAATCGCTGCTGCTGTTGAACCGACAGATGGAGTTATGTATCAGGGCATCAATGCCGTGAACCAGAAAACAGGCGAACTGCTCTATTCTTATCCAAATTTCCCTGAGTTGTTTCTTATCGGTTATGACAGTGGGGGACGATTGAATACACAACAGTACTATAGGATGAAAGGTGAATATTCTGCTGCTGCAAAGCTGCAAATGGCTCAATTATTTGATGAAATGCATGACAGTCTCTTGTCCGGCAGTGTACCTGCCATTTTGTCTGCCGTCACGAAAAGCGCGAAGTTAAATGAGGAGCTGCTGCCTAAGCCTTTTTTCTCGTTGTTCGCTGAGCTGGCTAAAAGATTTGAATTGGGAGTCATTGTAGGTCACAGCGGGACCGTGATAGGCTTGCTGTGTCATAGATATGATCCTTCTTTTTTAGAAAAAATGTCTGCCGTCAAGCAGATCATTAAGCAGAAAACAGGCTGGAAGCCTTTCATTTCCGTTTCTGTACCTGCTTCATCTTCTTCTTCATAGTTCAACAAAAGAAACGTTGTGTAAAATTTCCCTTGTCAAATGAATGAAGAACCTGCTAATCTAATAAAAGAGTTTGAAATTTAGAAAAATCAGGATGACATACATAAAAATTGAATAATAAGAAGAGAGTGCCCGGGAGAGTCATTTCTGGGATAATAGGGAAATCGGTGAAAGTCCGATGCAGCCCCCGCTACTGTAAACGGTGATGAAATTGTCAACAGCCACTGGCGTAATGCCGGGAAGGGACAAGAGTAAGTGGACCCGTAAGCCAGGAGACCTGCTTTCTTCTTCGAACCATCATTCTTCGGAGGGAAGAACAGGATGACTGTATGGAACGGTGTCGGCGCATTCGGCATGATTACTCGTTCCTTGAGTAGCTTATATACGTAGCTCTTAGTCCTTAACTTCTTCTGAAGTTAAGGACTTTTTTATTTTCCAAAAAGGAGTGGGGAATGTGGCGACATGGGATTTAACAGAAATGAACCATCATGTATTCATTTGCAATGGTTCGAGCTGTATGCGAAAAGGCGGAGAAGAGGTCACGCAGACAATCAGGGAAGAAATAAAAAAACGGGAGCTTGATGTTCGGGTGCATACGACAAGAACAAGATGTAACGGCCGCTGTAAAGATGCTTGTGTCGTCATCGTTTACCCGGAAGGCACATGGTACCACGAGGTGGATGAACAGCTCGCAGAGAAAATTGTGGCTTCCCATCTCCAAGAAGGCCGGCCGGTTGAAGAAGCTGTCACGTACACTTATTACGAAAAAGGCATGATTCTTCAAAATGACCGTGTAACCGGTGTGGCCAAAGATAAAGAAAAGCAAACAGCCAAGTAAGCAGAGGAGGGCGAATAGAGTGAAGGGAAAATTATTGGTTGTCGGATTTGGACCGGGTAGCGCAGAGCACATTACAGAACGGGCCAAGGAAGCGCTAAAGGAAAGCGACTGTATTATCGGTTATAAAACATACGTCGATTTGATCGCGGACTTTATTGAGGGAAAAGAAATCATCAGCACCGGGATGTCAGAGGAAGTGAGCCGTGCACAGGCCGCTGTTAAATTAGCGGAAGAAGGAAAAACGGTGGCGGTCATTTCAAGCGGAGATGCCGGTGTCTATGGCATGGCAGGTCTTGTCTATGAAGTACTCGTTGAACAGGGTTGGAAAGAAGCGGACGGCGTGGGAGTAGAGATTGTACCGGGAATTTCGGCGATCAATTCCTGTGCTTCTCTTCTTGGGGCGCCGGTTATGCACGATGCTTGCACAATCAGCTTAAGTGACCATCTAACGCCGTGGGATTTGATTGCCAAGCGGATAGAAGCAGCAGGGACAGCTGATTTTGTCATCGCTTTATACAATCCAAAGAGCGGAAGAAGAACGAGACAAATTGCGGAAGCGCAGCGCATTTTATTAAAGCACCGTTCACCGGATACGCCAGTCGGCCTCGTCAAGAGCGCTTACCGGGAAAGAGAACAAGTGGTGATTACAGACTTGAAGAATATGCTGGATCATGATATCGGCATGCTGACGACCGTAATCATTGGCAATTCAACCACATTCCTTTACGACAACAAAATGATTACACCGAGGGGCTATCAGCGCAAATATACATTAACATCAGAAAAGCAGCCGCTAAAGCCGCACGAACGGTTGAAGCCGAAAAATGAGCCGTGGGCTCTTCATGGAGGGCAAGAGGAGAAAACAGACCTGTACAAGCTTGGAATGAAAGCGCTCCGCCTTTTAGATGGAAAAGACAAACAAGAGACAAGTCAGCCGCTGTTCAAGAGAAAAGTAGAATCCATTTTTGAAGTAGCTGTCAGCCCGGGAGTAGCGAATAAGGTGTTCTCGGCTGAGCAAATGCTCGTTCTTTCAAAAGCAGCCGGAGAAAAAGGGGCTATCGAATATACGCCTCATCACCAAGTAATTTTACGGGTGCCGACAGAAGATCCTCATCAAGTAACAGCTTCCTTAAAAGATGCCGGATTTTTGCTTTCACCTATTGGGGATGTTGCAACGGTGAAAGCCTGTGACTTCTGTGACGGAGAAAAGAAAGATGCAATTCCGTACGCTGAACTGCTTCATGAGAAATTTGACGGCTTAGAAATGCCGAAAGAACTAAAAATTGGATTGAATGGCTGCGGAATGGCCTGCTATGGAGCGGTGAAAGAGGATATCGGCATTGTATTTCGCAAAGGCAAATTTGATTTGTTTCTAGGGGCAAAGACAGTTGGACGTACGGCTCATGCTGGCCAGCCTGTTGCTGAAGGAGTCGAACCAGAGGCGCTCGTTCCGCTGCTGGAGGAGATTATTGCTGAATACAAAGAAAAAGGCCATCCAAATGAGCGATTCTTTAAATATTTTAAACGTGTAAAAAGAATTCAAAACTTTGACTATCGCGACATGGAACCAAAAATAAATCTTGAACCTGCACCATGTGGGGATTAAAGGAGCGGAAAAGTATGAAGGCAATTTTATTTGTCGGCCATGGAAGCCGGGACCCAGAAGGAAATGAACAAATCAGACAATTTATCGATCAGCTTGTCCCGGAGCTCGCAAAGAATGTAATCTATGAAACTTGTTTTTTAGAGTTTGAACGGCCGAACATTGCTAAAGGGATCGATACATGTATTGCAAAAGGAGCAACATCTGTTGCGCTTGTCCCGCTCATGCTGCTGCCAGCGGGCCATTCTAAAATCCATATTCCTCACGAGATCGACGAAGCGAAGGAGAAATACCCTGCCGTCCAATTTACTTACGGCAAACCAATTGGCATTCACTATGAAGCGGTGGATATTTGTAAAAACCGCGTGTTGGAAACGGGTGAATACAAAGAAGGATCAGACGAGCAGACGGCTGTTATCCTGCTTGGACGAGGTGGTAGCGATGCTGATGCGAACAGTGATTTGTTCAAAATTACCCGACTTTTATGGGAAAAGCTGCCTGTTCCCATCATCGAGACGGCCTTTATTGGCGTCACTTCACCAAGCTTGGAGGAAACAGTAGAGAAAACGATCCGTCTTGGCGCCGAAAAAGTGATCATTCTTCCCTACTTTCTGTTTACCGGTGTGTTAATCAAGCGCTTGGAGAGCATGACGGAACAATTTCGCCTCGCCTATCCAGGAGTTTCTTTCTCTCTGGCAGAATACTTTGGCTTTCATCCGAAGTTAAAAACTGTCATTAAAGACCGGGTGGAAGAAGTGCTGAAAGGCGAAGTGTATATGAATTGTGACACATGTCAATACCGTTTTGAGGCGATGGAGCACATTGATCATCACCATCACCATGATCATGATGATCATCACCACGACCATGATCACCACCATGAACATAGCCACGGAGAAGAAAGTGAGGCGGCAACAGTTAAATGATTTTCTTTTTAGCGGGAACAAGCGATGCACGGGAGCTTGCGGTCGCTTTGCAGCAGGATGGCTATCCGCTGATTGCCTCCGTCGTAACAGAGAATGCGGCGAAAGAGCTGAAGCAGGTAAATGTTCCGGCATTTGCCGGACGCATGGATGCAGAAGCAATGCAGGCATTCGTATTGAAGAAAGAGGTATCGGCCGTTGTCGATGCGAGCCATCCATTTGCAGAAGAAGCATCCAAAAATGCGATGGAAGCCGCAGAACAGGCCGCCGTTCCTTATATTCGTTTTGAAAGAAAAGAGCAGAGCTTTACAGAATCGCCGCTCATTACATATGTGTCTACGTACGAGGAAGCGGCAGATAGAGCAGCCAAGACAAAAGGAACGGTTATGCTGACAACGGGAAGTAAGACATTGGCGACTTTTACCGAAAAACTGCTGCCAATGGAGGACATTCGCCTTGTGTGCCGGATGCTTCCGCGAAAAGACAATATGGAGAAATGTGAACAGCTTGGCCTGCCGCAAAAAAACATTGTCGCCATTCAAGGGCCATTCACAAAAGCTTTTGACCAGGCGCTGTATGAACAATATGACGTAAAATGCATGGTCACGAAAGCGAGCGGCCAAAGAGGATCAGTTGATCAGAAAATTGAAGCGGCCAAAGAGCTTGGCATCGAAACAATTGTCATCGAGCGGCCGGCAATTGACTATAAAAACCGTTGTTCGAGCTTCGAAGAAGTACGGGACATGCTTCACAAATTAGAGATTAGAGGGGGAGAACGAATTGGATTTTAAAACAGAATTTAAGCCGGAAACGGTTCAACCAATGGAAATTGAAGGACTTAGCTTTGACATTATTACAGAAGAATTTGGCCCGCATTCGCTGACGGATGAAGAATACAAAGTCGTGCAGCGTGTTGTACATGCTTCAGCTGATTTTGAGCTTGGAAAAAGCATGCTGTTTCATCCGGATGCGATTCAAGCGGGCATCCAGGCCATCCGGAATGGAGAACGCATTATTTGTGACGTGCAAATGGTGCAATCAGGTGTCAGCAAGCCGAGAATCGAAAAATTTGGCGGAAGCATCCACGTCTATATTTCTGATGAAGACGTAATGGAGGAAGCGAAGCGATTAAATACAACAAGAGCGATTGTTTCGATGCGTAAAGCGACAGCGGAAGCTGACGGTGGTATCTATGCCATCGGCAATGCACCAACCGCTTTGCTTGAACTGATTCGTCTTGTGAAAGAGGGAATCGCCAAGCCAAGCCTTGTCATTGGTTTGCCTGTCGGCTTTGTCTCAGCGGCTGAATCAAAAGAAGAGCTGGCCAAGCTAGATATTCCTTATATTACGAACATTGGAAGAAAAGGCGGAAGCACAGTGACTGTTGCTGCTGTCAACGCTTTGTCCCTGCTCGCGCAAAAAGCATGACAATGAAAACGCAAGAAAAGAAAGAAGAGAAGCCGCTTCGAAAAGGCTATACGACCGGTGCCTGCGCGACCGCTGCTGTCCAGGCGGCATTGGTTTCACTGCTGTCCGGGGAAAAACAAGAAACCGCCACCATCTATCTTCCGGCCAAGGTGTTCGCCACTTTTGCTGTTGAGCAGTGCGAAGTAAAGGAAGATCGGGCGATAGCATCTATAAAAAAAGATGCCGGCGATGATCCGGATGTTACACATGGAGCCATTATTTATGCGGAAGTCATTTTAAAAAAAGAACCCGGCATTGAGCTGGACGGCGGGGAAGGGGTAGGCCGGGCAACGAAGCCAGGTCTTGCAGTCGAAGTTGGCCAGGCAGCGATTAACCCGGTACCAAGAAAGATGATTTTATCAGAAGCGGAAAAAATCTTAGCGGATTTTAAGCGGACGGAAGGCTTAAAAATTATTATCTCGGTTCCTGGCGGGGAAGAGATGGCGAAAAAAACGCTCAATGGGCGGTTAGGTATCATCGGAGGCATTTCGATTTTAGGGACACGTGGGATCGTCATGCCTTTTTCTACCGCCGCTTATAAAGCGAGCATTATTCAGGCGATACAAGTAGCGCGGGCTGGCGGCTGTGACCATGTAGCTATTACAACGGGTGGGCGCAGCGAGAAATATGCAATCCAGCAGCTTCCGGGATTGAAAGAAGAAGCATTTATTGAAATGGGTGACTTTATCGGGTTTACCTTGAAGCATTGCAAACGACTGGGCATTAAGCGAATATCCATGATCGGCATGATGGGCAAGTTTTCCAAGGTCGCCCAGGGAGTCATGATGGTTCATTCGAAAAGTGCCCCTGTTGATTTTAACTTCTTGGCTGAAACAGCACTGCAGGCGGGGGCTTCTCCGGAGGAAGCAGAAGAAGTCAGAGGAGCCAATACGGCTTCTCATGCCGGGGAGTTAATGGCGGCAGCCGGTCATTATCGCTTTTTTGATATTCTTTGTGCCAGCTGCTGCGAGCATGCGCTCAAGGAAGTAGGCGGCGGAATGGAGATCGAAACCACTTTATACACGTTTAAAGGTGAATGTTTAGGAAAGGCGGAGCGTCATGGGTGAACGAATAAAGATTATTGGCATAGGGGACGACGGCCGGACAGGCTTGCCGGCTCTTTATGAAAAGTGGATCAGCGAGGCGGACTTATTAGCCGGGGGGGAACGGCAGCTCGCCTTTTTTCCTGACTATGCGGGAGAGACCTTCACGATTAAAGGAAATTTGCGGGAATTAAAGGAAAGGCTGAAAAAACCTCAGCAAGGAAAAATCGTCGTACTTGCTTCCGGTGATCCGCTGTTTTATGGGGTCGGCGGTTATCTATCCAAAGAAGCAGAAGCAGATATTTACCCGCAGCCGAGTTCGGTGCAGCTCGCTTTTGCCAGGATGGGCGAAAGCTGGAGCGATGCAGCCGTCATTAGCTTGCATGGCCGGAAAATCACGGGTCTTGCCCAGCGGATTGACGGCAAGGAAAAGATCGCTTTGTTAACGGATGACGTCAATTCTCCTCAGGCGATTGCCCGGTATTTAACATCTTTCGGGATGAATGAGTATCAAGCATTCGTAGCTGAGAACCTTGGCGGCGAACAGGAACGCTGCCGCTGGCTGTCATTAACGGAGATGGAAAAGTCGGAATTCTCACCGTTGAACGTAGTGATTTTAAAGCAGATAGAGAAGCCGAAACAATGGCCTCTTGGCATTCCTGATGAAGAGTTTGCCCAAAGAAAGCCGGATAAGGGCTTGCTGACGAAAAAGGAAATTCGTGTCCTTACCATCGGCCAAATGAATCTTCATGAAAACAGCATTGTTTGGGATATCGGTACATGTACCGGCTCAGTTGCCATTGAAGCGGCCAAAATTGCTTCAGAAGGGGCGGTCTACGCCATTGAAAAGAATGAAGAGGATCTTGAAAATGCCAGAGAAAACTTTGCAAAGTTCCGGACAGACATTACCGCAGTGCATGGTAAAGCACCGGATGGACTAGAAAGCTTTCCTGATCCGGATTCGGTGTTTATCGGCGGAACCGCTGGAAATATCAATGGGATTTTTGACGAGTGCTGCAGCCGTTTAAAAGACGATGGGACGATTGTGATGAATGTCGTGACCCTTGAAAATTTATACGAGGCGCAGCAGGCACTTAAAGAGCGTGGCTTTCAAGTAGATATCACACTCGCCCAAATAGCGAGAAGCAAACCGATTTTGCATTTAACGAGAATGGAAGGATTGAACCCGATTTACATCATTACAGCAAAGAGGCAGAAGGAGGACCAGTCATGACGACAGGCACATTATATGGGGTAGGTGCAGGACCCGGCGATCCGGAACTGATTACAGTGAAAGCTTTTCGAGCATTACAGGAATCGCCCGTTATTGCTTATCCGAAAAAAAGAAAAGGCAGCAAGAGCTATGCACGAAAAATCATCGATGCGTATGTGAATCCATCCGAAAAGGATATGCTCGGCCTCGTGTTTCCAATGACGAAGGATCCAGCGATTTTGGAGCGAGAATGGAATGCGACAGCGGAAGCGGTATGGGAAAAGCTGAGTGAAGGAAAAGATGTCGCATTTATTACCGAAGGGGACCCGCTTCTCTACAGTACGTTTATACATATGATGAATGTGATGAAGGAGCGCTACGGGGATGTCAGCATGAAAGTCATTCCGGGCATCTCCTCTATCAACGGAGCTGCGGCACGGCTATCACTACCGCTCGCGGATGGAGATGACCTCGTTGCTATTGTGCCGGCGAAGGATGACTATGAGGCAATGAAAAGAGCGATTGAAGAGCACGATTGCGTCATTTTCATTAAAGTGGCGAAAGTGATTGATTTAATGCTTCGTATTTTGAAAGAGCTAGACTTAACCGATAAGGCAAAAGTCGTTTCCAAAGTAACATCAGAAGAAGAAATTGTTTGGAGCATGGAAGAGCTGGAAGGCGCGGAGCCGGAATATCTGACTTTAATGGTGGTGAGAAAATGAGGCTGTTTATCGTCGGAGCGGGCCCGGGAGCGGCAGATTTGATTACAGTGAGAGGGCTTCGGCTCATTAAAGAGGCGGATGTCATTTTATACGCGGATTCCCTTGTCAATGAAGAAGTGTTCCGGGAAGCGAAACCGGAAGCGGAAATTTTAAAGACGGCCGGTATGCATTTGGAAGAAATGGTTGACACAATGATTGATCATTTGCAGGCGGGCAAGAAAGTCGTCCGGCTTCATACCGGAGACCCGGCTGTATACGGGGCGATTATGGAGCAAATGGCGCTCTTAAAAGAAAAAGGCGTCGAAATTGAAATTGTGCCCGGTGTCAGCTCGGTCTTTGCAGCGGCGGCTAGTGCGGGCGCGGAATTAACGATTCCTGATCTGACACAAACCGTTATTTTAACGAGAGCGGAAGGACGCACGCCAGTTCCAGAGCGAGAAAAGCTAGCTGATTTAGCGAAGCATCACTGCACGATTGCTTTTTTCCTTAGCGCCACGCTGACTAAAAAAGTTATGAGAGAATTAATGGACGTCGGCTGGGCACCGGAAACGCCGGTGGCAGTCGTCTACAAAGCAACGTGGCCGGATGAAAAAATCGTCCGTACGACTATAGAGAATCTGGATGAGGATATGAGAAAAAACGGCATTCGCAAACAAGCGATGATTTTAGCAGGCTGGGCGCTTGATCCTGCCATTCATGAAAAGGATTTCCGCTCCAAATTGTATGACAAAGAGTTCACGCACGGCTACCGCCGGGGGGTGAAGTCGTGACTGTAAAGACAGAAACAGACCATCTGCCTAAGGTGATAGCAAGAGGGGACTATGCCGTTGTAGCGATTACAAAGCACGGCACCCAGCTTGCCAGAAAAATCAACGCCGTCTTTCCGGGCAGCGATCTTTACTATATGAAAAAGTTTGAGCAGGGCGATGAAGGAGAACGGGGGATTACACTGTTCGAGGGTTCTGTCCGTTTGCTGCTGCCTGAGCTATTTGCCAAGTACCGGGGGTTGATTCTCATCATCTCTTTGGGGGCTGTCGTCCGGATGATTGCTCCTATCCTGAAGGATAAAAAGACGGACCCTGGTGTGGTCGTTGTTGATGATAAAGGGGAGCACGTAATCAGTGTTCTTTCAGGACATATCGGCGGGGCGAATGAGCTGGCGCGGGAAGTCGCCACACTAATCGGAGCCTATCCGGTAGTGACAACAGCTTCTGATGTGCAAAAAACAATTCCAGTTGATTTATTTGGTCGCCGCTTCGGCTGGGTATGGGAATCGGATGAAAAGCTGACTCCGGTGAGCGCAGCGGTAGTGAATGAAGAAAAGGTAGCAGTTGTGCAGGAAAGCGGAGAGAAAAATTGGTGGATGTATGATACGCCGATGCCGGATACAATTCATGTTTTTTCCTCGATCCAGAAAGCGATCGCTGAAAATCCAGCTGCCGCTCTTGTTGTCACGCATCGGCAGCTGGAAAAAGCAGAAGAGGCGATTTTAACGAATGGCGTGCTGTTTCGGCCAAAGGTGCTCGTTCTCGGCATCGGCTGCAACCGCGGCACATCGGCAGAAGAAATTGAGCAGGTCATCAGCACGACGCTCGATGAGTTGAAGGTAAGCATCAAAAGTGTCAAGGCGATCGCAACGATCGACTTGAAAAAAGATGAAGTTGGGCTGCTTGAAGTAGCACGAAAACACCGTTGGGAATTTGTTTATTATAAGCCGGAAGAATTGAACCAAAAAGCAATTTCTCAGCCGTCGGACACGGTCTATAAGTTCACCGGCGCCTACGGTGTCAGTGAACCGGCTGCTATGCTTTACAGCGGAAATGATCAGCTGCTGCTCGCAAAAAAGAAATCAGGAAATGTGACTATTTCGGTCGGGCTCATTTCCTATCAGTAAGGAGGAAGAAAGATGAGCCAGAGAAGAATTATGATCGCCGGAACAAGCAGCGGAGCAGGCAAAACAACGGTCACGCTTGGCTTAATGGCGGCTTTTCACGCACGGGGCCGCATCGTGCAAGGGTTCAAATGCGGGCCGGATTATATTGATCCGGCTTATCATACAGCGGTTACCGGCAGGCCGTCCCGAAATTTGGACAGCTGGATGATGGATCGAGAAACGGTAAGAGAAGTGTATGCCAGAGGAGCGTCCGGGGCTGAGCTTTCTATTATGGAAGGAGTCATGGGCTATTTCGATGGACGGGATCCGCTCACGGATGAGGGCAGCTCGGCGGACCTTAGCGCCCTGCTTGATTGTCCGGTTTTATTAGTCGTCAATTGTGCCAGCATGGCGCGAAGTGCAGCCGCTATTGTGAAAGGGTTTCAGGCCATGGACAAGGCTGGGAAGATTGCCGGCGTGATTGCGAACCGGGTCGGGAGTGAAAGCCACTATCAAATCGTAAAAGCAGCGATTGAACAAGAGTGTGGGCTGCCGGTTGTCGGCTACTTAAAGAAAAATATAGAAGTGACTATTCCGGAGCGGCATCTCGGTCTTGTGCCGTCGGTAGAAAGAGGAGAGCTGGATGAGCTGTTCCAAGAACTCGGTGAACTCATAACTGCGACGCTCGATTTAGATGGCATTTGGAAGATCGCAGAAACCACTAAAATCAAAGAAAAGGATGCCTCTATTTTTGCCAAGGATAAAGCGGCGACCGTTAAAATTGCCATTGCCAGAGACGCTGCTTTCAATTTTTATTATGAAGAGAATTTGGAATTACTGAAGGCAAAAGGAGCCGAGCTTTCTTTTTTTTCACCGCTTGCTGATGAGCCGGTTCCGCAAGGTGTTTCCGGTTTGTATATTGGCGGGGGCTTTCCAGAAGAGTTTGCTGCTCGGCTTGCTGAGAATAAAAAGACCAAACACTCCATTCGTCTTGCTGTGCAAAATGGACTGCCAGTGCTGGCTGAATGCGGCGGTTTTATGTATTTAACGGAGTCCATTGAAGATACAGACGGACACATTTATCCGATGGTTGGTGTCATTCCAGGCAAAGTGAAAATGCAGAGAAAGCTCGCAGCCCTTGGTTACCGTGAATTAACTGGATTGCGGCCGAACTTTCTTTTGCCTGTCGGTGAAAAGGCCAGAGGCCATGAATTTCACTATTCTACCTTTTCAACAGAAGATCCGCTGCCGACAGCCTGGAAATCTGTTGGAAGGAGAGGAGAGAAAGAAGAAGGCTGCCTTTTCAACAATGTAGCTGCCAGCTATGTTCACTTTCACTTCGCTTCTTCGCCAGAAATAGCCGGGCGATTTGTAACGGCATGTGAAAAGTATAGAGAAGAACAACGGGCGATCGGGAGTGAGAACTATGCTTTATCCGGCGATGCTTAACATTACCGGTAAAAAAGCGGTCGTTGTCGGAGGAGGACCGGTGGCAGCCCGAAAAGTGCGTTCTTTAGCAGCGGCCGGTGCACAGATTGAAGTGATCAGCCCTGAGGTGTCGGAAGCGATGAGTCAGCTGCTTGGCTGCAACGGGGTGAGGTGGCTAAGAAAAGAGTTTTCGCCATCTGATTTGGTGGGGGCCTTTATTATTATTGCAGCGACGAACAGCAGGGAAACCAATCAGCTCGTTAATAAAAGCACTTCTCCCCACCAGCTCGTTAACCTGGCAGATGATCCGGAGGAAAGCAGCTTTATCGTGCCAGCTTCTTTCCAAAAAAATAAGCTTTCTATAGCAGTAAGCACGCATGGAGCAAGCCCGGCGTTGAGCAAAAGGATCGTTCAGGAGCTGAGAGAGCAGTTCGATGATGAATACATTTCTTATTTGTCCTTTCTTGATAAATGCCGGGCTGCCATTAAACAATCCTTTTCTGATCCCTCTATTCGGCAACTGGTGTTTAAAGAACTTGCCAGTCCTGCTTTTGAAAAAAGAGCGAAGGTAGCTTCCTGTTCGGAAAGAGAACAACTGCTTGAAGAGGTATTAACAGATTGGAGGGAAAATAATGAATAAAGGAAAAGTGTTTTTAGTAGGAGCGGGTCCCGGTGATCCGAAATTAATCACTGTAAAAGGAATGGAGTGCCTTCAAGCAGCAGATGTTATTGCTTATGACCGACTTGTGAATAAAGAATTGCTTGCTTATGCGAAGAAGGGAGCCGAACTGATTTTTTGTGGAAAGCTCCCTGGCAAGCACGCACTTATTCAAGAGCAGATTAATCGCCTCCTTGTGGAAAAAGCGGAACAGGGTTTGATTGTTGTCCGCTTAAAAGGAGGAGATCCGTGTGTGTTTGGCCGGGTCGGGGAAGAAGCGGAGGAGCTGGCCAACAGCGGCATCCCCTTTGAAATTGTCCCGGGCATTACAGCTGGCATCGCCGCTCCTGCCTATGCGGGCATCCCCATAACCCATCGTGATCATGCCTCAAGCTTTGCGATCGTTACCGCACACGGCCGGGAGCAAAAAGGTGAAGATCATATTAACTGGGAGGCGCTGGCCCAGGGAATTGATACGATTGCTTTTTATATGGGGGTCGGCAATTTGCCCCATATATGCTCACAGCTGATCCACCATGGGAAAAAGCCTTCCACGCCTGTAGCTCTCATCGAGTGGGGAACGACTACTGTGCAGCGGACGGTGACAGGAGAGCTGTCGACGATAGAGCAAAAAGCGAAAGAACATCAGATAACGAATCCTGCTATTGTACTTGTTGGCGAGGTTGTCGGGCTTAGAGAAAAAATCAGCTGGTTTGAGGACGAAATTCTCAAACAGCCAATGACTCTATAGGATAAAAATTAAATACTTAGAAGGTGACAGTATGGGTAACTTAAATAAATTAGTGATCGTGACAGCCGTTTTTGCCTGTTATTTTTGGATGAGTTCTATTCAGCCTGTCGCTGCCATGCATATTATGGAAGGGTTTCTCCCCTTAAAATGGGCGCTTTTTTGGTGGGTACTTGCTATTCCATTTATCGCTGCCGGTATAAGGTCCATTCAAAAAACAATCAAACAGCATCCGGAAACGAAAATGATGCTCGGTCTTGCTGGTGCCTTTACATTTGTGTTGTCCGCTTTAAAGATTCCATCCGTGACAGGAAGCAGCTCTCATCCAACTGGTGTTGGGCTCGGAACCGTTTTATTTGGCCCGCTCGCAATGGCTGTCCTTGGAACGATTGTTTTGTTGTTTCAGGCGCTCCTTTTAGCTCACGGCGGATTAACTACACTCGGGGCCAATGCTTTTTCTATGGCTATAGCCGGCCCGCTTATCACGTATGCTGTTTATAAAGGCTGTCGGAAAATGAACATCAGTTTTGCAGTAGCCGTATTTTTAGCTGCTTTTTTGGGAGATTTGGGCACATATACGGTGACGTCTCTCCAATTGGCGCTCGCTTTTCCAGCAGAAGTAGGCGGTGTATTCGCCTCATTCGTTAAATTTGCCGGCATTTTCTCTCTGACACAAGTGTCGCTCGCCTTATGTGAAGGGATTCTCACTGTGATTGTTATGAATTGGCTGCTGAAATATAATGAAAATGAATTAAAGCAACTGAGTATTGTAGGGAAGGGAGCCTAAGCGATGAAAAACATTCTTTTGCTCATACTGGTTGTTGGTCTCGCTGTTATACCGCTTATTATAAATAAAACGGCTGAATTCAATGGTGCTGACGGCGAAGCAGAAGAAGCGATTACAGAGATTAACCCGGATTATAAGCCCTGGTTTGAATCTTTATGGGAGCCGCCAAGCGGAGAAGTGGAAAGCTTGCTGTTTGTTTTACAGGCGGCTGTCGGGGCATTATTTATCGGTTACTTTATCGGCTCCAGCCGAATGAAAAAGAAATTGGAAGAGAAAGCGGCTGAGCACCTGCAATGAAAGTGATCGATTACTATGCTCATCATAATCGCCTCGCAGATTGGCATCCGGTGGAAAAAGCGTTGTTTGCTTTTTCCCATTTGTTTTTAGTGCTATTTTTAAAAAATCTTTTCGTTTCCGTTTTTGTCTTCTTTTTGATGAGCCTAATCGCTGTATTGGGTGCAGGAATCCCTTGGAGACGCTATTTCGCTTTATTGTGTCTGCCACTTGTTTTTTTGCTATTGAGCATTCTTCCTCTCCTAGTGTCTATTGCTCCGGCCGGAACAGATACAGCTGCCTTTATTGAGAGTGAGAATGTTTTAGGGTGGCATGCCTACATTTCCCTTTCAGCGGTTGAACAGGCGACTGTTTTATGTCTGTCTGCCTACTCAGCGGTCAGCTGTATGTACTTTTTTATTTTAACGACGCCTTTTCAGGGAATCGCCTTTGCTCTGTACACCTTGCGTCTGCCGTCATTATTTGTTGATCTGACTGCTGTTACTTATCGGTTTATTTTTGTGCTGGCAGCGAAAGCGGAGGAAACCTACAAAGCGCAAAAGTCACGGGCTGGCTATAGCGGCTGGCGTTCTTCTCTCCATTCACTATCCAGTTTAACGGCCAATTTATTCGTACAGACGATGAGAGACGCAAAGGAAGTACAATTTGCTGCAGACGCCCGTGGAGGGGCAGAGGCAGTGGAACGGCACAGTATTGAATACTCGCTTCGGCCTTATGCATGGGCGATTGCCATACTATTCTTCTCTCTGTCATGCAGCATCGGCGTGCTTTTTTAACAACGGGCAAAGGATGTCTTAAAATGATCGAATTAAAAAATGTTAGCTACAATTATACAGATGGCACAAAAGCACTCAGCTCTGTTTCGCTGGCAATCACTCCTGGACGAAAGATTGCGGTACTCGGTAATAACGGAGCAGGAAAGTCCACACTTTTTCTTCATATGAATGGATTGCTTCGACCGGCAGAAGGAGAAATTTTATTTAATGGGAAACCGCTTATTTATAAGCGAAAACAGCTGCAGGAGTTGCGCAGACAAGTGGGCGTAGTCTTTCAAAATCCCGATACCCAGTTGTTTTCTCCAACGGTTCGAGAAGATATCCTATATGGGCCACGAAACTTGGGATGGGATCATGAGCGAGTAGAGCAGATGGCAAGGCAAGCAATGGAAAAAACCGGCGTGATTGAATTCCAGCATAAGCCACCGCATTTTTTAAGTCTTGGACAAAAAAAGAGAGCTGCCATTGCAAGTGTTGTTGCTATGGAACCAAGATTGCTTATCCTTGATGAACCAACAGCTGGACTGGATCCTTATTACGCTAAAAAAATTATGCAGCTGCTAAGCGAATTACATAATGAGGAAACGACTGTCATGCTTTCTACACACGATGTGGATTTTGCCTATGAGTGGGCGGATGAGGTATTGATTATGCAGCAAGGGGGCATTCGGGCATTCGGAGAGGCAGGTCACATATTTAAGAAGAAAGAATTGCTAGAAGAGTGTTATTTGGAACAGCCATGGGTTATCGGCGTGTTTGCCGCCCTGCAAGAGAAGGAGAAAAGTGCAGCAGAAACAGCCCCTAAATCCAAAAGAGAACTGCTTGACTGGATCAAACAAGAAAAAAAGAAGGATAGAGATATTTTCACAGAGCGCATGCTTCTTAAATAGAAGTTATGCGCTTTTTATAGGAGAAAATAACTGTTCATCCATAAAAAGGTACCCATATTGACTTCAAATTGATATGATAAAGAAAAGTGTCTTTCTTTTGAAAAAGTAAATAGGGAAGACTATTGGATTATTTTTGAGGAGGTCATCCGCATGCAAAAGTACAGAAGGAGAAATACCACGGCCTTTACAGTACTGTCTTATTTTACGTTTTTTGCGGGAGTTTTCTTATTTAGCGTCGGCCTTTATAATGCTGATATGCAGCTTAATGAAAAAGGATATTATATTGCTGTGATGATTTTGGTGGCAGTTGGGGCGATTTTAACGCAAAAAGTAACACGAGACAACGCAGAAGATAATGAAATTATCGCTGAACAAGAAAGAGAAAGGCAGCAAGGGATATCATCGATATCTAAAAAGGTAGACTAACCACAACATAACAAATTTGCTTCCATCCGCTCTTTGTGGAATCTTTTTTCTGTCATTTTTCGCAGTGCAACGGAAAAAATAAAGATGTCTTACGAAGAGATTTTGTATAAAAGGGATGGTAGCAGAATGAATCAAACATGCTTTTATTGTGACGACGACTTAGAGCAGCAGCGTGTTCATTACATCTCATTTTTTCATGAAAATAAAGAACGTGAAGAAATGATGTGTGAGTATTGCTACTCTGAATGGCTTCAAGGAATAAAGGGATAAAACGTAAATAAGAGGCTTGCCCGGAAAGGTGGATTCCAGGCAAGCCTCTACATGTTAAACGAGCTTCATTTGCGATTGAATGACTCCTAAATGCATTCCTTCATGGAATAAAAGGAAGTTCAATAAGTCGTCAATGGATTCGAGTTTAAGCGGACCGATCATAATCTCATTCGCTGGCTGATCCGACAGGCGACTGTCTAAATGTTGCTGCATCCGTTTTTGCTGATCAACAAGCAGGTGGATAATGTCTTCTTTCGATGGGACAGTATCCGGCCAATCCGAGGGCTTCGTGCCCGGGCTGAAAAATGGAGCATATTTCTGTATGTTTGTTTCTAAGTCAGGAGCAGCTTTCGTCATTAAGGCCTCCATGACAAGATAAATGTGTCCAGCATTCCATCTGATCGTATTGGGAAAGCCTTCAGGCTGCTGGTCCCATTTACCTTCATCAATTTTCTCTAATGTGTTTACTGTTGCTGTGCGTGCGAAATTTACGCGTTCCCAAATAGCCATAAACATTCCTCCATTTACATTTTCTCTTTTATTATAAAACAAAAAACAAAAAAAGCCCGTTTCAAGAACTGCCCACACAAAAAAGCTGCTCCTATATTCCATATTTTAGAGCAGCTTTTTTACAAAAGTATTTATTTTTCTTAAGCATCAGCCATTGAGCTTATTTTTAGCTTTACCGACCGTGTCTTGGAATTTGCCTTTGAGCTGATCCACTTTCCCTTCTGATCTTATTCGCTCATCACCGGTCATATTTCCCCACGCTTCTTTGGCTTCACCTTTCATTTTGTTTCCCATGCCTTTTAGCTTGTCTTCCATCCCATTGTCTCTCATTATAAAACCTCCATTCTAGTATCATTAATTTAAATTGAAGAATAGTTACTTTATTCCCTCTATTAGATAGATCAAACATACTGAAAAATGTAAAAAAAATACATTTGAAATAGATCTCCTTGAAAAAAACTATCCAGTATAGGAAAATAAATACAGAAAATGTTTTTGCAAAAAGAGCGTCAATCAATAGATTTGAAAGAATTTTCAAACAATATTTTCTGGGAAATGTTCATTAAGCAAAGGGCAGAAGGAAGTGAGAAGATGAAAATCATACTGATGAGGCATGGAAAGTCTGAGCACGCTGATCGGTTCCCCATTTCTTGCACCGATTTTGCCAAATGGGTGGATGATTATGATAAAGCTGGAATTATTCAAGAAACCGCCGTTCCGGAATCAACGAAATTACAAGCACAAGAAGCGAATCTAATCGTTACTAGTACTCTCTGCCGTTCGATCCAATCGGCAAAGAGGTTAGAAGGAAAGGCTCCTATCTTATCGGATGTGCTCTTTCGGGAAGCAGAAATGCCGGTTACTTCTTTTTCTTTTTTTGATATAAAGTTGCCGCCGTCCTTTTGGGCGATCTGCCACAGATGCGGATGGCTGGCGGGATATAAAGGAAAGAGGGAATCAATACAGGAGGCGAGAGAGAGGGCAGCCCAAGCAAGCAATCGCTTAATTCAGTTAGCCGCAGAGCACGAGCGTGTGCTCTTAGCAGGACACGGGGTTTTTAACCAGTTTATTGCCCGGGAACTATTAAGAGCAGGATGGAGGGGAGAGCGTAAAACTGGGCGGCATCAGTGGAGCTGTACAAGCTATACATATAAGGAACCGGAAAATCGACAAGGCCGCTTGTCTCGATTGTCATAAAAGATAGAATTTTGCCAAAAAGTGAAAGAGTTTCCCGGTGGACAATAGACAAGATAAGTATTAAGAAAAGAGGAAAATGTGATGAAGAAATTTGAAATCCCCTCATTAAATGAAGAGATGGGCCGGCAAGTATCTGACTATATTAACACGTTAACGAAGCCTATTGGCAGTCTTGGAAGGCTAGAGGATCTGGCGATTGAACTGGCAAAAATAACAGGCAAGCCGTTTCCAGAAGTGTTGCCGCCCGGCGTGATTGTATTTGCAGCCGATCATGGAATAGTGCAAGAAGGGGTATCTGCTTTTCCGCAAGAGGTCACTGCTCAAATGGTAGAAAACATGGTGAACGGCGGAGCAGCAATTAATGTCTTCAGTCGCCAAATTGGCGCACAGTTTAAAGTCGTGGATGTAGGAGTGGCTGCTGATGTAGTGGATGAAGGGGTCATTCACAAAAAAGTGAGGCGGGGTACGGCAAGCTTTTTAAACGAAGCGGCTATGACAAGAGAAGAAGCCATTCAAGCTCTTTCAGTTGGCTATGAAGAAGCAAAAGGTTTTATAGAGACCGGCATGAAATGTTTAATTGTCGGAGAAGTAGGCATTGGCAACACAACAGCGAGCAGCGCAGTTTTGGCTTGTTTGACCGGCATAAAACCAGAAGAAATTGTTGGTCAGGGCACGGGTATTTCTAAGGAGCAGCTTGAAAGAAAAATAAAAGTAGTGAAGCAAGCAATAGATAGAAGACAACCTGATCCGCAAGATGCGATTGACCTTGTAGCAAATATAGGAGGATTGGAAATGGCAGCAATGGCTGGAGCGATGCTGGCAGCCGCAGAACGGAGGATTCCTATCCTTCTCGATGGATTTATTTGCACGGTATCCGCTTGTATTGCTCATTTGCTTGCTCCTGTCTCGTCAGATTACATGATTGTCTCTCATCAGTCTGCTGAACCAGGGCATTCAGTGGCTGTTCAGTATTTAAAGAAACGGCCTATTTTGCAATTAGGTATGCGGCTTGGAGAAGGCAGCGGGGCTGCGGTTGCTTTTCCAATATTAGAAGCGGCTGTGAACATGACAGCAGAGATGGCCACGTTTGCCAAAGCAAACGTCTCGAATAAAACAGCGGCTTCTATAACTATTAACAAATAAAAACATAACTATTAATAGAGGAAGAGGAGAACTAATATGTTAATCGGTACCATCAAGGAAATCGTTCGGCATCCCGTAAAGTCCTTTCGCGGAGAGAGCGTGCAGAAAACCAAGATAATGGGCTACGGCTTATATGGCGACCGCAGTCATGCACTTTTAGATAAAAGCAGGGCAGGAAAATTCCTGACGATTACTCAATTTCCGGAAATGGTTCGCTATCAAGCAAAGTTTATGGGGGAAGAGCTAAACGATGAATATCCTGAGGTTCAGGTAACAACGCCAGAGGGGAAGGTTATGAACTGGGGGGAAGAAGAGTTATTGAAAGAGCTCGAAGGACGAGCAAAAAAGGAAATTTCTACTGTAGTGTATTCTCCCACTCACGTCCCTTTAGGAGCCATTGAAGAGGAACATATTCAATTGGTGACAGATGCTTCTTTGAATCAATTGATGGACATGTGGGGGGAAGAAGAGATTGATTACAGGCGTTTTCGTCCTAATTTACTTTTATCATTAAAAGATAAAATTCCTTTTGCTGAAGAAAACTGGTTTGGCAAACGACTCAAGATTGGGCAGGAAGTGGAGATTCAATTAAACAGGCATTGCGAGAGATGTATGATTATTACCGTTGACCCTGATAGTGCTGAGAGAAATGCTTCCTTGCTTAAAACTATCGTAAAAGAAAGAAATAACTTTTTCGGAGTATATGCTTCTGTTGTGAAGACAGGCGACATTCAAGTCGGAGATGACGTGTTTTTGATTGACTAGAGGCTAACATAAAGAGCGTTTCTGCAAAAGAAACGCTCTAGACTATAGATAAAGGATTTTCTAGGAGCGTGCTTAAACAACAGGATCGTCAAATGGAGGTATTTCTTTAATCTTTATAATAGCGAATATAATTATAGTTTGAAGTAGGAATGCTTTCTGTTACGTTTCCTTGGCTGTCTGTATAAACTTCGTATTCGCGATATGTTTCAACCACATAATCATCTATCTCCTCGCGATTGACTAACTTCTCTTCCAGTTTGAAATTCCTAGGCTGGAACTGCTCTTTTTGTTCTTTTGACTCAGCTATTACCGGTGTGCTTCCTGGTTCCACGGCGGTTAAAGAAGTTTTTTCCTCCAAAAGCTTTTGGGAAGAAAAATCAAAGCTTGAAGCCGCTATAAGGAGAATTAAAAGAATGGGCAATAGAATAAACTTAAACTTGTTATTCATGGAATTCTTCCTTTCTTGTCCAACATGAAGTTTTGCTCATTCTTATGTGAATGACTGCTTTAATATTCGTATGAGAAGCAGATTTCTTTTTTCGCGAACGGCAGAAAGGATAAATTTGTGTCTTTCTCGAACGTCTTAAAAGGTCAAACGAAATAAACACTTGAATGCTGGCATTTAATATAAATGATGCGATAGAGGTTTTTATTCATTCGACGCTCGGATAAAAGGGGACTTGAGAGGTTGAAAATAAAATAATGGGAGAGAGAAATGAACAATGTAAAAATAAAGCTCATCGGTGTGCTGTTGTTTGCTTTTGTGCTGTTACTTACAGGGTGCGCGGAGAATACAGCCGAGCCAAGCCCGACATTTGAGGCTAAGGGCAAGCTTCTCTACGGGGAAAAGGGGAAGTTTGGGATGGTTAAATTAAATGGAGAAAGCGGGGAGCCGGAATTTACTGTAGAAAAAGGCGGGCATTATCAGCTTTATTTTCTTGATGACTCCACGGGAATAAACGGAGAGGGATATAGCATGACAGCTACTCATGAAGAGACAGGAAAAAAGATTCAACTTTATAAAGCCATGATTGAAAATGAGCAAAGCGGAGCGAAATTGGCATTTGATCAACGAGGTTTGTGGGACATAAGTGTAGCGGTCGATAAAGAACCATATGCAAGTTTTATCGTCGAAGTAGAGTAAGGGAAAGAGACCTCACATTGGCTGAATAAAAAATCAAAGGCTTGGAAAAAGGAGGGAGAAATGCCCAACCTTTTTCCAAGCCTTTTAATGTATGGTTCGTTGAGAAGAAATACAAACCAGCGTAGAAATACTTGTCACGGCTCTTGAGAGAGGGCTTTTCTGCCATACAATACGACAAAATTAAAATATTTATATAGGCAGTCTACATCCGTAAAGCCGCTTTCTTGTAACCAGCTTATTTGATCTTCTAATGTCGCCATGTTATCGAGCTTTGTACGCTCATAAGCTGCTTGAATTTCTGCTTTCGTTAAACCGCTTGCTTCAATTTTATGTTTCCAGTCATTTTGATAGAGTGATTCAATAAAAGGTGTATGACCAAGAACTTGATCTGCATTGAGGAACATGCCATCTTCATGAAGCCAGGTAAAAATCTTTTTATACAATTTTTTCTTTTCAACATCTCTTAAATGGTGAATGGAAAGAGAGGAGATAATGATATCAAATTTTTGATCAAACTTATATTCTGTATAATCAGCGATAATATAATCAATTTTTTTATCCTTCCTAAATCGTTCTTTAGCGACGTCCATCATTTTTTCAGACAGGTCGATAAGGGTAATCTGTGCGTCAGGATACCTTTCCTTTGCGAAGGAAGAGAATAATCCTGTGCCCGCTCCTATGTCAAGCACGGCGGGAGCTTCCTTGGTTGTTTCTATAATTGATAAAGGAATAGAATAAAAATCATCAAAACAAGGGATTAATTTTTTTCTTTGCTCATCATAGTGGGGAGCGTTCTCATTAAATTTTTCTTGTAAGTGCTTTTTAGTTTGATTCATTTACAGTTCCTCCTCGTCCTTTGAGTAGAGTAGCTCAAACTGTATAAATAACTGGTGTGATATGAATTATAAAATAATTAGAGTATAATGAAAATTAACAAAACAGTTCGTTATCAATAACCAACAGTTATCAATAAGAAGGTTGGAAAATTAAATGGATATAAAGTGGTTAAAAACATTTGTGGCAGCGGCAAAATATGAAAATTTCCGCAAAGCTTCAGAAGAACTTTTTTTAACACAGCCAGCTGTAACAAAGCATATAAAAAGGCTGGAAAGTTATTTAAATGTGGCATTGTTTGAACGGAGAGGAAAAAGCATTTTTCTCACTTCTGCTGGTTATAAGTTTCTCTCATCTGCTATAGAAATCGTCGAGAAGTATGAAGCGGAAATCGAGTCATTTGAAGGATGGAAGCAAGGATATAATCAAAAGCTGACGATCGCTGTTGCTCCGCAAATTGCTGCCTCCGTATTTCCTTCTTTCTTGCGTTTTTTCATAGAAGAGCATCCTGATATTGAAGTGATTATCAATGTAGTCAGCTCCTTTCATATAGAAAGAGAAGTAAGCAGTGGACAGGCAGATGTCGGACTGTCAAGACTAAAGTCAAATCGAATGGGGTTAGGTTATGAAACAGTTCATCAAGACCCGGTGATTCTTGTCGCACCATCGGGTAAAAAGGCTTGTCAAGACAGAGACGATAGGAGCGAGGAGGATCTTCTCCATTCATATCGGCTTTTAACTAATAATCATCCTTCCTATTGGGAATATCTCTTACCAGTAATTAAAAAGCATTACCCAACAGTTCGCATCATGCCTGTCACTCAAATCGAAGTGACTAAGCGGTTGATTGAGGAAGGGTTAGGAATTTCTTATTTACCGCTGTCTATGGTGAAAGAGGAACTAGAAACGAAACGAGTGACTGAAGTGCAGCAGGACAAAATTGTACCGCCTGCATCCTTCACTTATATCGTGACTAAAATAGAAACACCAGAATCAAAGAAATTTGTCACTGCATTAAAAACGGCTTTTGCTGAGAACAGGTTGTAAATAAGAGAAGCTTATGACAGGATAAAGATACGTGAGGTATTCTTATAAAGAAAAATAGAACAACGATTGAATGGGGGAAACAATAATGCCAGCCTTGCCAAATTGTCCGACATGCAATTCAACGTATACTTATGAAGATGGAGCTCTTTTTATCTGTCCAGAATGCGCCCATGAATGGACGAGAGAGAGGGAAAAGGAAGAGGAAGAGGAGAAGGTAATCAAAGACGCCAACGGGAATGTCCTGAACGATGGCGATACGGTCACTGTTATAAAAGATCTTAAAGTGAAGGGAAGTTCCTCTGTGCTCAAAATAGGTACAAAGGTGAAAAATATCCGGCTAGTGGATGGAGACCATGACATTGATTGTAAAATCGAGGGTTTTGGAGCCATGAAATTAAAATCACAATTCGTTAAGAAAGCATAAAAAGCAATTAAAAGAAAAGGCATCCATAAGAAAACTTGATGGATGCTCTTTCTTTATTCCTATAAAAGAAAGCCTTTTAAAATATAGGCTCCGTTACATCTTATTGTGGATATTTGCATAATAATTAAGGAAAATCCTATTAATCAGAGGTTCCCCCATATTTGTTCAACTCAGTTGATTAAGAATGTTTATTAATTGATTTATTTTTTGCATTATCTAGTTCCTTTAATACATATCCATTTTTTATTTGGATTTACATAAAACTCTACTGTGTTAAACCCCGTTTTTTTAAACAGTTGCTCCATATCTTCCTTTGTTTTATAGGTTTTCATATGATAATTAATTTTGTATATCTCGGCAATAATGAAGAAACAGCCCTCTTGTTTCAATACTCTAAAAACCTCTTTTACACTGTTTTCTAAATCCGGCCAAAAGTAATGTGTTTGAAAAGCAGTTATAATATCAAAACTATTTCGGGAAACGGAATGTTCGTCACGCTTGCTTGTTGAATGTGTACTTTACCTGTTTCTACATCTACCTTATTAGCTCTTATAGAGTCTTTCACTGCCTGTTCGGAATAATCTATACCATATATCTTTCCATATGTATTAATGTCTGACAGTAATTGCAGGGTCTTCCCTCCGCCACAACCTGCATCCAACATTACAGATTCTTCTCTTACTTTTATCTTCTCCACAGCCCATTTGTTCATTTCAATATGAGCAGAGTTCATTATCCTTAACATAAATGAACCTAAAATCCCATTAGGATTCTTAGCTTGTTCTATTAACTTATTTAACAAGTTCAATTCTATACCTCCTTTCATTACATCTAACTCTATATATCGTTTACTTAATACGATAGAAAATGATATACGTTCCATCTTTTTATTTTTTGTTCAACTATCCTGCCGTCAGCCGAGTAAGGATTACACAGTAACTTTAGATAAACGAAAACTAGCCTATGTTTCTGTCGTTTCAAACACAAAGGATGTTAAAGAGAGGAGAAAGGGGGCAGATATGGATAAATACAGGGGGCGGAAAGCAAAGTTTATTGAGGGACTGATACGGTTGAAAGAGTATAAAAAGATTTTTTAAAAGTATATTTGTGTAGGAAATTCCCTTCCCAAAAAATATCATATATCCAGTTCTTAATTGAATGAATGGAGCTTAAACAAGCATAGAAAATGGATATATGTTACAATTGTGGACAAAGAGGGGAGTGAGGGTGTGATAAGTGAAGAATTGGTCAGGAAGTTCGAAACTTTGACGCCTATTGAAGTACTTGAACGAAATAAATACGAGAAAGCAACTTCGCACGACCTAAAGATTTTAGAGGAACTAAACGATTTGGGATTAAACAAAGGAGTAATAAATGTACTGCTGGAGTTTGTATTGCTTGTTAACGGCATGAGACTAAACGGCAGATTAATTAAGAAGATTGCCAGTCACTGGTTAGAGTATGAAGTAACCACTATTGAACAGGCAATTATCTTTTCCCGAAAAGAGCACAGGCAATACCGCGCGTGGAAACGAACTTACAGGAGAGGGAATGCAGATAAAAAGTGGGCATAGAAAGCAGACAAGCAGTTCATTAAATGTTATTTACTATTGGACGAAGAAAATGACATCCGTAAAGCAAAAGCCTCTTCCGGTCGGGGGGGTTTTTTTCTATTAAACTTTTATAACTTGAGAAATGGTGGGAGGGGACGTATGTGGAAATCCGAAAGCCGTCAAACTTGGAGGTGGAAGAAATCATAGCCCGGTCTCCGCAAGCAGTATACGAAGGGACATTAAGGAAAGTAAAACCGACAAATAAAAAAGTAGAGCAGCTTATTGAACCGCTGTTGAAAAAAGGCTGCTCCTACTTAATAGTAGTGGAAGGAGAAGAGTTAGCGGGTTGGGTGTTATTCGGCACAAGTGAAGACCAATTCTCTGACACGCCGATTGGCTTTATCTATGAACTGTTCATTAAGGAAACATTTAGAGGAAGGGGCTTTTCAGAACCGCTGTTAATGGAGGCTATTAATCATTTAAAGCTGAACGGTTATTCTGAGAGTCGTTTAAGTGCTTTTTTAGGAAACCACCTCATCAAATTATATGAAAAATTGGGTTTCTCTATTAGGCATGTAACAATGAGCTTGAATGTATGAAAGCGAGCTATACAGGATCTCTTTTATCATTTATCCGATAGACTGGAAGGAGAAAATCAACAAAATGTTGCGGCAAAAAATAGGAGAAACGAGTGAAAAAAATAATGGTAGCCGTTCTTCTGCCCGTTTTCTTGGCAGCCTGTCAATTCGGCATGCCCGAGCCGCCTAAGCCGGTGATAGCGGCAGGAAAAGAAAAGGTTGAATATCAAATTGGATCTTATTCTTGGGGTCAAAATGGCAAAGGGGTAGAAGCTGATACTGCTGGACCGGAGGAACTTGTTAAAAACATAGATTATTCTACTGTTCCGGCAGGCTCCAATGTAGTTATCAAATTTAATTATTCTCCTTCTCATATGGAAGGATGGAAGTGACCAACCTATTAAAGTAAAACATAATAAGATTATGTTACCTAAAGAAAAAGGTGCGTTTATCTATGTGATTCATGCAAATTGGAAAGAAGGAGACGCTACCTATGCTTTTCGAATAGTTATAAAATGATCATTTGCATCTTCTGTATTTTCAGTGAACTTGTTAAGATAAGAGATAGATTCCATTTTAATTATAGGAGTGAAAAAGAATGAGTGTACATAAGGACCTTACGCTTCATGCGCAAAAGCAAAATCAATTATACAAAGAGTTTGCCGACTTGGATCAGCAAAGAGAGGCTTATATTCAGGAAGCTGTAGAGTTATGCAAAGCAGGAAAGAATTTCACAACCGACCGTATTAATGAGATTACCGAGCAAATTAATATTCTTGCAAACAAGAGGCTGATACCTAGCCGTAAACTAGTAACGCCAGAAATGGTTGATGAATATGTAAAAACTTTAAAGTGATGAATGAAAAACCGTTCCAAAGCTAATATTGGAACGGTTTTTCATTAAATAAAGATCATGTAGGCTAGATATATGACTCATAAATCGTAACTTTATTTCCTTTTAGTTCAAAAACGATGTAATCCGAGCCAGCTTTTCTCAAATAAAAATAAATTGCCTCGTTATCAACTTCCGTTAGGAGATCGCTAACCCAAACAGGAAATTGATTTTTTAATTCCTTAAACTTTTTACCGCTAATCCAAGAAGCAGAAAGATGCTTGATAGATTGGATGTCACTTGCTTGCTGATACTGTAATTCTGTAATCGCATCTCCGTCGCCATGAAATTCTCTCGTATTCTTTATCACTCGTTCCTTATTTGGCGGAGGAAGTAATAGTCCCCAGTTTGTTTCAAGAGTTTGTACATAGGTAGGAGATAATTCTGGGAAAACCCATTCTGGGAAAACCAAAATTGCACCAATGATTAAAAGAAAGCCTCCAGTAAACGTGAAAAATACAGCTCTCCATTTTTTCTTCATACGATTAATAATGAAACTCCTTTCAACGTGCTGATAAGGTTTAATTTACTACAAAAAACCAATTTTGTAATTATTATCACTTATTTAAATATAAATGTATTTGGAATATGCTATACTATTCTGAAAAAGGGGGGGATGAAGATGGAAGAAACAATAATAAAAGCAGTTCAGGATGAGTATCCAGATGATTTTGCGTGGTGCTATGGATGCGGCCGGCTAAATGAAGAAGGGCATCATTTTCGGACGGGCTGGCAAGGGGAACAGACCGTAACCGTGTATACACCAAAGAAGGATCATACAGCCATTCCGGGTTTTGTCTACGGAGGGGTTATCGCCTCATTGATTGACTGTCATGGGACAGGTTCAGCTTCCTTAGCTCTGCACCGTAAAAATGGCCATGAATTAGGAGATGGAGCTGAACTGCCGCGATTTGTCACAGGCTCCTTACAAGTAGACTTTATCAAGCCCACTCCGCAAGGTGTCCCATTAAAGGCAGTGGGAAAAGTAGAAGAGGTTCATCCGAAGAAATGGAAAGTGCACACGGAAGTGTTTGCCAACGATGTACTTTGTGCTCGGGGAGAAGTAGTAGCGGTCGTCATGCCCAGTAGCTTTGTAAATAAGCAAGATTAATAGCAATAAATTAAATCAGGAGAATTCTTCCACGAATTCTCCTTTTAGACTGCAGACAAAATCAATGAATGTTGAGTTTGCTGTTAAGTAATAATAAAGTGGTTTGAAAAACGACAGTTATACAATTCAACTTTTAGAGAAAATGGTTAGATGGACGAAAGAAAGTTTATTCATTCGTATTTCTTTAAAATAATAGCTGCATTGTGACCTCCGAAACCAAATGAGTTAGATAGCCCCGTATTTATTTTCACTTGGCGAGCAACAGATGGTACATAATCAAGATCGCATAATAAATCGGGATTTTCTAGGTTAATTGTTGGAGGAATGATCCCTTCCTTCAAACTCATTGCTAAAGCAATGGCTTCCACCCCACCAGCTGCTCCTAACATATGACCAAGCATAGATTTGTTAGCTGTTACTGGAATCTGATAGGCTTGCTTCCCGAACAGCTGCTTGATAGCCATCGTTTCAGAGATGTCCCCGACTTTTGTACTTGTTGCATGGGCACTAATAACGTCAATTTCTTCAGGCGATATATTGGCATTTTTTAAAGCTGCTCTCATTGCAAGATAGGCCCCTTTACCTTCGGGATGTGTAGCTACGATATGATGTGCATCTGAACTTGCACCATATCCGATGACTTCTGCATAAATCTTTGCCTCTCTTTGCAAAGCATAAGATAAAGATTCTAAGATTAGAATTCCAGCTCCTTCTGACATGACAAACCCATCTCGATTGTCATCAAATGGACGACTAGCTTTAGTGGGATCATCGTTTCTTGTTGATAAGGCTGTCGCATTGCCAAAGCTTGCTATTGATAGGTCTGTTATCGCTGCCTCTGTTCCACCCGCAAACATAACGTCAACCTCTCCAGAACGAATGAGTCTAAAGGCTTCACCAATCGCTGTATTGCCAATTGCACAGGCAGAAACAGGTGACAAGGAGGGGCCCATCGCGTTCCACTTGATACTAATTTGTGCAGCAGCAGCATTAGAAATCATGGCAGGTACTAAAGTTGGGCTGACTCTTCTTGGCCCCTTCTGTCTAAGCACATCAATATTTTCAATTAAAGTGGCAATTCCTCCTATACCTGACCCTACGTATACGCCTAACTTTTCTACATCTATACGATCGAGGGCTAACTCGGAATCTGCCCAAGCTTGTTCAGCTGCAGCTAAAGCAAATTGAGAAAAGCGATCTAAACGTTTTGCTTCTTTCCCCCCTAAAACTTCATTGGCATCAAAATCTTGGACGATACCTGCAATTTTTGTCTTATGATTAGCCACATCAAATGTATCAATAGGGGATATACCAGATTTCCCATTAATCAGATTGTTCCAAAATGTTTGGATGTTGTTTCCTATAGGAGATACCACTCCCATACCGGTAATCACGACTCTTTCCACTTTTCATCCCCCTCAATCAATAATATACTTGTATTTTACAGTTCAGTTATCCTATTACAAGTGAGTATTTATCCTGGTATAAATACTAATAGGCTAAATTGATATGATGAGGAGTTTTAAAAATGAATGATAAAACTAGGCTGGAAGCTTTGTCGACATTTTTGAAAATTAAGCGAGCCCAAATTAAGCCAGAGTCTATTGGTTTACCTGCTGGAACACGGAGAAGGACACCGGGATTACGGAGGGAGGAAGTTGCCCAATTAGCAGGAGTAAGTACCACTTGGTACACATGGCTAGAGCAAGGAAGAGATATTAAGGTTTCTTCAATCGTACTAGATTGTATTTCTACAGCTTTACAATTAAACAATGACGAAAGAGACTACTTATACGATCTGGCATTAGAGGGAAAATCAGAAATTACCCATCAAAAAAAGAATCAATCAGAGCTTAGCCCTTCCTTAAAGCGAATACTAGCTGAATTAACCTATTGTCCGACTATTATTACGGATCGATATTGCCATATTGTAGGCTGGAATCCTGCAGCTGCCCATGTTTTTTTAAATTTTGGACAAATACCGAATGATCAAAGAAATTTGATCCGTTTAGTGTTCAATAGAAAAGAACTAAAGGCATTGGCCGTCAATTGGGAACATTTCGCTAAAGGGTTTCTTGCCATTTTCCGTACCTATTATGGACACTACTTAGGCGATGAATGGTACAACCAATTTATTGAAGAAATGAGCCATTCGCATCCAACATTCCGAGATTTATGGCAAGAAAGTCAAGTAAGCAAGGCTCCAGAAATGATAATTGAATTCAGACATGCTAAAGCAGGCAAAATGTTGTTTAATTTAACTTCTCTTCAAGTTCAAGGGGAGGCAGATTTACGGTGCAGTATCTATACACCAGTAGAGGAAACAGATACAGAAAATAAATTAAAGCGATTAATGAAGAGGGTTTCCATTGAAAATGAATAAAGTAATTTCATTTCCAGGCGAGGCGGGCGGTGAGCCTTCTCGCTTTTCATTTCAATCAGCAGGGGTTACAAATTTAGATCACAATACCTGTTTTAAAAGACCAAAAGGGGTTCAGAATAAGACCATTCTGAACCCCTTTTGCTGTCGTGTACTAACTGTCATCTGACGAGTCCCTACTAGTATGAGGCTCTTCATCTTTATGAGGGGGAGCAACAGGATGAGCATCGGTAATAACACGAACCGGTCGCATCATATCATGATCTTCGTGCTCAAGGAAATGGCAATGCCATACATAATTTCCGGTGTGTTCTTTAAAGTGCATAATTAGCTTCGTAACCATCCCTGCATCCGCCTTAGCTGTGTCTTTCCATCCTTGCTCATAAATCCGCGCTTTTTCCGCCGGGCCTGTAAATTCTATTTCTCCTGTTTGATTAAATCGTTCCAGGTTAAAGGGCTGTCGCTCGAGAATTTTAAATTGTACCAGGTGAATATGAATGGGATGCGCAACCGGAGTGGCATTAATAATATTCCAGACTTCAATGCTGTCCAGCGAAGGCTTTTCAGTTGCTGGATCATGCCACATTTTTCCGTCCAGCATAAACATGAGCCGCCCGTATTCATCGAAAGAGACACTTAATGGCAAATGACGGATAGTATGAGCCATGTGTTCATGCAGATCCAGGTTTGGGTATAATCTTTCAGGCACTTCGCTTGTGTCTTCGCCCCTTAGCGGCAAATCTACACGAAATTGCATAACCGATCTTGTGTGACTGTCCACAGCCTCGTTCGTATTAAGAAGGGTAATACATTCTCCTTTCCATTTGGAAAAGTCAATGACCAGGTCCATTCTTTCAGCTGTCAGCAATTCAAATGAACTAATTTCTGTCCGGTTGGATAGTAAGCCGCCATCTGTACCAATCTGATAGAATGATCCATTGTTGGACAGGCTGAAATTATATTCTCTTCTATTAGAGGCGTTTAAAATACGAAAACGATATTTGCGGGGCTCTACTCGCAAGTACGGCCAAACTTTAGCGTTTACGGTGATCGTTTCTCCAAGAAATCCAGGAACGATAGAAGGAAAGACTGGCAAATTAGGGTTCGGTGTATCTGGATAAAAGAGAGAGCCGTCTTCGTTGAAAGAGCGGTCCTGGATCATTAAAGGAATCTCATAATTGCCCTTTGGTAAATTGAGCTGTTCCTCTTGAGAATCACGGAGTAAATAAAATCCGGCAAGCCCAGCATAGACATTTAACCGTGTGAGAGCCATGCTGTGATCATGATACCAGAGGGTTGCACTTTGCTGATGATTCGTATAGGTGTGGATTTTTCTTCTAAACATCGGGCCGGTAATTTCATAATCATTTGTATACCAGGCTTCTGGATGACCGTCACTTTCCCAATCAACGTTTGCTCCGTGAAGATGGACGACAGATCTGACTTCTGGATTGCCCGCTGCTCCATGTAAGGTGTGATCAATAGGAAGAAAATGTTTTTTGGGAAGATGATTCAACCATCTTACTTCCAAATACTTCCCTTTTTTCGCTTCAATGGTTGGTCCTGGACTGATGCCGTTATATCCCCAAATCGTTGTGCGTGAAAAAGCAGGATGAAATTGATGCTTTGTTTCTTTTATCTTTATTTCATAATAGGAATCGCCGATAGTTGGCCTGGCTACAGGGGGCTTTCTTACTTGTTCCACAAATTTAGGGATAGTATTTGGATCTGCGGGGTTTACTCTTTTGCTCAATTGTGCTTCCACCTTCTTTTCTGAATTAAAGCCTTTTGCCTCGCTACATATTATGCAACCACTTTAGAGAAAGGAAATTAAATAATGAAATGATTTCCAAACGTTTAATATATTTGTAATGTAATTAAAATATATTAGACATTTTTCGATGTTAGAATAAGAGAAAAATAGAAAATACATAGAAAGCAGGGAAAAAGAGTGAGAAAATGGATAATCGCAGCAACGATGGCTGGCGCTTTACTAGCGAGCCCGGCTGCAGGGGAAGCAGCCTTAGGTGATCAGACTTTGAAAAGCGGGATGAAACATTCGGATGTAAAGGAATTGCAGCAAGTGTTAAAAGCAAAGGGATATTACAAGTCTTCACTGGATACAACCTTTGGACCTTTAACAAAATCAGCAGTCATTAGGCTGCAAAAAGCTAACGGGCTGACAGCGGATGGCATCGTAGGAAAAAACACATTTAGGGTGCTGGGGAAAACAACATCAAAGTCAACGGCAAGTGCTTCTAGCAAAACGAGCACAGTAGCTTATGCCAAAAAGTTTATAGGCGTTCCTTACAAGTGGGGAGGCGCTACGCCTTCAGGATTTGATTGCAGCGGATTTTTGACTTATGTTTATAAAAACAGTGCAAAGATCTCCTTGCCAAGAACAGTAGCTGGTATTTATTCTGCAGGAAAGAGAACGAGCAGCCCAAAAGTGGGAGACATTGTGTTCTTTGAAACATATCAAAAAGGCGCATCACATGCCGGTATTTATCTCGGCAACAATCAATTTATACATAGCTCTACTTCAGCTGGAGTGACCATCAGCTCTCTTAAGAGTTCATATTGGTCTAAGCGTTACATAGGTGCAAAAACATATTAATAAAAATACCCTATTCTTCAATAAGAATAGGGTATTTTTATTGATAACTTTTCGAGTAATATCGACAAATAAAAGCCGAAAAATAGTTGTATAAGCAAGCGCTTTTATTTCCGCGAGCTGTTTGCCGGGATGAACAGAAGAAGCTGAAACAGATTTTAGTTTCTATCTTATAAAGAGAATTCAGGTAGTTTATCTGCAAAGGGAATACTTCCTACTTAAAGAGAGTCCGAATTAGATGAAAGTGAGCACTGCAAGAGTCCCCACTTTTGTTAAATCATTTGCCGTTGAATAAAATAATTTTTCTTGAACAAAGCTCGTTGAAGATCACCCGGCTTATTATTACTCGAGAATCACATCATTGTTTTTTGTTAAGTCCCAGGAAGTAATAATGCCGACCGGTAGTTCATCTGACCCGCCCTCTGGAGTAATGAGGACAGCTTCCAGCTTTTTATTGAGAGACTGGTGTTCTTCAAAAGTGTATTCAATGTCAAAGATATTGGCATCTCGTTTGACGAAGGAAAGAAAATAATCATTTTGCTCAGGCAGGACATCTTTTACTTGGACGTTAGCAATGTTGATTTTTCCCTCAGCATGCGTGTTGGCCATCCATTTCAATATTTCTTTTCCAGTTAACAAGCCTTGGTATTTTCCTTTTTCATATACAGGATATTCATTGATTTGATCATCGCGAATCATTTCTAGCACTTGTACAAGCGGAGTATCCGGTTCGACGATATGAACGGGGGAGGAGGCGATCGACATCGCTTCTGCCGGCTCTGATAACATTTTGTCGATCTGCTCAATGCGCTCAACAATTTCTTGATGAGGCTCAGCTATGTAGTAATCCGCTTCTGTCTTTTGGTGAACAATGGCGTTTCTCAATTTAGCGTACTGCTTCAATTCGTCAAGGTGGGCACGGACGCTTGCATGATTGCGTGCACTTATATGAAGCAGCTCCATAAAAGCATCGCTTTCACTTTGTTTTACTGTTGCTTTGAGTCTGTTGTGTATTCGATTAAAAGCAGCTTCAAAGCGTTCAGATAACTCATCATTAGTTTTTGTCTCTTTTCCCATTCTTTTTTCTCCTTTGCTAACTTACAGCCTATTATCATTAAAAAGCTGAATGTAGTTTATCCTTACCCGCTCTATAGGTGAATTATGAGCGAGTACATGAAAAAATAAAAAAGATTGCTGAAAACAGCAAAAGTATGTTATAGTAATCAAGCGATGAGCTAATTTGCGTAAGTCGGAAAGTCTGCTGTTTGGCAGAACGTCTGGATGTGGCCAGACGGCTTTCCGCCGCAAAATACGTCAGAAAAAGCTGTCATGGAGGGAATATTCCACTCTATGACAGCTTTTTTCGTTGGGCTGTTATTACTGTTGTTTGTTAGCGATCAGGACTAATTTTCCTTTATCCAATTCTTTTTCGTATGTGTCCGCTTCCTGTTGAGATAGGCCGAGTGACTTCATTTTGCTTCGTAACTCATCGCCACGAGACTTAAAGATATTAGTCATGCTATTCAATACACCTTGTTCTTTCATGCCCACTTCATTTGTATGAAGAGCCTCAGCTATGTCTTCTCCACGATGTTCGTCATGGGCAAGGAGATAGACGTTATCTAAAGAATAGCCTTGAGAGAGTAAGCCTTCAATCTCACTTTTTGCTTGTACTGCATTCTCTACTGTTTTTGTTGTAACCATTGTATCTGCCTCCTGATTTTGTATTCTCTATATGTTTACCATCAAACTCCCAGCTCTAAACATAGAAAGTTCAGTGCGATTTTTCTTTGTCGGAATGTCTTCTAACTAGCCAGACAGCTCCGGCCACTCCAAAAATGAGCAAAGCAACAGATAAGGAAAAGAAAGGCGGCCGATAGATAAGCTGGATATAATTGTTCCCTTTTTCTAAAGGGAACCCGGTAAAGGCAAAGTTGGCTTTTTCTATTTCCTTTGGTTCATTATTTATTTTTAGCTTCCAGCCTTTTTCGTACGGAATTGGCAATACCATATACCGTTCACCAGTTTCGTTTTGATAGTCAATAGAGACTTTGTTTTTATCCCAGTTTATTTCAGGCTGCTTTATTTTTTTAGCTGCAGCTTGATGGAGCTCTTTATAATCCTCTTCAAACAACTTCAGGCTTTTCAGTTCATAGGTGCCTTTAGGAAGGCGAAGAGCAATTTGTTTCTCCTTTGGAATACGAATGACGACGGTTTGGATGCCTGTTTTATAAATAGAGGCAGCCGGCTTCCTCGTCGTTCGATAATTATTAACTTTTAAGGCAAAGCCTTTGCCATGAACATTTCTTATATAAAACTCGACATAATAATCCTTCGTTTCCTTAGAAGACTTGTGCGGGGTAATCACAATGCCGCCATCGTTTTTGGTAACTTTTAATTTGTCGTTTTTGTATGTGGCATTTACTGGCTGAATATCCGCTTCTCCGATTGTATTTTTTTCTGGGGCCAGAAAATGGCTAGTACCGTTCTTTTTCTCCAAAACAACACCAGAAAGCATGGCGTGCTCCTTCTCCATTGGAGAGCGTTTTTTCAAATCCTCCTCATAAAATACCTGGCGGGCAGTCCTCACGAAAGGAAGAGTCAGCGTGTTTTTAAATACGGTATAGTGGGCTGATTCCGCAAAGGGGACAAAACCATACGGAGCATTGGCCGCCTGCTCTTTTTTTCTCATCCAGTATTTTGTTTGCAGCAAACTGTAAAGATTCGCCCGGTTGCCTAAAGTAGCATAGCGGCTTACACTCTCGCGTCCCATATCAATCTGCAAATCATGCCAGTAGAAGAAGAGAAGCTCTTCATTAAAGATGCTTGAATATAAGCTTGTTCCGTTGAAATTTTGAACAATGGGAGTATTGTTTCTAAGATCATTCATCCAATCAATTCTTGTCAGTGGGTCTTGTTCGGAACGCTGAACTTTATCAATCAGGCGTTGCTGTTCAGCCCCATTGTATTTAGGGTCCTGCAAAAAATCACGGGAGACCCGGTCAACAGCGAATTCATCCGACATGATCAATTGCTGATACGTATTGACGACCAAAAGGCCTGAAGCGACAACAGCAAGCTGGAGGACAACGAGGAAAACCGTCTTCTTTGTCCATACATAAAGAAAGAGCAGAAAGGCCACCAGGAAAAATAATTGCATAACGATGTCCATCTGCTGTTCAAATAAAGCAGTAAGAACCGGTCCGATGATATAGGCCATGGCCTGTCCTGCAGACAAATAAATGCCAAAGGAAATCGTTATGGATAAAAGCAGTTGGTGGATACGAATCTTATATAAGGATTGCAAGCCGGCGGCTACACAGCCACCTGCAGTAAAGGAAAGTAAATATTCCCAGCGATATTGTGGAGCCGAAAAGCCATTAAATGCACTTGCTGCTAATGGGCTAAAGTGAAGCACGACTAGTAAAAAGGTCAGCAAGGCGAAAAATCGATATGTACGAACCTTGTATAAAGAAGGAACAAACAGAAACAATAACAGGATCGCTGGCAAGATAATATATTTACTGGCATATAAAATGTTGTCTGTGATAAGAAAAGAAGGAATTTCTGCTTCATAAGCAGGCCGGTAATTATTAAGAAATCCATAAACAGCCGGGATAAAAGAGATCGCACTTATACAAAAACTGACAAGGCCGGCCGTGAAAAAGAGAACAAGCTGTTTTCGTTTCGGGTATTCTTCCTGTGATAAAGGAACTATCCAGCGAAACAATATATAAATAAACAAAAAGATTAGGTGGATATAGGCAAAATAAAAATTATTGAAAAACATCAGTGACCAGGAAGCAATAAACCATCCGGGTTTTCCTTCACGGATAATTTTTTCTGTGCCTAACACGAGAAGAGGCAGCCAGAGCATGGCATCAGTAAAAAATTCCCAGTAAACAACATGGCGAAAATACATGACAGTCAAACCGTACACTGCCGCTCCGGTGAAAGCAGCAGACAGGCGGATGCCCATGTATTTAAATGTGAAGGCAGCCGCTGAGATAACGAGGGCAAGTCTTATTATGCTTACAATCAATACGGTATTTGCCCAGAATAATAAATCGGGCGGAGAAATCAGCCCTATGGTTTCTAATAAATAAACGATTGCTGCGGTGAGCAGAAAAATGATAGAAGTGGAAAAATAATAGGCGAGCTGACTGTAAAATCCGCCACCTAACCCAAATGCCCAGGAGTAGAAAAAGTTCCCGTGACTGTACTGATCATAAATAAATTTTTTGAAGGGGATCATTTGTGATAAACCGTCGTTCGGCCCAATCATAAATCGTCCATCCAACCAATCCTGAATAAAAAAGAAATGAGCAGCCGCTGATAAAAGCAGACTGCTAATAATAACAACGATGACACTTTTTTTTCTCATGCACTAACACTCTCTTTTTTCAAAATTTTGCTCGTAACGATAAAAGTAGCGGGCAAGGCAACGAATACAGCCAAGATGGGAGTGATCATGCTGTTGATCTGGAAGTATTCAATAAATACATACATAAAAAGAGAAGACACTGTAAAGTTAACAGCTTGTGAGAGCGGAAACTTTAAAAATTTCGCTAATGTGGGTTTCACCTTAAATGTAAAATAAGAATTTAAAAAGAAAGAAAGGACGAAGCTGACTAAAAAAGCCAGTACGTGGGATGGCATATACATCCAGCCAACAAGTACGTGAAGCATTAAATAGACAGCATAATAATTAAAGGTATTGATTCCCCCGATTATGACGAATCTGATAAATTCTTGGCTTGTTTTTCTCATATTGCGCTCCGTTCATAAAATTTGTTTCCTGAATTAAATAAGGCGGCCGTTTTTTTGTCTCATAATAGATACGGCCGATATATTCACCAATCACACCGAGACTCACGAGTTGAATCCCTCCTAAAATGAGGACCGCTGTGATGATTGTAAAATACCCGGGTACGTCAATGCCATTATTTAAAATTTGAACAAATGTAATGGCGCTATAAATAAGTGCGAGACATAAAACAACAGCTCCTGAGTAGAAACATAACCTGAGTGGCCGGTTGTTAAATGAGATAAACCCATCGAGTCCATAGTTCAACAATTTGGAAAAGGACCATTTTGTTTCACCATTTTTTCTTAGCACATTGTTATAATCAATGACTTTTTGATTCATGCCAATCCATGAGAAGAGTCCTTTGGAAAAACGTTGCCCTTCATTTAATGACAGAACAGCTTGGACAGCTTTTTCGCTCAGTAGTCTGAAATCGCCGACCCCGTCTTCTAATTGGACATCTACAATATGGTTGATGAGCTTGTAGTACGTAGAAGAAAAAAACTTTTTTAGAGCAGGCTCCCCATTGCGGTTTCGCCGTGCAATTACTTGATCAAATCCTTCTTCGTAACCTTTCAGCAATTTAGGAATTAAAAAGGGAGGGTGCTGCAAATCTGCATCCATAATGATGACAGCACGGCCGTTAGCATGCTGTAAACCAGCGAGCAGAGCGGCCTCTTTTCCGAAATTGCGGGAGAAAGAAATAAATTTAACTTTAGGTGTTTTTGCTGCAAGTTGTTTAATTTCTTCTAACGTGTTATCAGTGCTTGCATCGTTAATAAAACAAATTTCAAAATCATACGCTAACTTTGTAAATTCCTTTTTGATGCTTTCGTAAACTAATGAAATGTTATCTTCCTCATTATAAGCTGGTATGATGATTGAAATGGTATTCACACTTCTCCGCCTCTTCTCTTCATAAAATTAATTCTGTTGTGCAAAGGGTAGATTCTTTTTATGTATGCCCTAAATTGACAGAAAAATGAAAAGAAAATAATGATAAATCTGACATAATATCAGTCGATTTGTATAAATTCTGTCAAACGGACATATACCCTGTTTTCGCTTTTTTAATCCTTTTAAAGTCGAAGAGAATTGTTTTCGGCTTGATTTTATTCGAAAAACAAGGGTAAATTTTATAGCAATGATAAAAGATCTTCAAAAGGACAGGTGAAAGCAAATGTTCAATTTAACTAAAAATCATGATCCTTCCAAAAACGATAAGCTGATCTCTCAGTTTTTCCATAATAGCCCATCTATAAAACAGATTGTTCAAGAAACAAATAATTTATTCGCCCAATATAAAAAACGCTATCCATTTCCTTCGAATAAAGAGGCACCACGATCTTTCTCTATTAGCGGCTTATTTCAAAAGGCAACAGCTTTTTTTATTAATCTTCTTTTGCCGGCGGAGCGCGTTAAGCCGGTTGTTTCTTCAGAAACGTTAGTAGACGAAAGGGGCAATGTCTTTCCGGCTTGGAAAGATTTATTGGATAAAGAGTATACGATTTTGTCGAAACAAATGAACCGGGAGGTAAATGTGATAGACTATGGAGCTGTCGGAGATGGAGTAACGGATTGTACCGAAGCCTTTCGAAAAGCAATTGGAAAAGGAAAGGTAAAAGTATATATCCCGAAAGGAACCTTTCTCGTAAAAGAAATCCGTCTTCCCTCTTTCACCCACCTTGTCGGGGAAGGGAAAGAGCAAACGATTTTAAGACTTCATGATCAGGCGCCGAAAAGCAGTTGGCTCGTTACAAATGCAGACCATAAAAAGGGAAACCACCATCTATGTGTGGAGAATATGACCCTGGACTGGAATGTAGAGCGTCTTGGAGATATTCCACGTACAAGCACAGGTGGCAATCGATCCAGTTGTCTCACTTATGCCCATGTGTCCTATGGTTGGGTAAAGAAAGTGAAAGCAATCAACCCCGGGCTACATTGCTTTGATATTTCATCTACAAAATATAGTTACTCTGGCGATGGCACAAGAGCACGGGGAGGTAGTAAGTACGTTTGGCTGGATGGCCTTCAGGGATATGGTTTCGGAGATGATGGCATCACAACCCACCATAGTGATTTCGTTTTTATTTCTAATTCCCACATGTGTGATCCAAGCGGAAAAGGCCACAAAGAAGGATTTTCTAATTCAAACGGCATTGAAGTAGATGACGGTTCAAGAAATATTTGGCTGCTCAACAATTCAACAGCTAGATGTTTCGGGGGAATAGAAATAAAAGCCCATCATAACTCGTCTGCTGCTAACAACGTTCATATTGTAGGGCATCTTTCAGTAAACGACAACCGCTCCTTTAACTTCAGGCATATTGGCCATCATAGCGCGGCAGATCCGGAATCCCTTACCGCTTATAATATTTCCGCTGCCCGGCTTGTTTCTATTGCTCCTATAAGGACGGCGCTCTACCGAAATTCTACACCAAGAGCGTTGGTTGTTTCGGCTTATAAGAATGTAATGATTAATCATTTCGCTGTGATCGGAGACCCGAATTATGATTATAAAAAGCAGCCGGTTATTGCTATCCAATACCGGTCTCGAAATGTCCACCTCCATCATCTGCATATCAAAGACTTTAAAAAAGCATCTGTTGATATTAAAGTATTCGGCGGGGGGCAAAGAGCGGATGATGTTCATATTAAACATGTGACAATCGATCAGTCAGCGAAAACCGGGATCCTAATTGGGGCTGGTGTCAAAAAAGCAACCGTTCAAAATGTGCGGGCAAAAAAGCAAGGAGGGATATGCGGTTGTCAAGCGGATACCTCGACAGCCGTGCTCAAAAATATTGTGGCCGAGGGATATGAGATGGCTTTTTCAGGGGATGAGTCAAAACACTAATGAATAGAAACGGAAGAATAAGGAGATAAGAAAAAGAATCAGCCTTGAAAGGAGTGAACAGCATGAAAGGGGTCATTTCAATCTTCTTATTGATCATAGCTCTTCCACTTGCCGCTTGTGCCAACAAAGATGAGGCCCAAAATCAACCCGATAAAGCGCCAGTAAAAGGAGAAGGGGCTAACGCCACTTACCCGTTTACCAGCTTTGATCTTGATGTGGACATGGACGGAACGGACGATGCGATTGATGTCAGCTACGAGCAGGATAAAGAGGGAACAGAAGCATCTTATGTGAATAAAACGAACAATCAAAATTTAACCGGCGATCAAGCGATGAACGCATTGGATGAAATATTTTCCTCCTTTACTTTTAACGATACCACCCCTGATGATGAAGTATTGCGAAGTGTAGAAGAAGCATTCGATATTCCTAAAGATGCCAAATCCGTAGAAGTGGATATTGATTTCACAGGCGGTCCAGAGAAGAAATATAGCCGGTAATTGCCACCAATCTGCTCCTTAAAGGGCAGATTGGTTTTATTGTTTGGCCAGGCAAGGGAGATCGGGTGTTGTTGTCCAGCAGGGCAAGGCCATAGAGCTTTGTCCTGACATTTTTGCTATGGGATTTTCTGTGTTTGGAGTGGATGGTAGGAATGTATGAGTTTGTGCATAGAAGGCGAATGAAAAAATAACTACATATAAAGATGAATGCCTAAAAAACCACTAAAATAGTGATAGTTATTTAACAAAAATTATAGTATATTCATAGGAGGTGGAAAAATAATCACATAAAGGGGCTATTAGCAAGAAAATGAATAATGAACTAAATAACCGGAGTAGGAGAAGACAGCGCAGACGGTTAAAGAAATCAGTCAAGTTGACTCTTTTTGTCCTGTGCCTGCTGATTATCAGTCTCTCTGTATATAACTTTAGCTTAAAGCCAGCCGAGACAGCCAGCGATCAAGCCGATCGAGGAAAAGCAAAGGCAAAGCAGCTAGATGATCAAAAAGATCAGCCGGTGCCCGTGAAAGAAACAGCCATCACGATTAGCGCAGCCGGGGATTTCACGCTCGGTACAGATGAAACATTTCAGCGTGCAGGCTCTTTTCCGGATGAAGCAGAGAAGAATGGCCTTTCTTACTTTGTAGCTGAATTAGACGATATTTTTAAAAATGACGACTTATCAACAGTAAATTTAGAGACGACCTTAACAAATGCTACTGAAAAAGCGGTGAAAAAGTTCCGTTTTAAAGGAGATCCGTCCTACGCACAGATTCTAGAACTTGGCGGAATTGAAGCCGTGAATTTGGCCAATAACCATATTCATGACTATTTGCAAAAGGGCTACGATGATACGATCGAAACGCTCAAGAAACAGAAAATAGGCTACTTCGGTTATGACAACAAGTATTTGACAGAGGTTAAAGGAATAAAAGTAGGCGCCCTCGGTTATGAGGGATGGAATGATACGCCTGAGCTTCGTGAGACAGTGGCAAAAGATATTAAAGAGCTGAAGAAAAAAGGGGCCGAGATTGTTCTTGTTCATTATCACTGGGGAATTGAAAGAAGTTACGTACCAGAAGAATCACAAAAAACACTGGCACGCTATACAGTAGACAGTGGGGCAGATTTGATCCTTGGCCACCACCCTCATGTGGTACAAGGGATAGAAGAATATAACGGAAAGTTTATTGTCTACAGCCTAGGCAACTTTATGTTTGGCGGCAATAGAAATCCAAGCGATAAAGATACCTATGTATTTCAGCAGACATTCCATTTGAAAAATGGAAAGCTGACAGATAAAAAAGAAATCCATGTGGTTCCATTTTCTATTTCTTCTGTTTCCTACCGAAATAACTATCAGCCTAAAAAGCTAGATGGTGCGGAAGCGGACAGAGTCAAGAAGAAAATTATCGATGTATCCGACCAAATTAACGGTACTGATTGGCTGCAATATGAAAAAGGTAATTGAATAAAAAGCATCTGATCCATTCGCTAAAAAGCTGTGCAAACAGGCTGCAAACTGTTTGTGCAGCTTTTTTATTTGGCCTGTTAAAGCTGAATGTTCTTTTTCCAATGATTGATTGTAACAGAAGGCGGCGATTCCCACAGAAAGCATCTGCCTGCAGTGAAAATCAATACTCAAGCATAACAGAGCCTTTCGTTTACTAACGTTATTTGAAGTAAGCAGCGTCAGTGATCTGAAAAAAGGATTTGCTAGTATGCGCGCCGAAGTATGGTAGAGAGGAAAGGAGGAGCAAGCATGTCAAAGAAAATAGTAGAGAAGTTGAATCAAAATCTGTCCTTGCCTGTCATTGTAGCCCCTATGTTTCTAGTATCCAGCCCCCAAATGGTCATTGAGGGATGTAAATCAGGAGTAATTGGCTCATTTCCGCTGTTAAATGCGCGGACGGTAGAGACATTAAGGGAGTGGATGGAGACCATTACCACGGAATTATCAACGGCAAAACAACAAAAGACAGATCAAGCTATCGCCCCTTGGGCAGTGAATTTCATCGCTCACCGTTCAAACAAGCGATATAATGAGGACCTGGCGTTGATTGGAGAATATCAGCCCCCCATTGTAATTACCTCATTGGGAGATCCAAGTCCAGTCGTAGAGGTTGTTCATCAATATGGAGGGTTAGTTTTTGCAGATGTGATTACCGTTTCCCATGCTCAAAAAGCTGCTGGTAAAGGGGTGGACGGTCTTATTTTAGTATGTACAGGAGCCGGTGGCCACGCAGGGACTATTCATCCTTTTGCATTTATGGGAGCGGTCAAAGAATTTTGGGATGGCCTGACCATTTTATCAGGTGCTATTTCGAACGGCGGAGATATTCTTGCAGCGCAAGCATTAGGGGCTGATCTTGCCTATATGGGAACGCGGTTTATTACAGCAGAAGAAAGCTTTGCCCAAAAAGAATACCGGGATATGGTCATTGATTGTACACTTGATGATCTCATTTATACAAATGCTTTCAGTGGAGTAAATGCCAACTATTTAAAGCCGAGCATTAGACAGGCAGGTCTTGACCCCGATCAATTGGAAAGTAAGAATAAAGCTGATTTTTCAAAAATGAACGGTGAGGCTCCTAAAGCCTGGAAAAACATTTGGTCAGCCGGTCAAGGAGTTAGCACGATTAATAAAGTCCAGACAATGCAGCAGATTGTAGAAGAGTTAAAAGCTTCCTACAAGGCAGCTCGAAAAAAACTTATGGAATAAAAGCCTTCATTTGACGAAAAAAAAGGAAATAAAAATGAATGACTAATCATTCATTTTATATGAGAAAACGGCAGAAGGGAGACGGTGGCATATCTTCGAAAGCTTTATAGATAAATAGATCGTGTTAGCTGCGAGCATGTACCAGGACGCTCTTTAGCCAGCAGACAAAGTCTAATCTTGGACTTTGTCTGCTGGCTTTTTATTGTTAAGAAATATTCCTGTCTCGTTGTAGTTAGTAAAAGCAATCAATAGGCTTTAGAAAGGACTTTCCTTTCTATAGATTAAACAACCAATCCAACATATATAGCAAAGTGTATGGTTTATTTATCGGAAAATTCATACAAATTGGCGGATGTGTTTTTGGAAAGCTTTATTTAAACTGAGTAATATAAATAAGCTGGTTAACAACAATTGAAAGCGTTATCAATCTCAATGCATAATAAAGGAGGAGAATTATGTATCGTGGACCAAAAGATCCTGCAGGTAGGCCAACTATTGATTTAAGGAAAGAGGACATCAATGTTGTAGATACAAAAATTGCTAAACAATCAGTTGTCGCCACTTCACTTGGCAATGCAATGGAATGGTTTGATTTTGGGCTTTATTCTTATTTAGCTGTAACAATTGGTCAAGTCTTTTTCCCACAAATTGATCCATCCTTTCAATTGATTTATGCTTTTGCCACATTTGCTATCGCCTTTATTGCCCGACCCATTGGGGGGATGATCTTTGGAATTATGGGGGATCGGGTTGGACGAAAGAAGGTTTTGTCTCTCACCTTAATCTTGATGGCCGCATCCACGCTAAGTATCGGTTTGATTCCGAGCTATGCAACGATTGGAATAGCTGCGCCTATTTTGTTGCTTATAGCTAGATTAATTCAGGGGTTTTCTACTGGGGGAGAGTATGCCGGGGCAATGACATTTATTGCTGAATCAACACCAGATAAAAAACGTGGTTTTCTTGCAAGTGGGCTAGAAGTAGGAACCCTTGTTGGTTTTTCTGCTGGGGCAGGCTTGGTTACCTTTTTAACTTTTTTACTTGGTCCGGATAAAATGATTGAATGGGGCTGGCGCTTGCCGTTTTTAATTGCTGGTCCGCTGGGAATTATTGGATTCTATTTTCGTTCTCATCTAGAGGAAACGCCAGCTTTTAAGGCGATGGCTGAAGCGGAAGTAGAGGAAAAACAACGAGCTTCGCTTAAGGAAATACTCATTAACCATTGGAAACCCCTTTTGGTTTGTATGGGCATTGTGCTCTTTTATAATACGATGGATTACATGGTACTTACTTATATGCCATCTTATTTATCTAGTGAGCTCGGTTACGGTGAAACGAAGGGATTGCTTTTAGTTCTTCTTATTATGATTTGCATCATCCCAATCATTTTGACAATGGGTTATCTGAGCGATCGTATAGGTCGTAATCGCATAGTAAAAGGGGCTCTATTAGGTGTTATTTTATTAAGTATTCCTGCATTTAAAATGATAAGTTCAGATAACGATATAACTGCTTTTCTGGGACTGCTTATTTTAGGAGCTTTACTTGCATCTTTTCAAGGAACATTGCCTGCAACCTTACCTTCATTATTTTTTACAAAGGTGAGATACGGGTCGCTTGCCATCACCTACAACATTTCAACCTCTTTGTTCGGAGGAACAACCCCCCTTGTTATCGCTTGGTTAGTAGGGATCACGGGAAATATTATGATTCCAGCTTATTATTTAATGATTGCTTGTACAATCGGCCTTGTTATATTTGCATGTTTCGTTAAAGAAACCGCTGGTAAATCATTGAGAGGATCATTACCAGCTGTCGAAGATCCAAGTGAAATTGATGAAATTTTAAAGAAGCCGAAGGAGGCCTTGTGGTGGAAAGAAGAATTGGATGCAGATATAGAACATAAGACACAGGCAATTAAGAGCCAAAAAACAAAATATATCAATTAAATAAACATATAAAAGATCGTATTGTACCTTAAGACCGTCTGATAGAGTGAGACGATAAAAAACACCTTTAAGTTGAAACGCAGGTAGGGAATGCCTGAAACTAACTAGAAGGTGTTTTTTCTATGGGAACAAGAGTGAGCGAGACGTCAGAGATCATTAGAATTTATCCTATATGGTGATATGGAAACTTGGCACGGAACATAACGGCTGCGAAGAGTGCATTAAAATGCTCTCTTTTCACTTTTTGACAAAATCTTCTTAATTCATAAACTACGAACAAATTATTACATTTATTTCAATGTTTCATTGACCTTTAGCAAAAAATAGCATAAAATACGAGACATTGACATTGGTTATTTTGCTAAATAATAGAAAAGCCGAGTGAAATTAATACGGTGTAGATAGATTCATATTATCTAGCCATCATTAAGGGGATTTAGAAACAATGAAAAGATTACGCTGGCCTGCTTGGGTCGTTCTTGCCTTGCTCTTTCTTTTTGTCCTAGTAGGATTTAACCGCATATTGGAAACTGTTACATACGCACAAAATGAGAAAGTGGAAACAAAAAAACTAAGCAATTATCCGGGATTGCATTTGGAAACACGAACAAGTGAAACAAAGAATTATACATTGGCGATCAGCTTGCCTGTTTCTGATGATGAGCAGCTCAATCACGCTATTCAGCAGTGGATCGACGAGCAAAAAACTCAATTTCTTGATGGAGTAAAGGCCCATAAAAAACTATTCGGAAAGCAAAAGCGTGCTAATTTAACCATTAAAGTAGATACGACTAAAGTGAACGATCATATATATAGCCTCGTTTTTTCTTCTTACCAGTATATCGATGGGGCAAACAAAAAAGAGGCAATAAAAACATTCACAGTAGATATTACCCATAAAAAGATTTTAACCGTTACAGATGTTTTAAAGGATGGAAAAGAAAATTTAGATGAAATCCGTTCGTTAGTCACCAAACGGTTAAATAGCCGGGAAGACATTGCCTACTATGTGATGGATGATTTGCTGGCTGAGGCTTTAAAAAACCCTAATCAGTGGAAATGGTCAGTAAACAAAAAGGCGTTTACTTTGTACTTTGATAAATATGAAGTGGCAGCCGGTGCAGCTGGTTCCTTAAAAGCTGTCATTCCAATTGAAAAAGTTAAGCCGTTTTTAAAGGAAGGTATTACCAAAGAACTGAATATATCGGATCAGCTACAAGAAAAGCCTGCTGGGCATAATGTGAAAACAGTGAAATTGGACCCGAATGGGAAATATGTAGCCCTTACATTTGACGACGGGCCCAATTCAACCTCGACACCGCAAGTATTAAAGGCATTAAAAGCTCATCATGCGGTTGCCACTTTCTTTATGCTTGGCAGTCAGGCAGAGTATTACCCAGCCATAGCAAAGCAAGTGCTGGAGGCGGGGCATGAAATAGGAAGCCACACAGAGAATCACCGAGATCTCTCCACTTTAAAGGATGCACAAATCCAGCAGGAGTTAGGAGAGGCGAGCCACAAGATTGAAGCAGCAGTCGGCCAAAAACCGACACTGCTGCGTCCGCCATACGGAGCTTACAATGATAAAGTAATGTATGCAGCGAAAAAAAACCGTACACCCATTATCTTATGGTCTGTTGATTCACTCGACTGGAAAAGCCGTAATGCTAAGGCGGTAAACGACGTTGTCCTGCGGAACGTTAAACCGGGAGCCATCGTGTTAATGCATGATATTCATCTTTCGACAGCAGAAGCGCTCCCTTCATTATTAACTGCGCTTGAACAGCAAGGCTATCAATTTGTGACAGTCTCCCAATTACTGTCGTTGAATGATCATTCGGATATGGGACCTTATTTTAAAAAATAAATTGATTATTTACTAGCTAGAACCTTAAACAAACACCATCTGGGTATTCAGATGGTGTTTGTTTGTTAAACTTTGTCATTAATAACGAGCTTTTGATTCACTTTACTTTCACCATAGAATTTGAACTTATTGAGCTTATATGTTTCTATTAGTGTAAGAATTGATCGAAAATTGACTTTTTTTATTCGTTAAATTTTGGAGAAATCTAGTTTAAAATGAGAAAGGTGCAAGCTTGCCTGCTCGTAACACAAAATAAGTAAATGGGGTGGAATAATGGATCGTATTCAAGAAAAAATAGACCATTCTTACGTACAACACATTTGGAAGGCAAAGCAAAACATTAAGCAGCTTGTTTCTCCGACTCCCTTCCTTCCGTCCGCCGTTTTATCCGAGAGATTGAATTCAGATGTTTATTTGAAACTAGAAAATTATCAAGAAATTGGGGCATTCAAAGTGCGAGGGGCAGCAAATAAAATCATCGGCTTATCAACCGATGAAAAACAAAGAGGTGTAGCTACATTCTCGACTGGCAACCATGGTCTTGCTGTTGCTTTCATCGCTAGGAAGCTTGGAATAAAGGCCGTTGTCTGTATTTCCCATCGTGTTCCAAAGGTCAAAGTCGAGGCCATTCGACGTGCCGGCGCTCAAATTGAACTTATCGGAGAAAGCCAGGATGAGGCAGAAAAACACTGTTACAGTTTGCAGGAGAAACATGGAATGACTGTTATTAAGCCATTTGATGACTTGGATGTGATCGCTGGACAAGGGACCATTGGCATTGAAATTATGGAAGCGCTTCCGGAATTAGACACCATTATTATTCCGCTTTCGGGAGGAGGCCTGCTTGCAGGTGTAGCCTTAGCGTTAAAGTCTATTAATCCTTCTGTTCAAGTGATTGGTGTTTCTATGGAAAGATCACCCGTTATGTACGAGAGCATTCAGGCTGGCAGGCCAGTGGTGCTCAAAGAACAGCCTACACTAGCCGACAGCTTGCTTGGAGGCATAGGAGTAAACAACGAATATACATTTGATATTGCAAGAAGGTATGCGGATGATCTTCTGCTCGTGTCGGAGGAAGAGATTGCTGATGCGATGGTTTTTATGATGGACCATCACAGAATGATTGTTGAAGGGGCAGCTGCTGTGGGTGTAGCCGCTCTATTGCAAGGCAAAGTAAAATGCAGCGGCAAAAAGGTGGGCACGATTATAACGGGAAACAATGTCGATTTGCCGGTTGTTCTAGAAGTCATTCAAAAACACCAGCAGCAAAGAAGATAATCTTTTCAACCAGTCTAATAAAACCTCCAAAACAACGAAGATGGGAGAGATAAGTAATGCTTTTGACCGTTAAAGAAATTACACAACTCCAATTATTAAAAACAGCAAGAGTAAAAACGGGAAAAGAAACATTGACTAATAAAACGGTTGAATGGGTATCTGTTATTGAAAGTCCAGTCGAAAACTTTGTAAGAAAAAATGAATTTGTCCTAAGCACCGGAATTGGATGTCATGAAAATGTGGATTTATTACTGGAATTTGTAAAAGACGTGTATGACTCGGGAGCCTCTGCATTAGCCATCGCAACGGGAAGGTATGTGTTTGATATCCCGGAGGAAGTGGTCCAGTTTGCTGAGCAGAGACAATTTATCCTGATCGATATCCCCTGGGAAATCCGCTTTGCTGATATTGTTCACGAAGTGATGAGCAAGTTGAATCAGTTAAAGCAGACTGAATTGAATCATTCAAAAGATATTCATCATCATCTCATTCAAATGATATTAGAAGAAAAACCATTGGATCATTTAGCGACTTACATTGAAGAACAATTGAATTACCCCATTTTAATTTGCAACCGTAAAGGCGAGGCGATTAGTGGCAGAGCTACTCCTGCCCGTGTATTTTCTTTGTGGAACCAATTAAACCGAACAGAAAGCCAGTATGACCTTCATCATCCGTTGCACGCAAAAATGAGAAAGCTGGTAAGTGGCAATGAACAACTGTTTCATTTAGTGATACAAACGAATGGGAACCATGAAGGGGATTTATTTGTTTTATCGACAGCTGACTCTTACTTCAGCCAAATGGCTATGCATATCATTGAACATGCTACTGTAGCACTGGCTCTGTGGTTTTCTCGTAATAGCGCTGTGATAGAATCAGAAACGGACGCTCAATATGAATTTATTCTCAGCTTGGCAAGAGGAGAGAAAATGACCGAAGAATATTTGCTGAGTCGAACAGAGCGGTTCTCTTTTAACCTCGATCTCCCATACGAGTGCATCGTTGGATTGCCAGAAAACCTAAACGAATTATTTACCCCAGATACAAACCGCAATTGGTTTGAGAAGATGAAAATCCATATTAAAGAAGAGATGATTTATGCGGCTGAAGCAGTCCAAAGAAACATTATGTTTGCAAGTGAAGGGCAAGAGTTTATTATTTTTCTTGAAACAGCTAATGGAACATCGTCTGATACGGTGAATCAATTTCTTGATTTAGTGGAAAGAAGATTGAGCCACATGTTGCCGGGAATTATTTTCTCTTGGGGAATGGGCAAGCAACGGGACGGCGTGAACTGCTTTCATAACAGCTTTCAAAAAGCGAAGGCCGCTCTAGATATGGGAAGAAGTCAAAGAGGCATTGGAAAACGGGTGCACTTTGAAGAAACGAGAATCAACCGTTTGCTGCTTAACTTAGCTTTAGACGAGGATGTGCAGGAGATTACGGTTTCCACTGTTTCCCCGCTCGTTGACTATGATGAAAAACGGGAAATGGATCTGATTAATACTTTTATCGCCTACAACAATAACAGTGGCAATGTTAGTCAGACGGCGAGGGATTTAAATCTTCATCGCCAGTCGCTATTGTATAGATTAAGGAAGATCGAATCGTTAACTGGTTTATCTCTAGTGAACCCTGATGATCTCTTTTTACTTGATTTTAGCGTGAAGGTATGGTCGACGGGAGTGATCGACCGACAAAATGTGAAAGCTGCCTTATAAGAGGGCAGCTTTTTTTGTAAGGCAAATTGTCTGAATTAAAAAACTGAAAATTCATACATGTTGGCGGATGTTTTTCTACACCTTGATTTTTATAATTAACACTATCAAACGAAGTTATTTTCAAGGATGAAAGCGTTGTTAATAAGGAGAAGTAAAAGGAGGATCAACATGCTGCCATTTAGTTTAAACGAATTTAAATCCCGATTGGAACAAACGAAGAAAAGCATGCTAGAAAAAGGCATCGAGGTATTGTTAATAACAAACCCGGCCAATATGAATTACTTATCAGGTTATAACGGGTGGTCCTTCTATGTTGATCAAATGCTGGTTGTTATCATTGACGAGGATCAGCCGATTTGGATCGGGAGAAAGCAGGATGCCAATGGAGCGAAAGCCACAACCTGGCTGTATGATGAAAACATTATTCCTTATCCAGAAGATCATATTCACTCAACCGTCAAACATCCAATGGACTTTGTTGCCCAGATTTTGACGCAAATCGGCCAGTCTAATCGCCGAATTGGATTAGAAATGGAGTCTTATTATTTCTCAGCTCTTTCCTACGAGCGATTGAAGAGAAACCTTCCTAATGCTCAATTTATCGATGCTAGCCTACTAGTTAACTATGTGCGCCTCGTTAAATCTGAAAGAGAAATAGAATACATGAAAAGAGCGGCCAAAATTGTTGAAATCGGCATGAGCACAGCCGTTTCCTCCATTCAAGAAGGGGTGAGGGAGTGCGATGTGGCTGCCAATATTTATAAAGACTTAATAAGCGGAACAGAAGAATACGGCGGTGATTATCCAGCTATCGTACCGCTATTGCCGGCTGGGGAGAACACTTCTACACCGCATATTACCTGGTCGGATAAGAAATATAAAAATAACGAAATGGTCATTATTGAACTGGCAGGCTGTCATCAGCGCTATCACTCACCGCTCGCTCGCACTGTTTCAATTGGCCAACCTACCAAGCGAGCACAAGATATATCAAAGATTGTGGTAGAAGGATTAAATGCTGCTTTGGATAAAGTGAAACCAGGAGTTATATGTGATGATTTAGAAAGAGCTTGGAATCAGGTCATTACAAAGCATGGCATCATTAAGGAATCAAGGCTCGGCTACTCCATGGGATTAAATTATCCTCCTGACTGGGGGGAGCATACAGCAAGCATTCGCAAAGGAGATATGACGGTATTAAAGCCGAATATGACTTTCCACTTGATTCCAGGTCTTTGGTTTGATGATTACGGCATTGAAATTAGTGAATCATTTAGAGTAACAGAAAATGGCTGTGAAGTATTAGCTAATTTTCCGCGTGAGTTAATTATAAAAGAAGAAACGAATATTTCCGTATCAAGCTCTTGAGGGGTGAAATCATTGATTATTTTTACAGAGAAAGAGATTCGGTCTCATGTGCAATTAAATAATGAAGCTATTCACGCAGTGGAAGAAGCGTTTACTGAGCTGGCGATGAACAAAGTGACAATGCCGCCTATCATGCGGGTGGACATTAAAGAGAACAACGGTGAAGTAGATGTGAAAACGGCTTATGTGGCACAAAAAGATTTATTTGCGTTAAAAGTGTCGTCAGGATTTTTCAATAATGATCAATTGGGCCTGCCCAGTGCCAATGGATTTATGGTGCTAATCAGTACAAAAACAGGCGAACCGAAAGCGTTACTGCTTGATAATGGCTACTTAACTGAGGTACGTACAGCAGCAGCAGGAGCAGTTGCCGCTAAGTATCTGGCGAAAAAAACAATCCATACAGCGGGGGTTATTGGAACAGGTGCTCAAGCAAAATATCAAATGAAAGCGCTTAAAATGGTGCGGGATTATAAAAAATTGCTTGTATATGGCCGTTCAGAACTAAATGTGAAAAAGTTCAAAGAAGAAATGGAAGCCATATTGGATGTAAAAGTGATTGAATGTTCTTCACCTGAAGAAGTGGTAAAAGGCAGTGAAGCAGTGGTAACGACAACGCCCGCAAAAGAACCAATTGTACAAGCGGAATGGTTAAACAGAGGCTTGCATATTACAGCAATGGGTTCAGATGCAGAAGATAAACAAGAGCTGGAGGCAGACGTTTTACAACGGGCGGATCGAATAGTTTGTGATGCGAAATCGCAATGCCTCCGCTTAGGGGAGCTTCATCATGCTGTTAGCAGAGGAATGAGTGACGTGGAAAACCGTGTAATTGAACTAGGAACGATCACTTCAACACACACACATGGCAGACAAAATGATCGAGAAATTACCGTTTGTGATTTAACTGGCACGGGTGTTCAAGATACTGCGATTGCTCTGTATGCTTACGAACGATTAATGGCTTCAGGAAAGCTGGGATTAAAGATAGAAAATAAAAAAGAGATCAGCTTTATATAAAAAGAAGTGATTGGAAGGGATCCTATGAAGAGGCAAATGAAGAGTCTTGCCGAGGAAGCGGAAGAAATGGGTCAGCAGCTAGTTGAATGGCGCAGGCGCATTCATCAATATCCGGAACTCAGCTTCAATGAATATAAAACAGCTCAGTTTGTCGCTGAAACGTTAAACAGCTTTAAGGGGATGCAAGTTCAGACAAATGTGGCCAACACAGGGGTAGTAGCTACCCTTACAAAGGGCACTGGCAAAACAGTCGCCATTCGTGCGGACATGGATGCATTGCCCATTGAGGAAAAGACCGCACATGCTTTCCGGTCCCGCCATCAAGGGGTGATGCATGCTTGCGGACACGATGCTCACACGGCCATCCTGCTTGGTGCTGCCAAGCTTTTATCTCAAAAAACAGAACAAGATTCTTTTCACGGAACGGTCAAATTTATTTTTCAGCCAGCAGAGGAAAAAACGGACGAAGAAGGCCTTTCTGGAGCTCCCCGAATGATGGGGGAGGGTGTGTTAGAAGGAGTGGACGCTGTTTTAGCCCTTCATATGTGTCCGTGGCACTCCGTAGGAACCATTCAAGTGAACGATGGATACAGCATGGCTAATGTGGATGTTTTTCACGGGACGATAAAAGGCACCGGCGGCCACGGAGGCTATCCACACCTGGGGACAGATCCTGTTTGGATGCTCGGCTCTGTTCTGCAAAACTTCTATAGTATCAGTGCGAGACGCATTTCTGCTTTGGATACCGCGGTGGCCAGCATTGGTGAAATCCATACGGGAGCAGCCAGCAATATTATCCCACAGGAAGTGGCTATTACCGGAACGCTGCGATCCTACTCTCCTGAAGTAAGAGATCAGCTTGCTGAGGAGATAGAAACAGCTTTTAAAGTCGTGGAGTCACTGGGAGGGAGTTATACATTTGCTGTTGAACGGGGAGAGCCGGCGTTGAATAACCATTCAAAAATTAACGAGGTCATTAAGGTAACAGCAAAGGAACTATACCCGTCTATAAGAATGGAACAAAAGCCGTTCGGTCTCGGAGGAGAAGACTTTGGCTATATGACGAGAGAAGTGCCGGGAGCCATGTTCTTTTTAGGGTGTGCACTGTCTGACGGAGTGAACAGGGATCTGCATACGAATATCTTTGATATTGATGAGCGCTGTCTGCCGGTGGGGGCAGCTATACTTTCTGAAGCAGCGCTGAAGTTATTAAAGCTGCCGCAGGAGTAAAGAGCGGTTCGTTATTTTATTAGGAAGGCGGGATAAAGGGTGAAGACACAAACGCTCAGTCAAAAAATGTTTATTGCCGGTAAATGGATTGGAAAAGAGAAGACCATTGACGTGTTAAATCCTCAAGATCATTCAGTAATCAGCAGTGTTCCGGCTGCCACAGCAGAAGATATGTTATTTGCGATAGAAGAGGCAAAAAACGGGGCGAAAGTGGCTGCTGCTATGCCTGTTCATGTAAGAATGGCTGTTTTGAATCGAGCGGCTCAGTATATTGAGGACCATAAAGAAAAATATGCAAGGACGATTGCCTCAGAAGGAAGCAAAACGATTAGAGAGGCGCGCTCTGAAGTAAAGCGATGCATTCAAACGTTGAAAATATGCGCAGAAGAAGCACGAAGAATTAACGGCGAGACCATTCCTTTTGACCAGTCGGAGGGAAGTGAAGATCGGGTCGGGTATTACTACCGGTTTCCAATTGGCATTGTAGCGGCCATCACTCCTTTTAATGATCCCTTAAACTTGGTCGCACATAAAGTCGGACCGGCGATTGCGTCTGGAAATGCCATCATCGTAAAACCAGCCACAGCTACACCTCTTAGTGCCCTGTTGCTCGCTGAAGCTTTTGAAGCGGCTGGCCTGCCTGGTGAAATTCTTTCTGTTGTTACTGGCAGCGGCCATGAGCTTGGCGATCCGTTAGTTACGCATCCAGCCGTCCGAATGGTTTCCTTTACTGGAGGATTGGAGACAGGAGAAGCGATTGCTCATAAAGCCGGATTAAAAAAGCTTAGTATGGAACTTGGCTCGAACTCACCTGTCATTGTTCTCAAAGATGCGGATATCAATCAGGCTGTAGAATCTACGGTTTCCGGTGCGTTCTGTGCAGCAGGACAGAACTGTATTGGCGTTCAGCGAATTTACATTGAAGAGGAGAAGTTTGAAGAATTTCAGTCATTGTTTGTTGAGCGTACAAAACGCTATCGAATAGGGGATAAACTGAAAGAATCAACAGATATGGGCCCCATGATTAATGAGAGAGAAGCTGTAAGAGTTGAAAGCTGGGTAAACGAGGCGCTTGCTAAAGGAGCAAGGTTATTGGTTGGCGGAGAGCGTAAAGGGGCTTTTTATTCGCCGACGGTTTTAACCGATGTCCCAGCCGGCTGTACTATTGCTCAGCAGGAAATTTTCGGTCCAGTTGTTTTGCTTTATCCAGTTGCAGATATTCATTCAGCGATTGAACAGTCCAATCATGTGAACTATGGACTTCAAGCAGGAATCTTTACGAAAAATATTGATAAAGCCTTTGAAGCAATTGAGAAGATGAACGTAGGCGGGTTAATGATTAACGACAGCAGTGATTATCGTATTGATGGCATGCCGTTTGGAGGAGTCAAAGGATCGGGTCTCGGACGGGAAGGAGTAAAGTTTGCCATCCAGGAAATGACAGAACCAAAGGTTGTCAGTTTTAAACTCGCACATAAACGAACGATTTAATATTCTCTATGAAAAATAATCAATAAAGATCAGAGAGCAAACATAGAGTCACAGAACAACCAGAAACAATTACTTTCAACAAATAAGAAAGCATCTAACAAACGTAAGTATCAGAAAAGAATTTATGAGGAGGAACAATAATGAGTGTTCAAACAACTGAAAATGTACAAAAAAAATATGAGGAGCTAGCAGCAATTGATAAGAAACACTTTTTGCATCCGACATCTTCCCTTAAGCAGCATCAGGAGGAGGGACCGGGATTTATTTTTACCGAAGGGAAAGGCATTTATTTAAAAGATGTTAGAGGAAGAAAAGTCATTGATAGCTTGTCTTCCTTATGGAATGTCAACATTGGGCACGGAAGAGAAGAGCTTGGACAGGCGGCGATGGAGCAGATGAAGAAGCTGGCATTCAGTTCTACATTCGCTACTAACAGTCATGAGCCAGTCATTCAACTGTCTGAAAAAATAGCTGAAATGGCACCGGGGGATTTAACGATGACATTCTTTACTTCAGGCGGGTCAGAAGCAAATGACACGGCTTTCAAAACAGCACGCTACTATTGGCAGTTAAAAGGACAGTCGAAAAAGAAAAAGATCATCTCTCGAAAAAAATCGTATCATGGTGTATCGGTAGGAGCAACGAGTGCGACTGGATTGCCAGCATTCAGAGAGTTTCCGTCTTTAGCTCCAGATTTTTATTACGTGGATTCCTCCATTGATGCATTAAAAGAACTTATTGAGCGTGAAGGTGCCGAAACGATCGCTGCGTTTATCTCTGAACCTGTTCAGGGATCAGGTGGGGTGAATTTGCCTCCTGAAGGCTATTTTCAAGAAGTACGAAAGCTTTGTGATCAAAATGATATTCTTTTTATCGCAGATGAAGTCATTACCGGGTTTGGTCGTACAGGCAAAAACTTTGGCATTGAAAATTTCGGTGTTACCCCGGATATGATGTGTATAGCGAAAGGAATAACGAGCGGCTATGCCCCACTTGGAGGAATGATTATTTCAGAGAAGCTCAAAAAGGAATTGATTGAATTATCAGACGGTGTGTATATGCATGGATACACTTACAGCGGACATCCAATGTGCTGTGCTGTTGCTTTGAAAAACTTGGAAATCATTGAACAGGAAAATTTAATCGGCAATGTCCGGGAGATGGGAGAAGAGTTGCAAAAAGGGCTTAAGTGGCTGGAACAACGCCATGATGTTCTCGGAGAAGCAAGAGGTATCGGACTGCTCGGCGCTATTGGAATTGTGGAAGATAAAGAAACGAACAAACGATTTAAAGAACCGGTCTCTCCTAAGGTAGTAGCGGAAGCATTAAAACGCAATTTATTAGGAAGAAGTATTATTTATGAAGGGCAGGACACGCTAGCCTTTGCCCCGCCATTCTGTATTACAAAAGAAGAAATCGAAACGATTATCTCTATTATTGATGAGTCATTGATAACTGTTATGAAAGAGCTGAAAGCATAAATATAAAAAATCCCCTCACTTTTCCCAATGCGGACATCCTAAGAAGTCTGTATTGGGACTTTTCTATTTCTAGCCTCCTTATGATCGTATCGACTCAGCTGTTCATGGTTCTGTAAAGAGGGAGAATTGCAATGGCTGTCTAACACATAGAAAAGCTCAACGCACGCTGAGTTTTAAGCACTTTAGAAAAATCCATTATTCGGTTTTGAGCCATCTTCTGTTAAACTCAATTTATACTTAAAAGCGTATGAGAAATTATTACTCGTTTAGGGGATAGAGAATAATGGAAAAAATGAACATCTGTTTTGATACCCTAAAAACCCAATGTCAAAAGAGAGGGCTTGATCCTCTTATTACACCTGAGTTTAAAGAGGTCTTAAATGAAAAGGAATTACAACAAAAGCGCTTGCAGCATACAAAGTTTTTACAAGTAGTCGATCACTTTTTTGAAAAGTTTATCTCCTCTATGCAAGGTGTACCTATCTTAACAGCCACCGCTGATAAAGAAGGGTATGTGATTCAAATGCTTGGAGATCAAACGATCAAGGATACAGTCAATCAACTTGGAATTAGGGAAGGCGTGCAATTTACAGAGGAAATTTGCGGGATGAATTCTGTTATTCTCGCGTTAAAATATGATCAGCCAATTGAAATGATTGGACCCGATCATTATCATCATTGTTTGCATTCATGTGCGTGTTATGGCGTGGCCATAAAAGATCCGATTGAGGGAGGTATCTTGGGGGCGATCACCTTTATGACAACAATCGATCAGGCCAGTCCTCTCTTGTTGACGCTGTTATTAACGATGAAAGATTCTATTGAAAGAGAACTTCAATTGTTAAAGCAAAATGAAAAACTGTATATTCTTAATAAGCTGATGATGGACACAACGAGAAATGGCATGATGATCTCAAATAAAGAGGGTAAACTAATCGGGTTTAATCTTTCAGCCGAGCAGATAACCGGCTTGAAAAGGGAAGAAGTATTTTTTCAGCCAATTAATAAACTAGGTAGCTTTGGCTCCTACTTAAACAAAGTGCTGGGGGAAAACAAGCAGTATACTGACTTGGAGATTTCCTTTGTGCAGAAGAGCGGGCAAGAGACGACAGTTTTATTCGATGCGTTACCTATTCGTGATGAACAACAGAAGTTAACAGGAGCATTTGCCCAAATAAAAGATATTACAGGACGTAAGAAGACAGAAGAATTATTATTAAATACTGAAAAGCTCGCAGCTATCGGTCAAATGGCGGCCGGTGTGGCCCATGAAATTCGTAATCCTCTTACAACGATTCGTGGATTCATCCAGCTCGTTAAGGAAGACTTTAAAGAAGAGTCACACTTCCAGCTTATTTTAGAAGAAATTGACCGAATAAATTTTATCGTTAGTGAACTCTTAATTCTTTCTAAACCGAATGTAGTTCATTTTCATAATAAGAACCTAAACAAAATACTTATGGAAACCATTTCTTTATTTCAAACACAAGCAAGCATGAGCAACATCCAAATGGCAACTGAATTTGCCAATAGCGAATTAATGATTCACTGTAATAAAAATCAATTAAAGCAGGTGTTTATCAACCTGTTTAAGAACAGTGTGGAAGCGATGCCGTTTGGCGGGCAATTGACGATCCGTGTTGGAGAAACAAAAGATAGCGAGGCAAGAATCCAGATCATAGATGAAGGAGAAGGGATGAAGCCGGAACAAATTCAAAAGTTGGGCACACCTTTTTATACGACAAAAGAAACTGGCACAGGGCTTGGCTATATGATTATCAAACGTATTATTGAGCAGCATAAAGGACGCTTGAACGTTAGCAGTAAAGTAAATAAAGGAACTGTTGTGGAAATTACGTTGCCGCTTATTGATCCTTAACTAAGAGATGATAAGTAAAGGAGTACTTGGTTATGCCTACGATTCTAATTGATGCAGATGGCTGCCCGGTGGTTGACCGGGCGTTAAAAGTAGCAAAAAAGTTTGGGTTAAGAGTGGTATTAATTTGTGATACGGCCCACGTTATGCAGCGGGATGGAGCAGAGACAGTTACAGTCTCGAAGGGAGCGGATGCGGTGGACTTTGTCTTGGTCAACCGCGTGAAAAAAGGGGATATTGTTATTACACAAGATTATGGATTAGCCGCCATGGTCCTAGCTAAAAATGGGTATGCCATTGACCAGAATGGCCGTTTGTATACACCTGATAATATCGATCAGCTTCTTGGCTTTCGTCATGTCGCTAAAAAAGCAAGACAGGCCGGTGAAAGAATGAAAGGCCCTAGAAAACGGCAGAAAGAAGATGATCAGCAGTTTGAAGAACGCTTCATCAGAGTAGTAGAACAGATTATAGCTGCTGAGTGATAAAGATTCTTTAAACCCCATAAAGTGGTGTGATTTATAGACAGTCCTCTTCTCATAAATGGCTGTTAGAAGGGGACATAGCGTTATTTCATTTATCAAATTCCTCTTTATTTAGTTCTTCGCTCATTTAAAATAATTAAGCATGTAACATGTTGATCTATAATAAAGATTGATTAAAAATCATTGTAAGCTTTTGATTTCAATGCATATAAAAAGCCAACGTTTTGAATAAGGATTATTCAAAACGTTGGCTTTTCTTTACTTTCCAGGACTGTTTTTTATAAAAGATTGATTACTTTGAGCCTTCTTGTTTCACTATGCGGAGCCCTCTGTTAGTTCCATAAAGGAAAAACCATTCTAATGGCAGCCTCATATTTTTCAACTAGCATACCTCTAGTTCGATAAGGATTCATTCAGCCCCGTTTTATTCCATAGAAGTGCAGATCTCAATATAATGTCCATCTGGGGCGGCTACATAAGCAACTATTTGTCCCTACGGCTTTGTAATGGGTTCTTTTATGATTGGTACACCTTGTCTTCGAAGCTTGTCGATTGTAGCTAGGGCATCTTCAACAGCAAATCCAATTTCAAAAGTTTGAGTTGAAACAGGGGCTTCAGGTACATTTAATCCGATTTTTTCTTTTACAGATTGGCGCGTATTAATCGAAAGCGTTGTTGCGCCAGTGTTAAACTCAACATATGTATCTTGTTGCATTTTGACAGGCAAGTCCAAAATGTCTTTGCAAAAATGCATGGTCTTTTCAAAATTGTTTACGTAAAGAATGATATATTTCATAGCTAATTTTATTTGCTTCACCCTTATCATTAAGGATTAGAAACCTTCAAAAGTTGTTCCTACAAAATCAAAGATATGTTGAAACTGCTGAATCATTGGTAAGCCTTTAATGTATGGATTATCTCCACCCACTGCAATAACATAGGCTTTTTTTGAGACATTTGTTTTTAAAATCGGGATATTGTGTGTCTCTCAAAGTCTGGGACCAACGATCAATAAAATTTTTCATTATTCCTGTCATGAGAATAAAAACATATTTATTAACTAAACGGATGCTTTTGTCCAATAGACTGAAACAACTTTATTGTTTTTTGGCGTAAATGTGAAATTGTATAGTGCAATATGTTATAAAACGACTTTTAACAGCCTTATTACATTTCATATGTAGTAAGGCTGTTATTATAATTAAATAACTTTATTATCTCTGTACAAATCAATAGTAGAAACATTTAATTTAGCTGTCCAATCCTCCAATTACTCCCTCTAGTGAACCATTACTTTCATTAAGGGTAACTTTCGATTTTGAAAGACTGTAGAAGAAATTTCTCCTATTCTTTTGGCTCCCATTTTCTTATAGAACCCTTCTGCATTCGGTTCACTATCCAGTGTAAATTCCTCTATGTTTAATTTTTTCGCTCGATCCATTACATCTCTCCACAATAACTTTCCTATGCCTTTTCCAATATAATCTGGTTTTATAAAGAAAGCGTCTAGCCTATTGGGATTCAATTCTAAACTATAAAAGGCCAGAAGTTTACCATTGTCCTCCAAAACATAGACGTGTTTTTCTTCAATATCACACGGAGTCACAGTCAAATCATCTTTACACTTTTCCATGAAGTCTTCCGTATATCCCCAGTAAGCCTTTGATTGGAACGCTAATTCACTAAGCTGTAAAATTTCGTGAATTTTAGCCTTTCGTATAATCATCCGTCATCCTCCGTAGGTATGAAATTTTTGGCTTTGTGACGATGCCTCTGATTGTAATCTATCGGTTAAGCAGATAACGCATAGTGACATGTCTATCATTGATTGTTTTATTTACACTAACAGTTCTCGTTGCAGCCGTGCTAATAGCTAGTTTCATTTCTCCGATTCACGGTTGGAATTTAACTCCTTGCCTTTGAAACGGTTTGCGATGGAACAGTAGAGATTTCGAAACAAAGTCTGATTAAAATATGCTCTTTAATCCTTATGTACGGACAAAAGCACCCCCTTCATTTTGAAAAAAGACTATTTTTTCTTCTTCGACTAAATCTCCTAATAGTAAAAGGGAAAGGTTAAAACAAGGTTTTCAATCCAACTTTATTCTAATTGATCAGCTTTTATTTTGAAAAGCGGGTATTGGAGCCTAGAAGAAATCAATCCATAAAGAGTATTGTTTATTCCAGGCTCCTTTTTGGTTGGTCAAATGATAGAGTTTTTATTTAAAGAAAGAGCGCAGGTAAATTTGTTTCCTAAGGCCTTTCACACTTTTTGGGCTCTTTACATATTTTATACTTGTAGAGGTGGTGAGGTGTGAAAATGAAAAAAACAGCCATTCAGTTTGACCCATTCAAAGTGGAACAACAAGAATGGAAAAGACAGCAACGAAAGGAAAGGTACAAAAAAGCGCTGACGATCTGTTCTCCAATATTTGTTCTTTTATTATGGGAGTTTTTATCGCGAGTCGCTTGGATTGATCCCCGCTTTTTCCCGCCGCCAGTTGAGATTATTAAGACGTTGATTACTATGAGTGTGAGCGGAGAATTATTTCATCATATCTGGATTTCTCTCTATCGCATTTTTGCAGGATTTCTTTTAGGGGTTATTCCAGGTGTGGTTATTGGATTACTAATGGGGCTTTACTCGCCGATCCGTCATTTTGTTTCGCCGCTCGTTATGGCGTTAATGCCGATTCCCACACTTGCCTTGCTTCCGCTTATCATTATTTTGTTTGGCATTGGCGACCTTTCGAAAATTGTAACGATTGCGGGAAGCGTATTTTTCCCTGTTGTGATCAACACAGCCGCGGGTGTCATGAATATTGATGCGATTCATTTAGACGTAGCAAAAAATTACGGTGCCAGTTCAAAAGAGTATTTTTTCAAGATAGCCTTGCCGGGTGCTCTTCCTGTGATGCTTGAGGGTGTGCAAATGGGGCAGGCCATTGCCCTTCTAACGATTGTTGCGGCGGAAATGATGGGAGCTACTTCCGGGATTGGTTATTTAATTTGGACGTCTTATAAAGCATTTCTGTTAAAGGAAATGTTTGTAGGGTTGATACTTATCTCGTTTTTTGGCTATTTCTTTTCAGTAGCATTGAGGATATTGCAAAAAAAGCTCATTCCTTGGAGGTGACAAGATGAACGGGCAGCTTAAGATTGTGATCAAGCATTTAACGAAAGTTTTTTTTAAGAAAGAGAGCCGTGTAAAGGCTTTGGATCGCATTTCTACTACTATTCAAGAAGGAGAGTTTGTTTGTCTCGTTGGACCAAGCGGCTGCGGCAAGACGACACTTCTTCGCATTCTGGCAGACTTAGAAACAGCGAGCACGGGTTCCTATGAAATTATACCGAGCCAGGAAAATCGTCCGCTTCAATCGATGGTCTTTCAAGAGCGGGGAGTGATCCCTTGGATGACAGTGGAGGAAAATGTGGCGTTCGGCTTGAAGATGAGGAAATTGCCAAAAAGTGTAGTAAAAGAAAGAACAGCTTACTACTTAAGGAAAACAGGGCTGAACATGTATGCCTCTTTGTACCCGAAAGAACTCTCAGGAGGAATGAAGCAACGCGTCAGCATTGCCCGTGCTTTTGCAAATGATCCTGAGATTTTACTGATGGATGAACCATTTGCTGCACTTGATGAGCAAAATAAATTTATTTTGCAAGAGGAGCTGCTAGCAATCTGGATGGAGACTAAGAAAACGGTGTTATTTATTACTCATAGCATTGATGAGGCACTGTTGCTCGCAGATCGCATTTTACTGATGAGCGCACAGCCAGGAAAAATCGTTCGAGACATTCATATAGATCTGCCGCGGCCGCGTACGATGGAACAGGTACGGGCAGATCCGGGGGCCGCTGCATACTTCATGGATATTCGCAAGCATTTGCAGGATGAGGTGCAGGCGTCTAGAAATTAAGGGGGGAAAACGATGGGAGAACGATGGTTTCGCGTCTGTTTTATAATGTTGTTTGCTTTTCTACTTATTATGAGCGGCTGTTCGCAATCAGGAACAGAAGGAAATTCAAATACAGAAACGAACAAAAAGAACCCTTCCGGTGATTTAGCGCCTCTTCAAAAGAAAACAACAGTCGTTATTGCAGAAGACGGGGCTGCTTCAGGAGCGGGATTTTATATAGCTAAAGAGAAAGGATATTTCGCTGACTATAATATTGAAGTAAAGTTTGCTCAATTTGCTAATAGTGATGACATGCTGCCAGCCCTTGCTGCCGGTGAAGTAGATATTGCTGGTGGTGTATCGACTGCTTCTTTTTTCAATGCGATTGCTCAAGGGATTGACGTGAAAATTATTGCCGATAAAGGCCACAATGTAAAAGGAAAATCCTATTTTTCCTTTGTCATCGGCAAAGATAAACAAAAGGAAATAAAGGAATATGCTGATTTTAAAGGCAAACGCATTGCAGTTTCTACCAAAAATGGCGTAGATGATTATATATTCCAGCAAATGCTTGCACATGGAGGATTGACGAGGAAAGACGTCGAGTTTGTATTGATGCCAGATTTCGGAAGCATGCTAGCCGCTATTGACAACGGATCCATTGATGCTGCTCTTCAAATAGAACCGTTCATCACACAGGGAGAGGAAAAAGGGATGCACGTGCGCTTTGGCGATGCAACAGATTATGCGCCAGAAGCCCAAATTGCCATGGTTCTCGCTTCTCCTAAATTTATCAATGAGGAGGAAGAGGTTTCTTTGCGATTTATGGCTGCCTATTTAAAAGGAGTCCGGGACTATAATGATGCTTTTATGAAAGGGAAACATAAAGAAGAGATCATTCAAATTATGACAAAACATACTGCTCTTAAAGATGCCAATGTGTGGGAAAATGTTTTCGTTACAGGTCTCAATCCGAACGGTGAAATGTATATGGAAGACATTAAAAAGCAGTACCAGATGTATAAAGCAAATGGAGCGATTCAAGGAGAAGTCGATTTGAACAAAGCCATTGATTCCTCATTAACAGAAGAAACAATTAAAGTTATCGGAGAATATAAACAGGAATAAGCAGGTAGAGCACAGACAATTAGTCTGTGCTCTTTTTATGGTGTGCAGACGAAAAAATGTATGTAAGCCAATTTAAAGATTTCTGTATAAAATAACCCAAATGAAGAATCATAGAGAAAAGAATGAGTGTGAGCTTGAAAAATAGGGGGGAGGGATGCAAGGTGATCCGGAATGTAAATAGGCTGCTAAGGAGAAAGAAAGAGCAGCAGCGTCCATCTCATCAGGAAGCGAAACCCCAAGATAAGCTACATGACAGTTTTGAACAAAACGTTGAAATGTTTTGTTCCATTTATCAAAACTGTTCCGACGTCCTTTTTCGATCCTTTTTCCTTTTTGGAAAAACCAAAGCCGTAGTGATCTCTATTGAAGGGCTCACCAATATGGAAAGCCTTAAAGAGCATGTTCTTTCTCCTCTTATGAAGAAAACAGATGATGATCCAAAGTCGCTTAATGAATTTATAGAAAGAAAACTGGCTGTTTTGAAAGTCCAGAAAGTAAACTTGGTTGCGGACTGTATTGAGTCCATCTCAAATGGAAATCCTATTTTGCTATGTGAAGGAGAAACTGCGGCCTTATCCTTAGGGCTGGCTAAGTGGGAAAAGAGAAGCATCGAAGAGCCTCAGGCCGAGTCCTCCATTAGAGGACCGCGGGAAGGATTTGTTGAATCGATTGGAGTGAATACGGCTCTATTGCGACGCATTATCAAAAGTCCCGCATTGAAAATACAATCAATGATGATTGGCGAATATACAAAAACCAATGTTGCGATTGCGTATATGGAGGGCCTTGCCGATCCAACGCTTATTAAGGAAGTGAAAAACCGGCTGCAAAAAATTAAAATAGATGGAGTCTTGGAAAGTGATTACATCGAAGAGTTGATTGAGGATAACCCTTTTTCTCCCTTTCCGCAGATTTTATCGTCTGAACGGCCGGATGTTGCTTGTGCTAATTTACTTGAAGGGCGCATCGTCATTTTAGTAGATGGAACTCCATTTATATTAATTGCTCCTATCTCTTTCTTCTCCTTATTGCAAGTTCAAGAAGATTACTATCAGCGCTTTGTCATTAGTACATTCATCCGATGGCTCCGGTACACTTTTCTTGGAGTCGCCCTGCTGCTTCCTTCCGTGTATGTCGCTGTGGCTACTTTTCATCAGGAAATGCTGCCGACTACGTTACTTCTTAGCATTGCTGCTGCGCGGGAAACCGTGCCTTTCCCCGCTTTAGTAGAAGTGTTGATAATGGAAATTGCATTTGAGGCGTTACGGGAAGCAGGCGTAAGGTTACCGAGGCAAATTGGATCTGCTATCAGTATTGTTGGAGCGCTCGTTATCGGTCAAGCGGCTGTTCAGGCAGGGCTTGTTTCTGCACCTATGGTTATTGTCGTTGCGATTACAGGGATTGCCTCCTTTATGCTCCCCCGTTACATTACGGGCATGTCTATCCGAGTGCTTCGCTTCCCGCTTGTTTTTCTTGCCGGTACATTAGGGTTACTTGGCGTGGTTATTGGCCTGATTGCTATCATCATTCATTTATGTACATTACGGTCGTTTGGTGAGCCTTATTTAGCGCCGCTAGCTCCGCTGAAGAGGCGAGAGCTAAAGGATACGCTATGGCGGGCTCCTTGGTGGATGATGGATACGCGCCCGCACTTTACGGGAGAATCTAACGTATATCGTCAGTCTCCCAATCAGGCGCCTAATCCAAAAGGAGGAGATCATGGATAACGTTCCTAAAAGAAGGTGAATCATCATGTCAGCATTAAAAAGCAAAAGCCTCTTAGTGAAACGTATATTACTGTTTCTATCTTTTAGCGGTTCGCTCCTCTTATTAGGTGGCTGTTGGGATAGAGTGGAAATCAATGATTTGGCTATTGTGACAGCAGCTGCTATTGACGAAAAGGGTGCCAATCGAGTCGAACTCTCCCTCCAGATATTTGTTCCTAAATCAATGGGGGGACAAGGCCAAGGACAAGGAGGCGGAGGAGGCGGAGAAAAAACCGTAGTCATTTCTGAGTCAGGTACCAATCTTGCCGATGCATTGTCAAAGCTGCAAATGGACTTTCCTCGTCAAATTTTTTGGGGACAGTGCAAGGTGTTTATATTCGGAGAGAAGTTAGCACGCACAGGCATATATGAGCATTTAGATTTCTTGCTTCGCCATCCGCAGCCAAGGGAAAGAGGGTATATGTTTGTTAGTAAGGGGAAAGCAAAAAATGTTTTGGAATTACAAACTACTTTGGAGCCTTATTCGGGAGAAGCTGTTCGGGAAATGACGAACATAGGAACTGTTTTGAAAGTAACCATGCAAGATTTGGATGAAATGCTAACCGGGTTCTCTCAAGCTGCTGCTCTCCCATATATAAGGGTAGCTACAGAGAAAATGGAGATAAAGAAACCTTACAAATACACGAAATTTATTGGAGCGGCCGTATTTAGAAAAGATCGAATGGTTGGTGCTCTTCCTCAAAAAGAAACGAGGGGACTACTCTGGTTAAAAAATGCAGTAAAAGAATATACCGTTACGGCAAGGCCTAGGGGAGAAAAGAGAGAGGTATCCTTCACTCCCCGGTCAGTCCATGTGAGTCTTGATCCGAAAATCCGCAACAAGCAATGGGAAATGATAGTGAAAGTTAAAACGGATGGAATGCTCATACAAAATCAAACAAAGTTAGACCTTTATAACCCGAAGGATTTAAAGCTTGTTGAACAGGCTTATGAGGCGGATATTAAACAACGGGTGGAGGCGGCTACGAGGAAAATACAGCACGATCTAAAAGCAGACATCAATAATTTTGCAGAAGAGTTTCATCGAAAATACCCGAGACAGTGGAAGCAAGTGGAGAATCGCTGGGAAGAAGTCTTTCCGACTGTAAAGGTACATGTTCAGGTGGACGCCAACATTCGCAGGCAAGGAAATATTAATGAGCCAGAAAAAACAAGAGAAGGGGTGAGGAATGAGTGAGATGGGGGTCTTTTCTTGCTGTCATCTTAGTTAGCGTGATCATCCTCTTATTTCAATGGCCAAAGGTCAAAAAGGCCCCTAAAAAAGACAAGTGGGCATTCAGCATGATATTGATCATTGGCTGGACGTTGTCAATGTTTGACCTTCCGCACATCAATGGACCGGTGACGTGGAAAGAAATGATTTTTAAACCACTTGGACAGTTTCTGCAAAAATAGGCGGTTAGAATTTATTTTGACTTACTCAAGAAAAGAGGAACATGGATGAAGGAAGGTAAAATTTCAACCCTGCAAATGTCTATGATGATGTACCCAACCATTCTTGCTACCGCTATTCTTTCAGTTCCCAGTGTGACGGCGGGGTATGCTAAACAAGATTTATGGCTGTCGCCCATTATCGCCTCGTTTATCGGATTTGTCACCGTGTATATAGCTGTTCAATTACATAAACTGTATCCAGGCCAAACTATCGTTCAATCCACTGAACAAATCATTGGCCGCTTCATGGGAAAAGTAGTCGTTTTTTTTATTTTATTGTTTTATATCGAAATAACAGGACAAATTGTTCGTTCCTATAGTGAATTCATTGCCAGCTCCTTTTTATTTAAAACTCCGATCAGTGTTGTGATTGCCTCGATGCTTCTTCTTTGTGCCTTTGCTGTGCAGGGAGGATTGGAAATTATAGGAAGAATAACCCAGCTGTTTTTCCCAGTTTTTTTTGTTCCGCTTATTATTCTGATTTTTTTGCTGAGCCCTAATTTTGAAATTAAAAATATATTACCAGTGCTGGAAGAGGGGGTGATTCCTCCGATAAAAGGGGCTGTTATACTAAGTGGGTGGTTTGCTGAATTTTTTTTGATTGCCTTCTTTCTGCCTTCTTTGTCAGATGGAAAAAAAGCGCTTAAACAAGGGTTGATCATTGTATTGGCTGTCATGGTTACACTCATTGCTGTCAGCTTAACTACTCTTTTTGTTCTGGGAGTAACCACTTCATCTAAAATCTATCCTTTAATGAATGCTAGCCGCTATATTAGCTGGGCCGATTTTTTTGAAAACCTTGATGCGATCGTCATGGCTATTTGGATTATGGGAGCGTTTGTAAAGCTTTCAGTTTTTTATTATGTTATTGTCTTAGGAACGGCCCAGTGGTTGAATCTTTCTAGTTACCGTTTCATTATCTGGCCGATTGGCATTTTAATTGCTGAATTTAGTTTTTGGTCGATCCCGGACACAATGGCATTCGCCCGAGATGAAAATCAGTCCTTCCCTTTTTATTCGCTGCTGATCCAGACACTTCTTCCGCTATGTTTATTGGTCATCGCTCTCATACGAAAGAGGGGCAGGAAGGAGCAATCCAGACAGATGAAACGAGCGGAACAGTGACTATTCCTTTTTATGAATGTCTGCCCATGGTTCAAATGAAAAAGGAATACCGGCCATTTGAGCGGTAGACTGATCATATGAAACTAAATCTCTTTTTGATAACTCTTTCAGCGAGCGCTTGCCCATTGCTCGTAAGGCAGTTTTCATTTCTTCAGTGCTTGCTATCAAGAACTTTTCTGCCGCTTTTGCTCCTTCTTCAACGTCAAACTGGTTTTTAAGCTTGCCGTTATACCAGACCACCTGCGTAGGAGGCTCAAACGGAAGAGGGGTGATTGATTGACCATGTGACATGGCAAATAGTATCGGAGAACCTAAATAGACCGCATCGGCTCCAAGAGCAAGCGCCTTCAAAAAGTGCCCAGGGGTAAGCATCCCGCCAGAAACAATTAAACTCATTTGTTTTTTCATATTTCTCTGTTCTAAATGATTGACAGCCCGGACGATCGCATGCAAAGTTGGAATGCCGAAATCATCAGATAAAATAGGAGGAGAACCGTATGTAGCAGCTTGTCCGCCGTCGATAGCAATGTAATCGACATCCATAGCAAGTAGGTGATCAATATCTTCTTCAATTTTGCCACCTGCCCCTATTTTTACACCGATCGGCACACCTCCTGACAGCTTCCGAAGTTGTTGCACAAGTTCTTTTACATCATTCAATGTTTGATTCTCAAAAAAATGTTCGTGAATAATGGCCATTTCCCCTTTTTCCAGTCCCATAACTTTACGAGCATCGCCTGTTAAGTCATCGGGCGGAATATGGGTGCCCATTCCAAACAAGGCTCCTTGCCCCAATTTAATTTCAATCATATCCGCGTGTTTGATCAGCTTTTCTTCTTTTCCCCATTCCGTTTTGGAGAATTGTAGAATATACTTTCCAGCAGCGCTTAGCTCTTCAGGCAATACTCCGCCTTCACCAGAGTTAAGAGCTGTTCCTGTGTTTTTGGCTGCTCTAGCTAAAGAGAGCCGTGCCTGTTCACTAAGAGAAACGCCATATCCCATTCCGCTGATCATTAATGGAATGGGAATTCTCAATGGTTTTTTTGCTTTTGGCCCAATGGTTACTTCGATATCTATCTCTTCTTCGCTGCTGACTGGAAAAGGAGACGTCTGTGCAGGGATAAAAGTAATGGACTCTAAATGAGGCCACTTTTTTGAAGAGCCGAGCGGCCGGTGAAGAACCTTGCCTGTTTCCGCACGAAGGCTATTTTCGAGTGTGTTTTGAATGCCCATATGTCGAAATCCAGGAATGAGCTCCATAATGTTCTCCTGATAGGTGTCCGTTAAAATAATTTTGCCGGCCTGCTGTACCATTCGTTTGACAATCAGACGCCAGCCAGCGAGTAAACAAAGCATAAGAACAAATAATAATATAGTCATTCCGAATATGAAATAGGTTAAAATGTTTGGCATGTTCTCTCCTTGAATGTATGGCAAATTCAGTAGCTGCCCGCATTATCTCCTATTTGTTCTTTATTTATTCATAAAGCAGAAAATGATTGGCTGATCAGATAAAAAACGTCTCTTTCTAGAATCGAAGGGGAACCAGCACTTAATAATAATGTTCACGAGGGCCTTTATAATCCTGAATGGTGTTGCCACCATCGACAACGAAAAGCTGTCCCGTAATATAAGAAGCCTGTTCCGACGCCAGAAACGTAATTAAATGCCCAACTTCATCGGGATGTCCATTTCTGCCCATCGGTGTATTTTCTCCTGCAATTCTTTCGTGATCTGTCTGTGAACCGGTTGCAATCCACCCCGGGGCTACATTATTGACCGTAATATTATGCTTGGCAACTTCAATAGAAATACCTCTGCTCATGCCAACCATGGCTGCCTTAGCTGCACTGTATCCGGTTTCTCCGGGATTGCTAACAAGTGGACCTGTAACGGAGGAGACGTTGACGATTCTTCCATATTCATGTTCAATCATTTGTGGTAGGACAGCGCGGGTGACATGAAAACAGGTAGATAAATTACGCGAAATGGAAACATTCCATTCTTCCGTGTCTAATTCTACGAAAGGAATAAACTTTTCAGGTGAGCCGACTTGCCCCATTCCTGCATTGTTAATAAGGATATCAATTTTTCCAAAATCTTTTACAATGTGTTTGATCAGCTGTTGTGCCTGTTCAAAATCCATTAAATCAGCTGTATAGCCTTTTGCTTCAATTCCTTTTGCTCTTAATTCCTTTTCACGTTCATAAATTCTCTCAGTCGTTGAGGTAATGGCAAGTTTGCCGCCGAGCCCCCCGATAATTTTAGCTGCGGCAAAACCAATGCCCTCATCACTGCCTGCCCCTGTGATAAGGCAGACCTTCCCGTTAAATTGCGTATGTACGTTCATTCCTTCTTGCTCCTTTTTCGAAAAGTATTCTGAACTATTTAAATAGTATAGCAGATTGGTTGCCAGATGTACCAATACATGTAAATAAATTCATTTTGTTGAGACAGCATTGTCGGATTATTGCTCATGGATAGAGTAAAGAGGGATAGATACCTGGACCTTCTAGATAACGATTGTAATAGTTAAATAGCTAACAACCGTAAGAGAAGGTATCTTAGGAAAAAGGTATCTTTAGGCTGCTTGCTATACAGGTATATATGCCTATTAATTGTCTGAAAATTTTGTTTGTTATCGATGAATATACGGATAATAGCCTATTTGGAAAACGCTTACTTTGTTATATGATTATCAAGAACTTACATATTTACCAAACATTAAAAAAGTTAATAGAAATGGAGAAAGAGGGGGATGGAATGAATCAATGGAAAAAGGCGGTATTATCAGGGACTATTGCAGCAGGTATGATGGTGATGCCACTCTCAGTATACAACACACCGGCTGCTGTCGAGGCATCAACGCAGGCATTTGACAACAAAATCATCAAAAAAATTGATGCTGAAAAAATTTATAAGCATGTATCAGAATTATCGGTCGGAATTGGTGAGCGTGTGGCAGGCACGGAAGCAGAGAAAAGAGCAGTTGACTATATTGTATCCCAGTATCGTTCCTATGGATTAGATGTAAACATCCAGCCGTTTGACTTCCAAACTTACCAAGAAGCGCAAGAAGTTTCTTTAAAAATTGAAGGGCAAGCTGAACAAAACTTTAAACCAACTGCTTTCAAGTATTCTCCTAATACGCCGAGTGCAGGAATAACAGGGGAAATAGTCTATGTAGGCCTTGGAGAAGCGTCTGATTTTGCCGGGAAGGATTTAAAAGGAAAAATTGCGCTCGTTGAACGAGGAACGATCGCTTTTGCTGACAAAGTCGCTAATGCAACAGCAGCGGGGGCGAACGCAGTCCTTATTTACAATAATGTAGCTGGTGCCTTAAAAAGTAACCTTCCTTCCACTGGTGAGTTTGTGCCCACACTCGGCTTAACAAAGGCAGAGGGAGATAAATTGAAAGCTTCGATTGAGAAAGAGCAGACAGTGACAGCAACTGTAAAAGTTCTTGGAGCTGCCATGGTCACCAAAACATCCTATAACGTCATTGCTACGAAAAAGGCTCATAAAAATCATGACACTGGACAGATTCTCTATGTTGGATCTCACCATGATTCCGTGCCTGGCTCACCAGGTGCAAGCGATAATGCTTCCGGTGTAGCCGTGAATCTGGAGATTGCCCGTGTCCTGAGTAACCAGCAAACAGACACGGAAATACGGTTCCTTACATTTGGAGCTGAGGAGCTTGGCTTGCTTGGGTCTTATCATTATGTTTCCACTTTAACGAGCGAAGAAAAAGACCGTTCTGTTGGCATGTTTAACTTTGACATGGTCGGCAGTAAAAATGCAGGAGAGATGATCATGTTTACAGTAGATGGCGAGAGAAACATTGTTACGAATACTGGCGCTTCTGCAAGCACGCGTGTGTTCAGTCCGCTTACTTATGGAAAAGTGGGCCGGAGTGATCATCAGCCATTCCACGACGGCGGTATTCCGGCAGCTGTTTTCACCTATGCACCGTTAGAGCCGGAATACCATCAGCCAACGGATACAATTGATAAAATCAGCAAAGAAAAAATGGAGAACATGGCAAAAGTAGTAAGTGCCGGCATTTATCAAATTGCCCGCAAAGATACACCGGCTCTAGAGCGCTCCAAAGTAGCGCCAAAACCAGTAGAGCCGCCATTTGAAAATCGTCCGCTATAACAGTCTGTTCTTGTTTGGCAGATTGTGAAGAAAAAACAAGAGGGTGCCTGGAAGCTTGCTTCTAGGTACCCTTTTTACGATTTACATACTTTTATCATTTTATATAGGTGAAAGAGTTAATCTTTAACCATATTGATCGCAGCCTGGGCCGCTTGGAAGTCCACCTGCAGCTGTTCGTTTAACTTGCCTGGATGGTAATACCCCTTATTTATCATATAGTTGCTGATATTCTTATGTGTCTCAATCGCTGTTCTCAGCTGTTCTCTTAATGTGGACCGTAACTCAGGTGTAGCTGTTTCTGTAAGGGCTACCGCAAGGTTTCTAACTCCTTCTTTTGCTGAAATTAGAAAATCAGTGGCGATGACTTGATCTGTCATTCCGCCCATTCCTACAAGGCTCTTTACAATTTGATTCATGAATAACTTCCTCCTTTCTTGAGAAAGGCTTGTAGCTGCTGTATGTGTCCTTGCCCGATAGTGGCATCATTTTCAAGTAATGTTTTTAATTCCTCATCCTTTACTAGCCCGCTCATTAATGCTGACTTTGTCACACAAAGATTTTTAAATGTAAGTAATTCATGTGCATCCACTGTCTCATGAAGTCCTAAAGAATGTTTCACCTTTTTCCCTCCCTACTTATTGTGTACCTGTTTAGGTTATGTAATCGTGTAACGATTATCCCTGTGTCTCGGAACAACCAATGAGCTGCACTAACGCTTTCAACAGTTTTGTTGCCCACATTCATAGCCCTTTGTATAGATAGTTACTGCTGGAGGGAAAATAACGCTGTTAAGACGGCGGAGGTGAACAAAATGACGCAAGAAGCAATGGGTTATCATGAAACGATGGAGGCTCATGAAATTTTTAATATGAAAACTGTTGGTTTGCTCAAATCTAAAATGATGCAGGGGCTTTGTCTTGATAATGATTTAAAAAAATTAATGGAAAAAGATGTCCAACAGTCCATTCAAGCTATTCGGGAATTACAGGAACTATACAATAAAGCTCGAACCGACTATACGCAATGAGGTGAAAAAGATGAAAATGGATTTTTTAGATCCTGTAAATGCTGAAGGAATGCTTGAGAAAACAGATGCCGCTATTGCTTTGGATTTTTTGTTAGCTATTAAAAATAGCATTCGCAATTATGCATTTGCTGTGACAGAAACGGCGAGCCCAGAGGTAAGAGATACTCTATATCGGCAGCTGGAACAAGCGCTGGATTTACACGAGGAGGCTTCCGAGCTGATGATGAATAAAGGGTGGCTCTATCCGTATGATGTCGGAAAGCAAGTGGAATTAGATTTGAAGTCAGCAGCAATGGCGCTTGATATCGCTGAGATGACTCTTTTTCCTGTTGACACAGACCGACAGGGTATGATGGCAACGCCTGACAAGTAAAAGGAGGAGAAACATTTATGAAGGCCGTGACGTATCAAGGTTTAAAAGATGTCCGTGTGAAGGACGTAACAGATCCGGCAATTGAGAAAGCGGATGACATTCTTGTAAAAGTAACCGCTTCAGCTATATGCGGCTCAGATCTTCATTTAATCCACGGACTCATTCCCAATATGCCAACGGATTACATTATCGGTCACGAGCCAGTGGGCATCGTTGAGGAAGTAGGCCCTGAAGTAACGAAAGTAAAAAAAGGAGATCGTGTTATCATCCCTTTTAACGTTAGCTGTGGTGAATGCTGGTATTGTAAAAATGATGTAACGAGCCAGTGTGACAACTCAAACCCGCACGGAGACATGGGTGGATTTTTGGGCTATTCTGAAACTACGGGTGGATACGCCGGCGGTCAAGCTGAATATTTGCGTGTCCCTTACGGGAATTTTACTCCTTTCAAAATTCCAGAGAACTGTGAAATAGAGGATGAAAAACTAGTTTTACTGGCGGATGCTGCATCAACAGCTTATTGGAGCGTTGATCATGCAGGAGTAAAGAACGGCGATACGGTTATCATTTTAGGTTGCGGGCCGGTCGGATTGCTTGCCCAAAAATTTGCCTGGTTAAAAGGAGCAGAAAGAGTGATTGCTGTCGATCATCTTCAATACCGCTTGAACCATGCTCAAAACACGAATAAAGTAGAAACGGTTAATCTTGAACAACATGAGAATACAGGAAACTACTTAAAGGAAATTACTCATGGCGGAGCTGATGTCGTGATTGATTGTTCGGGGATGAGCGGGAAGATGACTCCGATGGAATTTCTTGCGTCAGGCTTAAAGCTTCACGGCGGGGCTATGAGTGGGATAACCATCGCTTCCCAAGCTGTGAGGAAGGCAGGAACTATTCAGGTAACGGGCGCCTATGGCGGTCGGTACAATGGTTTTCCGCTTGGCGACATTTTTCAGCGAAATGTAGATATTAAAACTGGCCAGGCGCCAGTCATTCCGGTGATGCCACGTTTATACGAAATGATGACTGAAGAGAAAGTGGATTTAGGTGACGTAATCACACACGTGTTGCCGCTTGATCAAGCAAAGCACGGATATGAAATATTCGATACAAGAACAGACGGTTGTATTAAAGTTATTTTAAAGCCCTGAGATACTTGTTCAGCAAAAAGCCAGCATATTTGCCGGCTTTTTTATCTTTATCTTTCTTGAGCCCCCGTATACAAATCAGCCTTTTAACCGACACTTGATGTAATTGTATGAAAAGAAAGAGCAACCAAAATGTTTTCTGAGAGGTGGCTACGTAATGCCGATTATCACTGTGATAGGTCATGGAGAGTTTGAGGTGGAGAAAGGCAGAAAGCTAGTCTTAGCATTGGAGGATAACGGTGTAGACATCCTTCACCAATGCGGCGGAAAAGCAAGATGTACGACTTGTCGAGTAGAGGTGCTGGCGGGTGAATATTATGAAGTAACTAACGCCGAAAAACAGGCCTTCTCCGAAAAAGGAATTGAAGACCTTCTGCGACTATCCTGTCAAGTTTATGTAAATGGGGATGTAACGGTGCGACCTATATTGACTATGAAAAATTCCGGCTTGAAGGCAGGTCCAAGACCCGCTGAATAAGTATAATGAAAGACATAAGAAGAGGGGTGACATCTGTCCAAATAGCCGCTCGCTCAAAGGATATGTGCACAAGCTTATTGTGAAATAAACTAAATATTAAACGCTGTTTCAGTATAATATGAACAGAAGAAGATCGAATGCTTTTGCCATTAAGCCTTCTTTTGTGAATAATTACAAATTAAAAAAGCGCCCAAGAAAATAAATCATTAAGGCATATGATTTATTGACATCCACTTTTAAAGAGACGGAGGCGCTTTTTATGAATATAGAGACTGAACACTTGGCAGAAGAGCCTTTTTATGACGGAAATACAGCAGAAGAGCAGACCATTGATGATGATATGAGAATCGGAAGAATCGGTCGCCCCTTTGGCTTCGGCAGACCATTTGGCTTCGGCAGACCATTTGGCTTTGGCAGACCATTTGGCTTTGGCAGACCGTTTGGCTTTGGCCGTCCATTCGGCTTTGGTTTTGGCTACCCTTATTACGGCTTTGGTTATCCGTTCCTCGGAGGTTTTACTGCAGGGTTATTAGGAGGCGCCTTGCTTGCTCCTTATGCTTATGGCTACCCTTATGCCTATGGTTATCCTTATGCCTATGGCTATCCATATGGATACGGTTATCCGGGCTACTACTGGTAAGCAATCGAGGTGGCAGCAGAACGACATGCAGCTGTTCGTTGTGAAAAAAGGAACTAGAAACCATTAGCAATGATTAGCAAAGTTTTACTGCTGATCAAGTCTATTGTTTAAGCAGATAAACAGCATAGGGTTATTTTAGGCAGATGAAAGCTGACAGATAGGCAGGCTTAGACTGCCTAATTTTTTGACTGTCCATCTCTTTCGAAACAGAGTACTGATCGGACAAGCAATTGATTTCTATAAAACAGCTAGTTCCTATCTAACCTATTTATAGATATAAACTAAAGGAGAGGTCTCATAATGGAAGAGAAAGCTATAATTATTAAATGAGAAATGTCTTGTTTTGCTGTGTTTGAAAAAAGGACGGTTCGTTTCCAAGCCAGAGAAGATAGATTAGTAGCTTGGAAATCTAGAAGCAGTCTCACTGACATGAATATTAAAATGTATAGAGACAATACCAAAGGTTACCGTCCGAAATTTATCCTAATCAATAATGAAGTAAGGATCACCCTTATCACATCAATCGTAAGATTCAACGAGAAGTTTTCCACTGATCCTCTTTTTCGAATTCCCCCGGATAAAAGGCTGTTTAATGTCCCATTAAAGCCGCTCATCGTTAAAAAATGCTATCAACGAATCATTTCTTCTATCAATAGAGATAGGGCTTTAACAGTCACGAAATGACGCTGTAAAAAGGATATAATCGATTTTCTCTCGCTCTTTACATGCCTAATAGAAAAGCATTTGCTCTTAAGCCATTCACAAGAAATTTAGTAACTGGCTGGAAACAGATAGTATCGAAAAGGAGAGCAGAAAAGTTGTTATTTACTGATTATTCAGTTATTTTTGGGGTAGAGAAGAATTTTGAAAAGGGGGAAGATGGGATGAAAGCTATCGTTTTAAAAGAAATAGGAGGACCTGATCAACTAGTGTATGAAGAGGTGGACACTCCTGTGCCGCAGCCAAATGAGATACTAGTGCGACTAAAATATGCTTCACTTAATCGAAGGGACGTATGGATTACTTATGGACAATACCCGGGAATGAAGCTGCCATCAATTCTCGGGGCGGATGGAGCCGGAGAAATAGCTGGTTTAGGGGAAAATGTAAAAGGGAGAGAACTAGGAAGCGAAGTTATTATTAATCCTTCCTTGAACTGGGGAGATAGTGATCATTTCAATGGACCGGATTATTCTATATTGGGAATGCCGACAGATGGCACCTATGCTCAGTATGTAGCTGTCCCTGCTGAAAATGTGTACAATAAGCCAGAATATTTATCCATGGAAGAAGCGGCATCCATCCCATTATCGGCGTTAACTGCTTACCGGGCAGTTGTGGTTAGAGGGAAAGTGAAACAAGGCGAAACGGTGTTGATTCCGGGAATTGGCAGTGGAGTAGCACTCTTTGCTTTGCAAATTGCTGTAGCTGCAGGGGCAAATGTGTTTGTAACCTCAAGCAGTAAGGAAAAAATAGAGAAAGCGAGAGATTTAGGAGCAAAGGGTGGAGTGAATTACCGCAAGGATACATATGTGAAAGATTTAAAAGCACAGATGGGGGGCGCAGACCTTGCAATTGATGGCGTAGGAGGACAAACGTTTAATGATTTAATTCAATTAGCTAAGCCAGGCGGGAGGATTGTAAGTTTTGGAGCTACAACCGGCCCTGTTCCTGACCTTGTTCTTCCTCGTTTATTTTTTAAGCATTTGAATGTCATGGGATCAACCATGGGGAGTTCGCGTGACTTTGAAGATATGATCCAGTTCTTTGAAGAGCATCAGATAAGGCCAGCAATTGACCAAGTCTTTTCGCTGGAGGAAGCAGCTAAAGCTCAATCGTATATGGAAAAAGGGCATCAATTCGGTAAAATTATATTGGAAATACCGGAGTAAGAATGATAAAACCACTAAAGATAACGTACAAATGTTGCACCCAATGCGGCAGGACGTTCACAAGTCTTTGCCCTCTTTAGTTTCTCGTGAGAGTTTACAGTAAAAAAACAAATGTTTTTAATTGATCCAAGAGGGAAAGTAAGCTTTGTCTGTACTTAGGCTATGCCGGTGTTTTGAACCTATACGTGTTTTACGATACACTAAATAAAATAAACTGTGACACTGCAGCTATCTTGTTTTATAAAATACTCAAGGGATATTCAGAGAGAGATCAAATTTAACCAAAAGAGGAGACAGGAGAAGTTGGAAAAAAGAACACCTATTCCCGTTGCCGAAGCTGTAAGAAAGGTAATGGATCTGGCTGGCAACGGAACAAAAGAAACCATACATATTGATCAAGCTTATGGGCGGAGGCTTGCAGAAGATGTCATTGCGAAACATCCTGTGCCACCTTTTGACCGTTCTCCGTATGACGGCTTTGCCATTAGAGCGCAGGATTCCAAAACAGCTACAAGAGACAATCCTCTCACCTTTCGCATAGTTGGAGAGATTGGAGCAGGAGATCTATTCAATGGAGAAGTGAAAGAGCGGGAAGCAGTCAGAATTATGACAGGGGCGCAAATTCCTGATTCGTGTGATGCCGTTGTTATGTTTGAATTGACAGCTGAACATTCCGATGGGGCAGACAAGTATATGACGATTAAACGGCCGTTTTCATCCGGTGACAATGTTTCTTTTGCCGGTGAAGATACACAGGAAGGCAAAGTGCTTGTTCAAAAAGGAGAATACATAAATCCCGGTGTAATGGCTCTCTTAGCGACATTTGGCTATAGCACGGTAGAAGTAGCCAAACAACCAGTTATCGGTGTGTTTGCAACGGGGTCGGAGCTGTTGGATGTAGAGGAGAAACTAGAGCCAGGGAAAATCCGCAACAGCAATGCTCATATGATTCTTGCTCAGATTAAAAGAGCAGGAGCAGAGCCGCTTTATTTCGGAAAGCTGCCTGATCAATTTGATCTTTGTCTTACTGCTATCCAAGAAGCTCTGCAGACAGTAGATATACTTATCACTACTGGAGGGGTATCGGTTGGAGATTTTGATCTGTTGCCGGATATTTATGCAAAGATTGGTGCTGAAGTGCTCTTTAATAAAGTAGCGATGCGGCCGGGAAGTGTAACGACGGTTGCCAAGACGGAAGGTAAGATTTTATTTGGTCTGTCAGGGAATCCTTCCGCCTGTTATGTTGGATTTGAATTATTTGTTCGACCGATTGTTGTTCACCGCTCATTTTCTGAGAAGCCGCATTTAAAAAAGGTGAAAGCGGAGCTGGCGGCCGACTTTTTAAAGCCTAATCCATTCACTCGCTTCGTCAGGAGTTCCATTGATATGGAGACTGGTTTTCTGCGTGTAGATCCAAGCGGTTTCAATAAATCCAACGCAGTAGCTGTACTTGCCTATACAGACGTGTTGATGGTATTGCCCGGTGGTACAAGGGGCTTCCAGCAAGGCGACCTGGTTGATGTACTGCTGCTTGATTCTCATGAGGGCAGCGAATGGCCTTGGGGGTGAACAAGCCTATTCTTCAAGTGACCGGCTATCAGAACAGCGGAAAAACAACATTAATGGCCAAATTGATTGCAGAGGCAGGACGGCAGGGATGGACGGTAGCTTCTTTAAAGCATCACGGCCACGGGGGAACACCAGATAGACCTGAAGATTACAAGGACAGCGAAAGGCATCGGCAGGCGGGAGCGCTTGCCGCAGGGGTAGAAGGCGGCGGTGTTTTGCAAATAACAGCTGCGAAAACAAACTGGCGGCTTGAAGAGATTCTACCGCTGTATAACAGCTTTCCTGTCGATTTGCTATTAATTGAGGGATACAAACGAGCCGGGTATCCAAAAGTTGTTTTAATTAAAGAGCCGCACGAACTGGAATTACTTGAACAACTGGTAAACGTTCAAGCGGTGATTAGCTGGAAGCCCATTGCGCTGCAGCAGCCGACCTGTCCCGTATTTCTGCTTTCAGAAGAAGAGAGGTATATAAATTGGTTTGTGAGCTACATGCGCAACAGTCTAGTTTGATAATCAGAGGCCCTTTCGCTTATCTGGAGCATACTGCCCTCATTGGATAGTATGCCTTTTCGTAAAAAAGAAGAAAATCTAACTCATTAGAGGGGGCTGTCTTCAGCAAGGAATCCTATTTTACCGCACGGCCGGTTTGATTTTTCAGTTGCAAAATTTACACAGGATGGCAGAGGCAAGGAAGAAGACCATGTTGAGTAAGAAAACGATCGGTCGTGTTGTATTTCTCAATTGATCTGTGAGTGAAAGTCCGCCTTGGACAGATGAATACATTCAATTTATGGTAAAATAATAAAGATTGAGAGAACTAAATGAGCCGCTATAGCTAGGTATATTAGACTTTTACAAAACATAAAATAAAAGATTTTCAAGCAGGAAATTTGCTTGCATAATAGATAGTCAGTCTTGCCCCTAGAAAGGAAGATCAAGATGCAGGGACGTTATTCAAGACAAGAGCTGTTTTCTCCTGTCGGCAAAGAAGGACAGAAAAAGTTGCAGGAGAAGCATGTGCTTCTTATTGGCGCAGGGGCCCTCGGGACAGGAAATGCAGAAGCGTTAGTGCGTGCGGGAATCGGCCGTCTGACGATCGTTGACCGTGATTATGTGGAAGAAAGTAACTTGCAGCGCCAGCAGCTGTACAGTGAAGAGGATGCAAGACTGGCTCTTCCCAAAGCAATCGCTGCAAAACGTAGGCTTACTGCTATTAACTCGGCGGTCAGGATCCAAGCAGAAGTAATGGATGCTTCTTATGCTGAGTTGCTAAAATGGGCTGAAGAGGCAGATTTGATTATTGATGCAACCGATAATTATGAAACAAGGCTCATGATTAACGATGCCGCCCATCAGCTGGGAGTTCCGTGGATATATGGCGCCTGTACAGGCAGCCATGGTATGGTGTTTGCTATATTGCCTGGAGAAACACCGTGTCTCCGCTGTTTATGGGAAAAAGGAGCAGTCGGCACTGGACATACGTGTGACACGGCAGGTATTATTGGCCCGGCAGCCACTCACGTCATTTCCTATCAGGTAACAGAAGCATTGAAGATATTAGTGGAAGATTGGGAGGCGCTAAACGGTAAGCTTATTATGTTTGATCTTTGGAAAAATATGCATCAGGAGATCAAGGTGAGCAAAGTAAAGCGAAAAACGTGCCCTACATGCGGCGAATCGCCAGTTTATCCGCATCTTTCCCATGAAAATCTAGCAAAAGTATCAGTGTTATGCGGGAGAAATACCGTGCAGATTCGCCCGGTGCATGCAAGAAAAGTAAATCTTCTGGAATTAGAGCGTTCGTTTATCCGACAAGGTTATGCCGTCAAGCGCAATCCATATATGGTGACCGTTCATTTCTCTCCTCACCGACTAGCTGTGTTTTATGACGGCCGGGTCCTGGTCCATGGAACGAACGACCAAACAGAGGCAAAAAAGTATTATGCTAAATTATTTGGGTAACGAACGGCCTGTCTCTAACGGACAGGCTCGCTGCGGTGAAAATCGCCGTTTTTTCCGCCGGATTTCTCTACTAAATAAGTAGGGCCGATCACCATACCTTTGTCGACTGCTTTGCACATGTCATAAACGGTCAAGGCACAAGCGGACGCAGCTGTAAGAGCCTCCATTTCTACACCTGTGCTGCCTTTGGTTTTCACAGAAGCAGCAATAACCAGCCTGTAGTTGGCATCTTCGCTTACCCAATCAAAGGAGATATTTACACCGCTGATAGGAATGGGATGGCACATGGGGATGAGAGAGGACGTCTGTTTGGCAGCCATAATGCCAGCTACCTGGGCAACAGCAAGCACATCCCCTTTTTTTATCGACTGATCGTTGATTTGCTGATAAATTTGTTCATTGACGAGCACGCTTGTTTGGGCAACCGCCGAGCGATGAGACGCCTGTTTTTCAGTGATATCCACCATTTTCGCTCGGCCTTGGTTGTTAAAATGAGTAAATTCAGACATACAATCCCTCTTTTCAGTATGATTTTCCTTAAATATGGCTATTTGATTGTAACATGGAAGGAGAATGAACCGAAATAAGAGAAGTTTATTAACATAGATTTTTAGAAGGGGGAACGGAAGGTGGAACGGTTATTTGTTGTGACAGATCGCCCGATTTCTATTGAAGAGGTAACGAAGAAAGTAGTCCGACCGGAAGCGGGGGCCATCTCTAATTTTATTGGAACTGTTCGGGAGTATACACATGGTCGCCGGACTTTATCCTTAACATACGAAGCTTACCAATCGATGGCTGAAAAACAGTTAGAGAAGATTGGAGAAGAAATTAGCCAGAAATGGCCAGAGGCAAAAACGGCTATTACACATCGGACAGGGCATTTAAAGATTTCTGATATTGCCGTGGTGATTGCCGTGTCTACTCCACATCGCAAGGATGCGTTCAGGGCGAGTGAATATGCCATTGAACGAATTAAACAAATTGTGCCTATCTGGAAAAAAGAACATTGGGAAGACGGAGAAAAATGGATCGGCAATCAATTGGAGACAGAAGCCTATCCAGAAGGAAGACCGAAAGGAGAAAATATGTATGATTAACATTCTTTGTTTTGCTCATTTGAAAGAGCAGATTGGCAAAGAGCAGTTGGAAGTAGCGAGCAACGAATTGACCGTAGAAGAGTTGTTAAGCGAACTGCGTGAAAAGTACTCTATTGAGACAGACACGCTCATTGTAGCTGTCAATGAGGAATATGCCGACTCAGATGATGTGGTCCGTTCCGGCGATACAGTGGCGCTTATTCCGCCTGTAAGCGGAGGGTAAAAGCATTGACCACAGAAAAAGAGAAGCTGTGGGCCGGTGTCATACTTGCTGGTGGGGAATCAAGCAGGTTTGGTGAGCCTAAAGCCTTCGTCCGATACAATGGAAAATACTTTTATGAGTATTCTTTGCAAGCTCTCGTCCCTTTTACCAATCAAGTGGTGATCATCAGTCATCCATCACTTACCAGCCGATTTAGTCAAGATCCCGCTGTCAAGGTAACAGAAGACATCCCCCCTTTTTGCGGGAAAGGGCCGATGGCTGGCTTATATAGCGCAATGAAGCAGGTTACCGCCGAATGGTATGTGGTTCTTCCATGTGATATGCCATTAATAAACGAAAAAGTGATGAATGCACTCATTGCTGAAGCAGATCGGTCATTTGATGCTGTGATTCCCAGCATAGCCGGCCGTCAACAGCCGCTTGCAGCCGTTTATCATCGCCGAGTGTTGCCTGTTATTACAGCCCAGCTTACAAAGGGAAACTATCGGATGATCGATTTACTTAGTGAAGTAAACGTTAAGAAAATAACGGAAGCTGATCTCCAATCAACTGAAAGGTTATTCCAAAACATCAATACGAAGGATGCCTATCGCCAATTATTTGTAGATGAGTAAGGCGCTCTGCCTCCATGCAAACATCTGCACAGCCGTGGCATCCAGAAAGGAGAAATGAATGGGACAAGTAAAAGACCAGTTTAACAGACCGCTAAGAGACATTCGGATTTCCTTGACGGATCAGTGTAACTTCCGCTGTTCTTATTGTATGCCGGCTGAAATCTTTGGCGCAGACTATCCGTTTTTACCGAAAGAGGAATATTTGACGTTTGAGGAAATTATCCGTGTCGTTCAAGCAGCAACAGAGCTTGGCGTAGAGAAAGTCAGGTTGACGGGAGGAGAGCCCCTGCTTAGAAAAGACCTCCCCGAGTTAATTCATGGCTTATATGCCAAGACAAATATTAAGGATATTGCTTTAACAACGAATGGTGTCTTGTTGCCCAAGTATGCTACAGCATTGAAATCGTCTGGCTTGCAACGGGTGAATATTAGTATGGATGCGATTGATGATACCATTTTTAAACAAATGAACGGCCGATCTGTCAGCGTGAAAACCGTACTGAGAGGAATTGAATCAGCGCAGAAGGCCGGCCTTGGCATTAAAATAAATATGGTTGTGAAAAAAGGTGTAAATGAGCAACAAATTTTGCCAATGGCGACTTATTTTAAAAAAGAAGGTATTCCCCTTCGTTTTATTGAATTTATGGATGTAGGAAGCACGAATGGCTGGCAGCTTTCTTCGGTCGTATCCAAGCAAGAAATCGTCAAGTTCATCAGCAGCAAATTTCCTGTAGAACCAGCAGATGAAGCGTATTACGGCGAAGTAGCGAGCCGTTTTCGTTATAAGGATGGAAGCGGAGAGTTTGGTGTGATTTCTTCAGTGACAGAATCATTCTGCTCGACATGTACCCGGGCAAGAATATCTGCAGATGGAAAATTGTACACTTGTCTATTTGCTACAAAAGGCAGCGATTTAAAGGCTGTGCTCCGATCGACGAGTTCAATAGAAAAAGTAAGAGATCATATGTCAGCTCTTTGGCTTGCGCGAACGGACCGCTATTCGGATGAGCGAACGGAAGAAACAGCAAAGAACCGGCCAAAAATTGAGATGTCTTATATTGGCGGTTAAAGAAGAGAGGTGCACCCATTTCACATGAATGAAAGACGAGTACATGCTCATAAAGGGCAAGCGGCAAAGCATGTTGTCTGTCAGGTGATTACTGTCAGCGATACACGAACAGAAGAAACGGATAAAAGCGGAAAAAAAATTAAAGAGTTTTTAATCAACAGTCACCATTCCATTGCACGCTACCAGATCGTTCCTGACGAAAAGGAACAGATTACAGGAGCTGTTCGGCAAGGGATTGAAGACCCCCAAATCAATGCGGTTATCATTAATGGAGGCACCGGTGTGGCTAAGCGGGATGTGACGATTGAAGCAGTGGCACCGTTGTTTGAGAAAGAGCTAACCGGATTTGGTGAGTTGTTTCGTTATCTTAGTTATACAGAAGATATCGGTTCTGCGGCTATCTTATCCCGAGCTGTTGCAGGTGTAGCTGGAGAAACGATCATTTTTGCGCTGCCGGGTTCTACTGGCGCAGTAACATTAGCGATGGAAAAACTGGTTTTGCGTGAAGTTGGCCATATTGTGGCAGAATTAAATAAAGATAGATAAGTGAATAAGGATAAAAAACGAGTAAGACGAGGTGTATTTATCCTTTTCTCTTGTCAGAGGAAAAAGCAAGGTTTTTGATCTAGGCCTCATAAATATTGTTAGGTTTCTTTGTGAAATAGGCCTCATTAAGAGACGAATAATGCTAGAAATAAATAACGGTAGACATTGACTTGACGGGTATATCGAACTATGATAATTGTATAAAAAACGTTAGTCTAATAAGACATTTGTGGAATTTTTTTTTATAACAATCTTATGGTGGAAGCGATGAACAGTCATTTGTATGTGGGCACTTGAATGGCTTGGAGCGAGTAGTGCAACCGACTCTTTTTTGAGTCGGTTTTTTTGTTTGGATATACCCAGATATGTATAGTAAATATTGTACAGCAAAAGAAAAAACAAAGAGAAGAGAGAGATTTATCATGCCTGTACCTTCTAAGAATGTAGAAGACAATCAATTGGAGAATATTTTAAAAGAGTTGACAGATGTCAAATATGCAATTGATCAGTCTTCTATTGTCGCTATTACCGATCATCAAGGAAAGATACTTTACGTGAATGAAAAATTTTGCAAAATTTCTAAATACAATGAGGAGGAACTCCTTGGTGAAGATCACTGTATATTGAATTCGGGTTATCATTCACGGGAGTTTTTTAAACAAATGTGGGCAACGATTGGTTCCGGTCAAATCTGGAAGGGAGAGATAAGAAACAAGGCGAAAGATGGGTCGTTTTATTGGGTAGACACAACGATTGTTCCTTTTTTGAATGATCGCGGGAAACCTTATCAATATGCATCGATAAGAAACGATATTAGTCTTCGAAAGAAGATGGAAGAGGAATTGAGAGAGAGCGAGGGGAAATATCGACTAATTGCAGAGAATTCATCTGACTTGGTATCAGTGATTGATCAGTCAGGAAGCTTCCTCTACATGTCTCCATCTCATGCATTGTTGTTGGGCGATGAGCTTGCGAAATTAGAGTCAGGAAGGATCTTTCAATGGGTGCATGAAGAAGATCAACTGACTCTTTCTGAAGAGTTAAAGCTTCTGGCTGCTAAAAAGAAAGTATCCTCGCTGCTCGAATTCCGTATAAAGACGAACCGGGGAGCGTATAAGGACACGGAAACGAAGATTAATCCCGTCATTGATAAAGATGGTGAGATCAAAAGCTTCGTGCTGGCGATGCGAGATATAACCGAACGGAAAAAATCAGAGAGAATGATTTATCATTTAGCTTATCATGATACATTGACGGACTTGCCTAACCGCCGATTATTCATGAACCGATTGAGAAAAGAAGTGGATCATGCTAAGAGTTATTCTTCTCAGCTTGCTGTTATGTTTATCGACTTGGATCGCTTTAAGTTTGTGAATGATTCTTGGGGACATGAGAATGGAGACTTTATCCTAACTGAGGCTGCTCGCCGTATTAAAAACTCGCTGCGACCAAGTGATTTAGTCGCACGGCTGGGTGGAGATGAATTTACTGTGTTGCTAAACAATGTATCAGGCATGGAAGAGCTGGATCAGATTGCCAAAAGGATTCATTCTAACTTTCAAGAACCATTGAAAGTTGCAGGCGAGCACTATACGCTTTCCTGCAGTATTGGCATTGCGCTTTTTCCGGTGAACGGTGAAGATGCAGATGAACTATTAAATAAAGCGGATACCGCTCTTTATTCCGTTAAGAAACGGGGCAGAAACGGCTATGCATTATTTAAACCAGAGATGGAAGAGAAATCCTTGGAGCGCATCCTGCTGGAGAATGAATTAAGAAAAGCGATTGAGCTTGAGCATTTTCATATTGATTATCAGCCCAAAATGGATATTTCTAAAAATCAACTCATCGGAATGGAGGCGCTTGTCCGCTGGGACCATCCGGAGCTGGGGAGGATCTCTCCCAATAAATTTATTCCGGTTGCCGAGGAAACGGGCCTTATTCTTCCTCTTGGAGAGTGGGTTCTCCGGCGTGGATGTAGGCAAAATAAAGAATGGCAAAACAAAGGGTACCCACCATTAAAAATCTCGGTTAATATGTCTGTTCGCCAATTAGCGCATCCCAATATTATAGAGAGAATTGAAGAAATTTTAACAGAGACCGGATTGGAGGCACAATGGCTGGAGCTTGAAGTAACGGAAAGTGTATTTGCAGATATCGATCACGCGGCCGATACTTTGCAAAGACTGCGGGACATCGGTATTCATATTTCTATTGATGACTTTGGTACTGGATACAGTTCATTTAGCTACATTAAATATTTACCTGTGGATACGTTGAAAATCGATGCCTCTTTCATTCGGGATATTCATCAAAATGAAGAAAGTCAGGCAATTGTACAAGCTGTTTTAACACTTGCACGGACGCTTGGGATCAATGTTATTGCTGAAGGGGTGGAGAGCCAGGAGCAATTAGATGTACTGAATGAGGATGGCTGCAGCCAAGGACAAGGGTTTTTATTTAGCAAACCGTTGTCAGGAGAAGACTTTGAAACCTATTTAATCGAAGCGGCCGAAAGAGGGCAAAGCGAAAAAGCAGACGGCTAGCATGAATGAAAATAATACGAACGTTGAAAAAATTTAGTTTATGAATAATAATTTATTTAACCCTGGGGGTCGCTTTTGCATAGGCTCACCATCAGGGTTTTTATGCTTATGCCAGCTAATCATTCAAGCAATCTGTCATACATCTGCACGGCAATAAATTTTGCAGCCTTTAATTTTCAAAAAAGGACATGGTACAATTGGAATACACTAATTTTCTAAGCGGACATTTTAACTGACGAGCGGTCTGCTGCATAGATGACGAACTTTCACACCGGATAGGAGGAGAAAAGGTGATGATTGATGTAGAAAGTTTTAAAAACTTATCCGATTTCGACAATGTATTAGTCGTCGATGCGAACGGAAATGTTATTTTTTATGATATGGCTGACTTAAATATATTGAAAGAGCTTCATCTCAGACCCGAAAACTTTCTAGGGAAACATGTCACCTCTTTTTATAAAGATTTAACCAACGAAAATAGCACGTTAATGAATGTATTAAGAAGTGGCCGTCCCCTTTGTAACATTAGACAGGAAATTACAACAACAAAAGGAAATGTAGTAGTATCGGTTAATTCGACTTACCCAATCAAAGAAGGAGATAGAATTATTGGAGCGGTTGAGTTTTCTAAACACTTTTTTCCGAAAGAAAATATTCAGCATATGGATAAGTATGCTCGCCATAAAGTGTACCGTAAAAATGATACCATTTATACAATTGATGATATTATCACCGTCAATCCAACTATGATAGCTATTAAAAATAAAATCGAAAAAATTTCAAAAACGGATTCAACTGTACTTATTTACGGAAGGACAGGAACAGGAAAAGAAGTTATTGCCCAAGCTATACATAATTTAAGTGACAGATACAGCCAGCCTTTCGTTTCTTTAAATTGTGGAGCCGTTCCCGCTAACTTGCTCGAAAGCACGTTATTTGGAACAACGAAAGGGAGTTTTACCGGGGCAGAAGATAAACAAGGCCTATTTGAACAAGCGGAGGGCGGAACGCTGTTCTTGGATGAAATTAATTCTTTAGAGATTGGCCTTCAGGTAAAACTTCTAAAAGCAATTGAAGAAAAGTCCGTTAGGCGCATAGGGGGCAAAAAAAATATTAAGGTGGATTTAAGAGTGATCTCAGCGACAAATGAGGATCCTGATCTACTAATTGCCGAGAAGAGAATGAGAGAAGATCTTTATTATCGGCTAGGGGTGGTCCAAATTGATCTACCCAACTTAAAGGAACGACAGGAAGATATTGAAGTACTATTGGAGCATTATGTCAACTTCTATAATAATAATATGAATATTTTTATCGATGAGATTGATCAGGAAGTGATGGATTGCTTTAAAGCCTATGACTGGCCGGGGAATATTAGGGAATTAAAAAACGCAGTAGAGACTGCCTTTAATCAGGCAAATGACCATCGGATTACACTAGAAGATATCCCGAAGAGGATTCGGGAATATAAACGGCCTGTTCCTGAAGCTAATAGAATAAGTGCTACCATTCATTCTCTTCGTGAAGCAGTAGAGGATTATGAGAAAAAAATTATTATGGGTGAGTTGGAACAGGCCAATGGGGTCATAGCTCAGACAGCAAGAAGACTCGGGCTTTCTAAACAATCATTAAAATACAAAATGGATAAATACAGATTGCGGTAAAATTTTTTTACGAGGGAGGGAGAATTTTCTCCCTCTTTTTTGTGTGGAGAAAGAAAATTCTTTCGCCAATCGCTTTGACAAACTTTAAATAAGTCAGCCGTTTTCCAGTCATAAAGCAATGGGGAAGAGTGGAAGGATATATTCCTGATAAAATTGGCACATTAATTGCATTTGAATATAACGTCAGCAAAATTATTAATTAACATGCGCAAGCATATACGGCGCAACCGCTTTTATTTTGGATGACTTAAGCAACAACACACCAATAAAAACAAGAAAATGAAAGCGGATCATTCAATCTTTAGTAGGGATTGAGTAGGTGAGCGTTGAGGGTCTGCCAAGAAATAAGTGGGCAAATCGAAAAGTAAGCATCTAATAATTTAATTTGGGAAGGAAAACGATAGAAATGAACAACCAAGGCATAACAACTTTTATAAACGGCAAAATCTTCACATCTAATTCCGACCAACCATATGCAACTGCTATGAAGGTGCAAGATGGCAAAATTATATGGGTTGGCAAACAGGAGGAGGTTGCCTTAACAGCAGGTGATGTCATCGATCTTCAAGGTCAACGGGTACTTCCGGGACTCATTGATGCTCATCTTCACCCATGGCATTTAGCTATGTATTCAAAGCAAATTGCTGCTCTTCCTCCGAATGTCTATTCTATCGCTGAGTTGATTGAAAAGATTCAGGAAGCGAGAAAGAATTTGAAGGAGGGCTCCTGGATTCAATGCTGGGGATATGATGAGGGGAAATTAGCGGAAGGTCGGATGCCGACACGTTGGGATCTCGATAAAGCTGCTCCAGATGTGCCTGTGATTGCCAGTCGCTCATGTGTTCATATTGCTACGGTGAATAGCAAAGTATTAGAGATGGCCGGCATCACAAAAGATACGCCAAATCCTCCGGGTGGACAAATTGATAAGGATGAAAATGGCGAACCGACAGGCGTTTTGCGTGAAAGTGCAAGGGAATTAGTATTTAAAATTATGCCTGTTCAGACAATTGAAGAGGATGCTTTAGCATTAGCCGAGCTAAGTCCTAAATTACTTGCTCATGGCATTACAGCGGTGACCGATTTAATGGCTAGAGTAGAACCGGTTGATTACTTGGAGATGTACAATCAAGGCCGTGAAAAAGGGTTGAAGCAACGCACGGTGCTTTACTACCTATGGGAAGATTTACAAAAACGACCGATTCAAGATAAGGAGCGAACAAATCGAGAGAATCCTATTCATATTGGCGGAATCAAACTGTTTTCAGATGGAAGCATTTCTGGACAGACAGCATGGGTGAATCCGCCATTTTTGGGTGAAGGAGAAAATGGCGGAATTGCTACTACGTCAAAAGCAGAATTATTGGCTGCGGGTGAAGCGGCTAAACAATACGGCATTCAGTTAGTGATTCATGCGATGGGGGAGCAAGCGATCGACTTAATTGTTGATACGTTCTATGATAAAGAAGGCTGGCTGGAGGACGCTCCATCCGTCAGAATCGAGCATGTTACTTTGCCTACTAAACAAGCGATGAAACGCATGGCTAAAGCCAGAATTGGCATTGTTACACAACCGGTTTTCCTATATGCCGAAATAGAGAGCTATTTGAAAAACTTAGGAGCGGAAAGGACAAAAAGCACTTATCCTATAAAATCGATGCTAAAAGAGGGCATAGAAGTCGCCTTTTCATCTGATGCCCCAGGAACAGCATGGGCTGACCCGGTAAATCCATTCCTTGGAATTAAATCAGCTATTACACGCAAGGCATATGATGGAACGGACACTGGACAAGATGAGAGGGTAGATGTGGCTACAGCGATTGAGCTTTATACAAGAGCGGCTCAGCAGTTGACACGTATTCCGAATGTCGGCCAGTTAAAACCGGGTTATTACGCAGACTTCATTATACTTGATCAAGATATTTTAGAGATCGATCCACAAAAAATTGATGAACTTCAAGTCATGGAAACCTATATGGGCGGAAAGTGTGTGTATCAAAGAGAAGCGGCAGTAAAAAGTTAAATGAGATATGAACTTTGTAGGATGAGAGGAGAAATAGATCTGTCATTCCATAAAGAATATAGTGAATACTTCACATATTCGATAGGTTAACACTTTCTATTTTGGGAGAGACAAACATCCCGGTTTATTTATGTTAGGCTTCAGAACAGTGAAGCTTAATTTTTTAATGCTTCCTGATCAAGGGAGGGAACTTTATCGTTTATTACAACAATTATTCGAACGGCGTTAGGGTTTTATATGCGGCCGCAGACCTTTGACTCGACACTAAAGAAAGGCAGCCTTCATGTAGGCATAAAGCTAGCAGCAATTTAATAGTAGCCGCCTTTTTTCAATAAATATTTTTAATATTTTATTAGTAAGATCTTTATTTTTTGATAAAATAATTGTAATTATGCATGATTATGCAGTTAATAGACGCCCGTTATGTGCTTTTATTTTACTTGATGTTTTGGGAGGGTCATTATGTCAAAGTCAATATTTACTAATGGGGTAATTCACACATTTGATGAAAACCAACCGTTAGTTGAAACAGTCGTCGTAGACGGTGGACGGATTACAGAGATAGGATCCCATAAAGAAATGATGACAAAATGGGGAGATAGCGACACAAAAATTATCGATTTACAAGGGAAGATGGTGACTCCCGGACTGATTGACAGTCATCTTCATCTTTCAGGGGTGGCTTTTCAATATTTGGATTTAAATTTGATTGGGATCACATCTAAACGAGAGATGCTTGAAAAAATACGCGAGAGAGCGAGTGCCACTCCGCCGGGTAAGTGGCTGCTTGGTATGGGATGGGATGAGAACCTTTTTACCGATGGAACGATGCCGACGATACAGGAACTAGATCAAGTTGCCCCGCATTGCCCGGTTTTCTTAAAGAGAATCTGTCACCATGCATTTCTTGTAAACAGTAAAGCACTTGAAATGTCCCATTACGACCCGTCCATAACAGTCCCAACTGGCGGAAGAATTGTTCTTGATGAAACTACCAAAAAACCAACGGGTTTGCTGCTTGAATCGGCTTCTAAGCTGGTTACCGATTACATACCGGACCATACATATGAGGAATTGAAGTCCGGCCTGGGGCAAGCAATGGACCATGTCGCACAGCGGGGGATAACAAGCGTCCATACGAATGATCCGCTCTACCTGGGCGGCTTTGATCAAACATATAAAATGTATGATGAATTAATCAATGAAGAGGAAAAAGGTCTGCGGTGCAACCTTTTAATTGATTACCCTTTTCTTGATCGCTTGAAGGAGAGAGGCATATATGCAGGTTATGGGAATGATAAATTGCAAATTGGTGCAGTAAAGATTTTTGCAGACGGGGCCTTTGGGAAAAGAACCGCTTTACTCTCAGACCCTTATTATGATGCGCCGAACCAGTTTGGGGAAGCGCAGCACAGCCAGGAAGAGCTTTATCACATGGTGAAAGAGGCAAGAGAGCACTCCATGCCAATAGCTGTTCATACCATTGGTGATCAGGCAGTAGAAAATGTGCTGGAAATACTTGATCAATTTCCGAAAGTCAATCACCGCGACCGCATTATCCATGTGTCGTTGCTGCGAGAGGACTTGATCCAGCGCTTGGCAAAGTCACACATAGTAGCAGACATTCAACCGAGATTTTTAGTTGGGGATTTCCCGTGGGTAAAAGAAAGACTTGGAGAGCAAAGAATCCAGTATTTATATGCCTGGAAATCGCTGTTAACGGCTGGAGTAGTATGTGCAGGGGGGTCCGATGCACCGGTCGAGCCTGTTGATCCGTTATTAGGTATTCATGCAGCAGTCACCCGGAGAGACCCTGCACAATTGCATGACGGCTGGAATGAAAAAGAGAAGCTGTCAATGCTTGAATCGTTCAAGCTATTTACCATCGGTGGGGCATACGCGACAAATGAGGAACATAAAAAAGGAACGATCTCGCCTGGGAAGCTAGCCGATATGACGGTTTATTCAAACGACATTTTGTCAATGGAGGATCCAGACGAACTGTTAACGACCAAAATCGAGATGACCATCGTGGACGGAAAGGTTGTTTACCAGGGGTAAACAACTAAAGAGAATGCCATTAATAATGGAACCGACTAACGAGACTGGATAAAGTCATTAGCTGTTACTTGGACTGAACAAAAAGATCATTGACCGCCCCGTAATTGAACTATTACAGAGCGGTCTGCTTTTAGTTGTTTACGCCAATAGGTTTGACGGTTCATCGGACAGCTAGTTAATTTTCTCCAAATCCACCTGCTCCATAAATTCAACAAAAGCCCGGACAATGTTAAGCTGGAGCGATTCTTCATGGAAAATCATCCACGTTTTTCGGATGATCGGCTGGCCATCTTTTGAGTGGATGGCTATTTTATACACATCTTTTAAATCGCTTAAGAGCATCCCTGGCAAAATAGCATAGCCCAAGCCGTTGGCCATCATATTTTTGCTTGTGCCGGCTTTGTCTACATCGATACTGACAAGAGGCGGTTTCGTATAGTTTTCTGCCCACCAATTATCGACGACTGTCCGCAAGTTCTGATCTGTATGATAATCGATCCGCGGCAGATCGGGCAAATCTTCCAAAGTAATTTTTTCTCTGGAAGCAATATAAATTGGCTCTTCGAATAAGAGTTTTTTGCCGCCTTTCCAACTATAATCTCCTTTCACAAAAGCAACGTGTACATCCTGGTTATAAGCTAAATGAATAATTTCGTTGCTCCAGCCTGTCATCACTTTAAATTCTATATCGGGGTATTCATCTTTAAAGAGCTTTAGCAGCCCGGGAAGTTTATAGTCTGTAAAAAAGGTGGAGACACCGAGCCGGAGTGTGCCAGTAATTTTCTTTTCCATGTTCAGCACATTCTCTTTTATATGCTGCAGCTTTAACAGCATGTCATCAGCACATTTAGCAAGATACTCTCCTTGGGGAGTAAATTGTACACCGCGCCGTCCACGATTGACAATTTGCACACCGAATTCCTTTTCCATTTGCTTTAAACGGTTCGTTAGTGCCGGCTGAGAAATGTACAGCTTGTTTGCCGCTTTTGTCATGTTTTTTTCATTAAATAATGTTTGTAAGACGCGCCAATCTCTTTCATCCATTGCTCTTTTTCCTTTCTGCTATAACTATATTTTATGGTTAAAGATAAAAAAGCGATATTTTATTTATTTCTTTAACCTTAGTATAATTTATTTATAGACAACAAGAAAAGAAAGAAGAGGATCGGATGAAAGTAAACAAATGGGTCGTCCTACTAGTAAGCAGCCTTGGCGGGCTATTGTTATCATTGACTGGTTTGTCAATTGGTTGGATGTTAGGAACTTTGCTTGCGGCCGCTTTTATTTCTTTTGCTTTTCCGCAAATTTCAGGAGCAAAAGACATCCCTAAAAGCTGGTTATATATAGGACAGTTAATATTGGGCATTCAATTGGGTCAAAAGATTAACCTGTCGGTGTTAACTGCTTTTCAGTCTCATTGGATCGTTATTACTCTTATGATCGGATTATCAGTTGTTTTCTCATTACTTTCCGGTCTTAGTTTATGGAAATTTAGCCGCTCAGATATGCTCACAAGCTTTTTTGGCACAGCGCCTGGCGGATTGTCAGCTATGCCGGCACTGGCGGAAGAGGTAGGTGCCAACACTGCAGTGGTGAGCATTATTCAGACCATGCGTGTGTTTTTAGTGATTTTAATTATTCCGGTGTTCGTTTCACTTTGGACGATACATCCAGCTAGCGCAGCGGCTGTGCAACAGACTTCACTGGGATTTGAACCAAGTCAATTGCTGTGGACAGCCGTATTAGCTCTGACAGGATGGGGCGGTTATCATATCGGGAAATATTTAAAATTCCCGGCACCTTGGCTTCTGGGAAGCATGACAGCTGTGGCAATTGTTCAATCATTCAGTTCTTCCTATGCCGGTCATAATATGGTAGCCTACTGGCCGCACAACTTGATCGTTTTGTCACAAATTTTGATTGCCGTATCGATTGGAGTCCGTTTTCATAAGAAAATGTTTATCGGACTGAAGCAGACGCTGATTGTCGGCTTGATCAGTACCATTGGGCTGATTGGTGTGATGTTTGCCTGTGCGTACCTTGTTTCTCTTGTGACAGGCATAGATTTTAAAACAGCTGCACTCGCTTTTGCACCAGGGGGAATTGCTGAAATGGCCACGACAGCGGTTGTACTTGATGCAGATTCGACCTTTGTAGTTGCTGTGCAAGTGCTTAGAATTTTGGCTGTTTGTCTTGTGTTACCGCCTTTCTTTCGATTGCTGCACGGTTGGGAGATGCGGAAGGAGGTTCATTCGCACCTCTCTGCGTAATTTAAGCGAGAGAAAAACAAATTCATCGCTGTTATTCAGAAAAGGGCAGTCTAAAAATTGGTTATCCACCAATTTTTAGACTGCCCTTCTTAATGAATTTTTTCCTCTTTCATTTCAATAAGTTCTTCGCTCATCTGTCTAATTCGGTCAGATAATTCGAGAACAATCTCTTCTAATTGAGTAATCCTTATTAATAACTTTTCTTCGTCTAATTTTTTCATAATTTTCCTCCTAAACCTGGCGTCTTTCAAAACGTGCACACCTTACTATTGATATTATCTTTTTTTGCCTGCTTTAAACTTTTTGAAAAAAGTTTTTCTTTCCAAAGAATGTGAAACGCACGGGTAAAAAACAGAAAAATGGGTACAGTAATAGAAACGGGAGAAATGAGGTTTGAAGGGCGCCATACGAAGAAGAAGAGGAGGTGTCACAAGGTGGAATTGTTGTTGCTTCTTACCGGTGCACTGTTTTTGGGGCTGTACTTACAGCGGAAAAAACAGTCGTCAAACTATAAAATAGATCATGGCATGCTGATTACAGAGGATACATTCAATCAAGTAAATATCCCATTATCAGAAATTGTGGAAGTTGTAAAAATAGGAAAAACAGCGAAGCCGCGTTTCCGGTTTAATGTTGAGACCTTTCTGGGAAGGCTCGATAGTGTAGCGGTATATACGCGTTCAAATGTTTCTTATCTTCTCAGAGTGAGAAATGCTAAAATGCTAATCAGAGAATTAAAAGAGCAAAATCCAGGTGTGTATACAAAAGCAGAAGTTATATAATAACAATGTGATGAGCGAACAGGCAGGCCCCGGCTATTTATTATAGTGGGGCTATATTTTATTTTTTTGAAAAAATCTCTTTTTTTTGTTTTATATTTGCCGATCCCAGCATATTATTTACAATTCATTGACGAAAGGTATTTTTTGTTTACAAAGCAATTCAAAGCTGATAGGTTATAGGTGATGTGATTGACCATATATAGTGAAAAAGAGGTATATATATGACACCCTTCATAAATGAAGATGCTGCTATTGAATGCACGACTACCGATACGGAATATCGTTGGAAGAAAAATGTGATTAAAGTGGATAAGGGATTTTTAATCAGTAAAGGTATAGTCACAAATGTTCGGATTCCGATTCATCACATAGATACGGTTGTATATTCGATGAATCCGAAAAAACCGGCTCTCGTACCAGGATTAAAAATTATCGGCAAAGGAACTGTACTTGCAGAGCTTGATATTTCCGGTGAATATATTGAAAGTGTGCAGGACTGGCTTCTTCAAGTGATTGAGCGGCACACGAATGCTTAACCCTGTGTTTACTCGCAGGGTTTTTTTGTTTGCAAAACTAAAGGAGATCCTTATCTAGTTATGTATGGATGTAGGGTTTGCTAGCTGCTATCGTTCGATCTGAAGGGCGAGAGCGTGAGGTGAAATAGACAAACAGTTAAAGAGAAAGAGGGGGAGTTATTTAGAGTAGATAAGATCATTACCGTTCATTTTTTTATAGGATTAAGAACGTTTGTTTGTTATAATGGAGAAAAAGAAAAGGATGGAAACAGATGAAAGGATCGGCTCATTTGGCTATCGGAGGAGGCTCCGGATTAGCAACAGCTGTTTATTTACATACGGATCCTCTTACTACAGCTGCATTAGTTGGCATTGGGGCAGTAGCTGGTCTTGCACCTGACCTTGACGTAAATGGAAAGCTGTCCAATCGAATTACTATATCAAAAAAGTGGCTGATCTTGTTTTTTGCAGCAGCTGGCCTGCTTCTAATTGGCTATAGCTACGTAATGCTGAGCGGTTTTGTTCAGTCGGCTGGCTTCATCGTTGGTCTTTGCTTGACGATATTGCCTAGATTGTTTATTAAGCAGCGTACGATGCTCTTTATAACAGGAGCAGGATTAGGTGTGGCCGCTTGGTATGCCGATATTTTTTGGCTGTTGTTGTTAAGCGGGTTTATTATTGTTTCTTCATTTTTATCTCACCGTTCATTAACTCACTCTTTAATAGGAGCTGCCTGTTTTGCAGGGATAGCGTGGCAATTCCAACAAAGTGTAGGAATTGAAGGCAGCTTTTTGGCTGCTTCGATCGCTTACATGAGCCATTTAGTAGCAGATATGAAAGTATGGCCGGCTAATAAAAGAGGCATTAAATGGTTTCAGCCATTGTTTAATAAAGAGTTTTAAGGCGGGAGAACCCGGGCTATAAAAGGGATTGAGGGAGAGGTTAAAAACTCCCCCAGAGTTCCCCAATATTACATATTGATCATGCTGTTGAATGCTTGGACGGGCTTTTCTTTTAACTTAATCCACCTCTGGAGTGTTTTCTAAACGTTCAGCGGTGATTTTGACTGGAATAAGCGGATCTTATTAAAATAGTGTAGCCCATAAGCTGTAACTGGTGCTAACCCGCTCGTTCATTATATGGTCAAAACAGAACTTTATGGTACGGCTTCGTATTAGTTGAGCAGTTCTATAGAAAATAAAAATAAAATCTTCACCCTTTAAGCTAGAACCATAACGGAATGTTGTTTGAATACACCAAGCTCGATGCGTTTTCAGCTGTTTTAATAAAATGTCGTCTACCAGTATTGTTCGATAACTATTTTTTAGTTTTCGGCGATCTGGTATTTTTTTCATCTCGTAGTTTGTTAACTGTACGTGTTTTTCTCTCAAAATCAATGTCATTGTACGTTAAACCAAGCGCTTTTCCTCTACGCTCTCCATATAAGAAGGAGTATGTAGTTTGTAATTTTTTCTTAGTAGCACGGCATTTTTTTATAACACATTAATAAAAACACGCTTGCAGATTGCTTGATCGAGGTTTTATAGTCGGTGTTTACTGAGAAGGGGATTGATTTGTAATCTAATGACGATCTCTTGTGGCAATCGTGAAGGATTTTTTAGTCGTTCTCATGAGTTTTATTAGCCATGAAACTCATCCAATGTACCCAAGTCATCTTGCGAGCAGATACTCGTTATACATGATGATTTGTCGTCTGGATGCTTCAGGCGAAAAGGATATTGAAAAGAAGAATATAAAAAAGCCAGGAAAATCTCCTGGCAGACTTATTAACCTGTATATGTTCTGGGGGAACGAACAGGTGACTCTTTAACCAGTATTTCCAATTCAAATAAAAATATACAACAGGAAAGCTCTCAGCCTCTGGAAAGCATTAACACTTCAATTATAAGAGGTCGGGAGTGTCCTAATGAAAGATTCTAACCTTATAGTCAGACAGAAATCAAAGGCAGCTAGGACGGTGCTTCATGTGATAAAAGACAACGGGTTCGGATGTCTGGCCAGGCTGCTATTTGATGCATTTGTTGGACGAATAACAAGTGATAGACGAATGAGAGATAGGTTAAAAATCCCTTGAATGTAATTGGTTGTAATGGGAAAATAAGGAATGTGTTAAAAATTTGGAGTTAGCAACTGGCATTTGCGTGCTCCTACTTAAATGTGTAGCGTGCAGAAGGGGTAGTTAAGGTGCTAAGAAAGATATTTTGCAGGCATTCATGGGCTTTACGTATTGATGATACGAAAGTGAGAGGGAAAGTTTACGAATGTAAGAAGTGTGGGGAGGTGAGAATCAAATTTTATTAAGATTATAGTTCATTGAAAATATAACAGCTTACTATAGAGATTAACGGAAAAAGCGAGGGTACCAAACCATTAAGGCAGTATGCAGCTGTTTTATGGTTTGGTGTCTTTTTTTATTTTATAGGAAGGGGAGGAATGCAAAACAATTAAATCTTTTTATAGATATAAATGAAAAAGAAAGACAAAACTTGATTATGAGGGCCAAGGAGATACCGTTGGGCGCTTATCGTTCAAACAGAGAATAACAGTTATTTGAAAAAGCGTATTTCATTATTACGCAATCGAGCCATTGAATGGGAGGGGGTTTTTGGGGCTAATAGAGGATTCCTTTAAATAAGTCACCATAAATCAAAGTACACTCCCTAAATATGGTGCATAGGATAATTCTATAAATTGATGAAAGGGATGAAAGTGATGTATTACGTTCCTTATATGTATCAATATCCACATCCACATCCACATCCACATCCTTACTATGTTAACCCGCTGATAGATAACCAGAGAAGACAGTCGGCTTATTGGCCCATGCCTAATGAGATGAAGCATGGAAACCGATTTGCTTCTCCACAGCCTTTAAAAGGTAAAGGAAGCTTTGTATTAAAAGATTATGGAACCCAACCATTTGTTGTAAACATTGATAAGGCCACTAACCAAAACAACACATTTCGTACGGCCCTATGGACAGGGAAAAATCTACAAGTAACTCTGATGAGTATTGGAGTGGGAAAAGACATCGGATTAGAAGTTCATCCGACAGTTGACCAGTTTTTGCGCATTGAAGAAGGGCAAGGAATGGTTCAGGCAGGAAATACTAAAGATAATTTGTATTTTGAAGAAAGAGTGCATGAGGATTACGCAATTATGATACCAGCAGGGACATGGCACAATGTCATCAATACTGGAAATAAGCCAATGAAGCTTTACTCGATCTATGCGCCACCTGAGCATCCATTTGGTACTGTTCATAAAACGAAAGCAGATGCACTGGCGGCTGAGAAAAAACACACTAATAAATAGCAGGTTGAATAGTTTTATGGTTACTTTTCCTTAATAATTGTTTTAGAGGAAGAACGGAACAAAAACGGACAAATTCCGTCCAATAATCGAACAAACAGGGTGACGTTTTGGGTACCTTTTTATTTTTCCATTATCAGTCAGTTAGTTGGCTAGATTGTGAGATTCTTTTACAAAACGACCGACTGTCGCCAGCTGCTGCTTCTGTTGAAAATGAGAAGTGATCCGAAAGAGCCTTATGGGTGCTAATAGAGGAACATACAAGAGAAGGAGTATTTAAGAAAAGAGAGGAGGGATTAATTTCCTCTAGTTGTTATCGAAGCGTTTGGTCCAAGTGTTTGCAGGGAATTGGTAAGCAAATTAGCAGACAACGAACTAGTTTTCCAGGGCGATAACACAGAGGAGGCAATATGGAAAGAGACGAATTCACCTACGAGATTCTTAAAGAAATTCAGAATGGAAAGCAACTTCACTGGAGTGACTTTTCGATGAATCAGGAGCAATTTGAAGCTGAAATAGACACCATTAAAAAGAACCATCTAGTCCAAATTGATGGCACGAGTGATGGGGAGAAGGGTCCGGAGTTAACATCGGAAGGGATTACGTGCATAGAAGAGTATGAACAGGAATAAGTGAATTATTAAAAGGTGGTTGATAACTTGCAAAAAAAGATTGGAATAGTGCCTTTGAAACATCAAATATTTAAATAGTGATGAGGTTCATTCAGCAAGTGTAGTGGCATTGATTAATGTTTTATCTCATAAAGGGATCATTACTACTGATGAGTATTTAAAAGAGTTTACAGACTTGATTAAAAAGATGGATGATAAAAAGGCAAAATAAGTCTTATATAGACCGAGTATTTTCTTTGCGGTGCTTCTTCTGTATACAAAATAAAAACCCTATTTGCAATAGGGTTTTTATTTTCCTCTTCATTCCACACTTACAGCAATCGCTATCTTGAGCTGATAATTCAACAATCTCTCATTTTACCCTGGCCTTGAAAGAGGGGTCTTTGGATTAGCTTAGTTATTGGTGGTGCTTTAAATAAAATATAGTGTGTAAACAAAGCGATTAATAAGCCATTTATAAATCCAGCCATTACATCAAGTGGATAATGTACTCCCACCCATACCCTAGAGAAAGCTACACCTACAGCGAGAGCAAACCAAATATGTTTAAAGCGATAGGATGACAGCCATAGAGTAACAGCAATTACTATTGCGGAAGTAGCATGGTCACTCGGGAAAGAGGAGTTAGCAGAATGGTCTACGAGTTGAATAATGTTATGCGATATAAAAGGCCGATCTCTATAGATGAATACTTCAATAAGTCTGTTTATTGAAAATCCTAAGGCAAATGCAAACATAGCTTGAAAGGCTATTATGCGAAAATTACTTTTGTTTAGTAGCCATAACATTATAATTAGTAAACCAAAAGCATATTGAACATACTCAGCAAAGAAAATCATGATGTTGTCTAGCAATTGATAGCGCTGAACTTGATCATTGATAAATTTAAACCATTCGTAATCTGCATCTGTAAAATTCATTTGATAATTACCTTTAACGTACTAAATTAATTAACGTTTCCTTTCCATATGTCTATTACTAACATTTTAACAATCAATATCCACTTTTCAAGGTTTTGTTGCATAATTCTACATGATTAAAAAATAGAGTACTTAAATAATTTTATTATTTCTGTCCGATTGGATTACTTTCCTTTGAAATCCAAGGGTTAGTTTAACGTATGGGTTAGGAAGAGAAAATCGTTTCTTTTTTTTAAACAAAAAGAAATTGAGGATGATTAGATATGAGATGGATATTGGAAAGCTGAACGACTTATTTGTGAGGTTAACTATAAATCAATTCTTTGATGGAATGGTTCAATTGGATTTCAAAAAGTGATCCAGCGTCCGAATAGAAGGTGCTCTTTTTATGTCCAAATATATAACATGATTCTTCCCGACATTTGAGCAATAGTTTTAAAATAAGAAGAAAAATGTGAGATTGTGTATTTGAAAAATATCCAACATATATGAAAAGTGTTATAGCTACCTCTACGGCAATACATTGAATGTAATCGTCTGTATTTTTTTAGGATAAGCGGGCAATTTAACAATACATATAGAACAATGTTTATAAATATGAGGAACAAGTAAATGATAAGAACTTTGACAAATGAGGCGATAAATATGAAAAAGAAAGCCATATTGATATTAAGCATAGGTTTTGCTGTCTTGATAGCATTCGCTTTCTTCTTACAACATTTAAATGGATCTTCCCCTAAATGGACAGACATGCTGGGGAGAATTGTGATTGGTTTTCTGCCTGTCCTTCTTTTATTTTTAAAAAGGATTCCTTTTAGCTTGCCGTTGATTATAGGGTATTATGCTTTGCTTTTTTTCTCATTTTTCCTAGGTGCCATTTTACGTTTTTACGATCGTTTTTCTTGGTGGGATACCGTCCTTCATTTTGGAGGAAGTGTTTTCACGGCCTTTGTTGCAATAGCTTTATACAGGCTTCTCATTCCTGAATCAGCAGAAAAAAGAATTTCCCGCTGGCTGATTTTTCTATTTGTCTTAACATTCGCTGTGACCTTCAGTGCTTTTTGGGAAGTGATAGAGTTTATTGGATCCGTTATGGGGGCTTTGGAAAGTGATGATAATAAAGATACGATGACAGATACGCTATCAGGCATGGCAGGAGGATTTACCATAGCTATCTATGCAGCCTTTCGCAAAAAGGTAAGCGACCAAAACTGAGGGACAAAGACATAAATAAGTGAATAGATTAGGGAGCTACCTTAGAAGAATACTCATTAAGGTAGCTCCCTTTCTGTTGTGAAGGCATTTATTTATCTTTTCTTATTATTAAGATCTTCCGTATCTCTATTGTTTTCAAGGATATCTTCATCATTTTCATTCATATTGTTATCCCCAGGCATCAGATTATTTTCATTGTTTTGGTTATTATCACCATCGGGGAGTATGTCATTTCCGTTGTTCGTGTCATCTTCGCCGTTAGGGAGTATATCATTTTCGTTGTTCCTGTCGCCTTCACCATCAGGCAGGATATCATCGTCCCTATTCATGTCATTTTCGTTGTCAGGGCCTATATCATTAATCTCATTCCCATTGTTATTGTCATTTTGAGGTGTTTGTTGTGTATCATTGTCATCTTCTACTGGATCATTATCATTGTTACACCCCATTAGTACTACGGCTGATAATAAAAAGGCAGGTAATATATGTAACCACTTTTTAGGCACTTTTGTTTCCTCTCTTTCATTGTTATTTTTGTTGCTTTATCATTTTCTTCAGTTTATTAATTTTTATGCATAGCTTAATGCTGGGCAGCTTTGTTTTTATTTGTACAGTAAATCATGATCTGGGGTGAGGATGACTAGTCGTTTTTCATCACCGAAACGATGATAATGAAACAGTTAAAAAGAGGAGGATGGAAAGTTTCTCGATTAAACTTTTCTATAAAAATAAAAGCATTAGTCGTATAAAATTCTGATAACAAAGAATTAATTTTGTATCTACTATATCAATTATCTGGTAAAATTTAGTTGAGAAAACGTTGTGAAAGGAGGTCTACAGTGGAAGTCATTTTAACGAGTATATTTTCAGCTATCATTATATTTATTACTGTCTTTTACATGGTGAAGGTATTTATTATCGCTTATAAGAGGAAGGAAATATCAACTCGAAAATTCATTGCTTTTTCAGCTTCTTCCATTTTAATCGGTGTTATAATAGCTTCCGTATTACCCTTTGCTTATCAAAAAATACTTCATTATATCTACTAACTATCTCTTTTAAAAGGACCTTCCTAATCAAAGGTCTTTCATTTTTTAATCAATCAACGAAATTTAACATCGCCAATCAATAAAATAGAAGTGTACTTAGGAAACAAATGAAGGTGGCAAGGTAGATGGGGATGTCTAATTATTATAAAAGGCTGCGTGAAAAGGTAGGTAATGAATTGATATTCATGCCAAGTGTAGCAGCGATTGTTCGAAATGATTCAGGTGAAATTTTATTTCAAAACAAAAGAAATGGGGAAAAGTGGAGTCTTCCTGCTGGAGCCATTGAGCCTGGAGAGGTACCAGCGCAAGCTGTGATTCGAGAAGTATGGGAAGAAACCGGTCTAACCGTTGTACCCAAAAAACTATTAGGCGTATTTGGTGGAGAAGAATTTCGCTATAAGTACCCTAATGGTGATCAAGTGGAATATATTATATTCGTATTTGAATGTATGATTTATCAAGGGAGGCTTGGTCCAGTAGACGATGAAACTGTGGAATTGCGTTATTTTGATGCAAGTGACATGCCAGGACTTGCCTTACCTTACCCTAAATCATTATTTGTACAGGGAATGACAGCGGATTTATCTTTTCAATGGGATGACAATTGGCTAGAAAATATCCCGGGAAAATGATGAGGGTGTACTTCATAGATTAACCAAGAAAATGGTGAAAAAGTTTGCCCTTATTAAGCAGGCTTTTTATTTTCATTATATTGGAAGAGTCTTGTATAGAAATATGCCTATGTACAATAAAAAGGGAAGAGTAGAGGGGGCTCACTAAAAGGCGTAAGTACTAGAGAATTTGCTGTTGGAACAAGGCTGCGGCTTAGATGCAGAAATAGAAGTTTAGAAAAGTTTTTTATACGCCTGAGTTATGGTACTCAAAGCGATAAAAATAGACTGTCTATTGACAGTCCTTTTTATTTTGCTTGTGAATGGAGGCTGTTGATTTCTATTCCAGGCGCTTACGCGGTGAGCCTCCTCGCCGCGTAAGCGCCTGTGGGGTCTCACTTGTCTCGCTAATCCCGCAGGAGTCTTTGCGCCGCCTTCCATTCCAATCAACAGGGTTTGCAAAGTTAGAATAGCCGTACAACGATGCCTGCTTTAAGATAAACTCAGAGAAGTCTATCTTTCTCCTGAATGGCTTGAAAACTAACGAAGAATCAAAAGTGGTTTGGAACGATCTTATTTCGAACCACTTTTGCCGACAAACTGAGACCGTCTATCGACAGCCTGTTCTCGAGTTAAGATTTTTATTAACACCATTCTCTTGCAGATAATCAATGGGTGTTTTTGTCTACATATTTCCCGTAATCAGGTATAGCAATTTGGTCAAATTCTTTAACAAGCTTTTGCAAACTGTTTGTCAACAACTCGCCAGACATAGGTAATCCATGACCGGTAACAGCAACAGTTGGCTCTAATGCTTCTAACTTAATGACTGATTCCTTGGCTGTTTTCCAATCTGTTGTGAGGTACCTCGGAGGCCCGCTGATTTCCTGTTCTTGTGTTAAAACTTTATAAAGATATTCTTGCTTAACAGTAACGAACGCGTCCCCTGCGATTAATGCTCGGTCTTTTTCTCTAAATAAGGAAACATGTCCAGGTGCATGTCCGGGTGTGTGAATCCATTTAAAATCCGGCATATGAGGAACGGCTCCATCAGGAGGCAGTGGTTTTACATTATCTCCTAAATCAATCGGCTCATTCGGAAACATAGGAGACATTTTTGCCACCATACCGCCTTCAACCGTCGGGTCCGGTTCTGGATAACTTTTTTGGCCTGTGAGAAAAGGAATTTCCAACTCGTGTGCATAGACAGGAACTTCCCAATGCTTAACCAGGTCAATAACAGCCCCGACATGATCAAAATGGCCATGTGTCAAAATGATTGCCTGTGGCCGGCTGCTTGCCCCAAAGCGTTCTTCGATAACAGAAATAATTTCATTTGCCGACTCAGGCATTCCTGTATCAACTAATACGAAGTCCCTCATCCTAGGATTTCCAACTAAATGAATATTGACGATTTGGACAGTATGACAAAATAAGTCTGGCAGTACCTCAATACCCACTCCACTGCCTATAGAAGTTGTTGGAATATATTTGTAATCACTTCCGTAATTTATATCCTTATCCACTTTTCATCCTCCTTCATTCACCTAAATACCTGCGCAAAATCTATTGTTCCCCTTTATTTGTTCATTTAAGCAAAGTATTTGAAGCAAGAAAAATGAATAAGATCGATCAAATTATGTTAAATCCTATTACTCAAAAATCTTAAGGGGTGAAAGTGAAAGGCATGCAAGGAACAAGTTGCATTCAAACGAAAAAGCTTTCCGATGAAGTAAAGGATTGTCTGGCGGTTTGAGTAGTCTTAGGAGTACTGTTGCTACTTTTTTACAGCAGCAAAAAGGTCCCGCTTAATAGCCGGGCATATACATCTGTTCACTAAAGAATCTCCCTGAAAAGTGCCTGTTCAGAAGGCTGCTACATACTTGAATAGCCTTCTTACGTAATTGTAGACCTCACTATGCAGTGAGGTTTTTTCCTGTCCATTCAGAAAATGAAACATTATAATAAAAAGTGGAAAAAGCTTTATAGTGCACAGCTATGGAAGGGATAATTTTTTTATTTTAAGGCTTTTCCTAATTGAAAGTTATTTTTCTTAAGCAGGAATTAAGATATACTAAAAATAAATAAGTATGAGTAAAGGTGTGGTTTTTTGACGGACGAGTTATTGGTAAAAAAGCAACATAAGAAATTATCGCGTTTGAAAGTGATTCAGAGGGCTGTTTTTATTACAGTTGGCGCCTTGCTCATGGCTGTTGGATTAGAGATCTTTTTAGTTCCCAACCAGGTAATTGATGGTGGGGTGACAGGTATTTCCATTATGCTTTCCCACATTACAGGAGTAAAACTTGGTATCTTTCTTTTTATCTTAAATTTACCGTTTGTATACTTGGGATATAAGCAATTTGGGAAAACTTTTGCCATATCGACTGTATATGGGATTATTATGCTATCTGTCTTCGCCACATTTTTTCACCCGATTATGCCGTTTACTGAGGATATCCTTCTGGCCACAATTTTTGGAGGGATTTTTCTAGGTGTTGGGGTTGGGATGGTCATCCGAAATGGCGGGGCGCTAGATGGGACTGAAGTACTTTCAATTGTGATAAGCAAAAAAGTCCCTTTTTCTGTTGGTGAAATTGTCATGTTCATTAACTTATTTATACTTAGCTCTGCAGGGTTTGTCTACACGTGGGATCGTGCGATGTATTCTATCCTAGCTTATGTGGTAGCTGCTAAAGCGATCGATATTGTCGTTGCCGGGATGGAAGAATCAAAATCGGCATGGATTATTAGCGATGAAGCAAGAGAGATAGGCGATGCCATTAATAGCCGATTAGGAAGAGGCGTCACTTATTTACATGGAGAGGGCGCTTATACAGGTGATGACAAAAAGGTTATATTTTGCATCATTACCCGTTTGGAAGAATCTAAATTAACCACAATCGTGGAGGAGATCGATGCTTCGGCTTTCCTGGCCATTGCAGATATTTCGGAAGTGCGCGGTGGACGGTTTAAAAAGAGAAACATCCATTAAATTATTAATCTATTTGCGATCACAACTGTACATATTTTTCAGTTGGCAGACAAAGTCCACAAGGTAAAACATACTTTTTAAAAAGTATGTTTTTATTTATTTATGTGTAAAATTCAAATTCAAAACCATCCTATTTGGTTAAGATTAAGGAGCGAGCCTCGGGGAATATTAAACTAATACTAACTAAAAGAAAGGAGAAGTTTCATGTGGAAACATATTTTATCCAGTATTGGAATTGGCGGAGTAGCGATTGATACAGCTCTTCAAAAAGCGGCTTACCACAGAGGGGATAAAATTGAAGGAACAGTATTGATTAATGGCGGCCGGGCTGCGGAACCAATTGATGCACTCATTGTTTCTTTGCATCTGCAAATGGATGAAGTTCGCGAAGACAGTGATTTTGCATACCATGACAAAGATGTAAAAGAAATTCTTATCCCGATTCAACGTGAAATCCAGCCTAAAGAAAAGCTAACGATTCCTTTCTCGCTGGAAATTGACCTTGAACATCCACCTACCAGTGATACAAATAAAACCTTTTTAAAAACAACCGCTGTGATTCCGCAAGCCGTTGATCCTTCTGGTCAGGATGAATTAATCATTTTAAATTAAATAAGGACAGAAAAATAAATCAAGGCTTGCACAGGAGAATTTTCATTGTTATACTAATCCGGACACAACATTTAGTGGTAATGCTTTAATTAAATCAATATTTAGTAAAAAGGTGCTGTCACAGCTTAATAGGGAATTCGGTGAAATACCGAAGCTGTCCCCGCAACTGTAAGTGTGAACGACCGCAGATCAATCCACTGTCTAATAGATGGGAAGGAATGTGGAAGGAAGAAGCACAAGCCAGGAGACCTGCCTTTTTACTGCGTGTACTCTTCTTCGGGAGTTGGGAAGAAAGCGCGGAGAAAATAAAAATGTCTTTCGTTCAGACAAGCTCTTTTGATGATGCTTAGGAGCAGGTCTGTCCCATTTTTCATTAAACTTTTATTTCTTCGCTCTTATCCCATCTTTCATCTAGAAAGATGGTTTTTTTATGGACAAAAAAATCTCTTTCTAAACTACTTATCGTTTAGGAGGAACAAATATGATTCAAACAGTACAAAGTGTGGCAGAAGAGGCGTTCAGTGAAATTCAAAAAGAATTCCCCTCTATTGAACTGGCAAGCTACAAGAAAAAAGTAAGGGTAACTTTGGATACGAGAGAGGGATGGACAAATGAGCAGGTTCAGCAGCTGCTTTTACATTCAGCCGTGGAGCGGATCACAAGTGAAGAACCGGATTGGACATTTGTAGCTGCCCGTCTGTATTTACAACAATTATATAAGCAAGCAGCTATAACACGTGGGGAAAACACCAATAGGTATGGCAGCTTCTTGAACCTTATTCACCTTCTGCTGAAAGAAGGAATATACAATCCGCAGTTAACGACAGCTTATACGGAAGCGGAGATTAATGAGTTAAGCACCATCATTGATCCTGATAAAGATCACTTATTTACATACATCGGAATTGTTACATTGAGCGAAAGATATTTAGCTCATACGCTCGACAAGCAGCCAGCAGAGCTTCCGCAGGAAAGATGGCTCATTATTGCGATGACGTTAATGATGAACGAACCTCAATCGGTACGTCTCCAATACGTAAAAGAAGCATATTGGGCTCTTTCTAATTTATATATGACAACAGCTACGCCAACACTTGCCAATGCCGGGAAATCATACGGCCAGCTGTCAAGCTGCTTTATCGATACGGTGGACGACAGCCTGCAAGGGATCTTTGATGCCAATACGGACGCTGCCAATTTGAGCAAAAATGGAGGGGGCCTGGGCATTTACTTAGGGAAAATTCGCAGCCAGGGCAGTGACATTAAAGGATTCAAAAATGTCAGCTCCGGCGTGATTCCATGGATGAAACAGCTCAATAATACGGCCGTTTCTGTCGATCAGCTCGGACAGCGTCAGGGGGCGATCGCTGTTTATCTCGATGTCTGGCATAAAGACATTTTTTCCTTTTTAGAAACCCGTTTGAATAACGGAGATGAACGCCGCCGAACACATGATTTGTTTACCGGTATAACGATACCGGATTTGTTTATGGAAGCTGTTGATAACAGGGAAGAATGGCATTTATTTGACCCGCATGAGGTAAGGAAGGTAATGGGCTACTCGCTTGAAGACTCATTTGATGAAAAAAGAGGAGCAGGTACATTTAGAAACCGGTATAAAGAGTGTGCGGCTCATCCAGCGCTCAGCAAAAAAACCGTGCCGGCTATTGAGATTATGAAAGCTATTATGATTTCCCAGCTTGAAACAGGCACCCCTTATATGTTTTACAGGGATACCGTCAACCGGGCGAATCCGAATAAGCATGCCGGCATGATTTATGCGAGCAATCTCTGTACGGAAATCTGCCAAAATATGAGTCCGACTGTTGTGATCGAAGAAAAGACGGAAGACGGAAAAATCATGATTACGAAGGACCCAGGCGATTATGTTGTATGTAATTTGTCATCTGTTTCTTTGGCCCGCGCTGTTATGGATGAAGTGCTTGAGCGCTTAATTCCGATTCAGGTAAGAATGCTTGATAACGTGATTGAAATGAACAGTATCCCAGTGCTACAGGCACAGCTGACGAACAAGAAATATAGGGGAATTGGGCTCGGCACGTTTGGCTGGCAGCACCTGCTCGCTTTGAAGGGATTAAGCTGGGAATCGGACGAAGCAGTCAGTTATTGCGATGAGCTGTACGAGCAGCTCGCGTTCTTAACTATTGAGGCAAGTGCGGAGCTTGCAGCCGAAAAAGGGGCTTACCCGGTATTTGCAGGATCAGAGTGGGAGAGCGGCGTCTACTTTGAGCAAAGAGGTTACAGTGGGACGAAATGGCAAGAGTTAAAGGAAAAAGTGAAAAGATCAGGCATGAGGAATGGATATTTGCTGGCAGTGGCGCCGAATTCATCCACTGCTTTGATTGCCGGTTCAACAGCCGGAATTGACCCGGTTTTCCGTAAAGAATATATGGAAGAGAAGAAAAATTATAAAATCCCAGTGACTGCTCCGGACTTGTCGGCTAAGACGACCTGGTACTATAAAACAGTTTACTTAATTGATCAGCATTGGAGCATTCGCCAGAACGCCAAGCGCCAGCGCCATATTGACCAGGCCGTCTCCTTTAACTTATATGTGCGGAACGACATTAAGGCAAAAGCGCTGCTTGATCTGCATTTGGATGCGTGGGATTCAGGGTTAAAAACAACTTATTATGTGCGGTCGACCGCTTCTGATATTGAAGACTGTGAAAGCTGTCATTCATAAGGGGGAGAATGAGTATGAAACTTAAAAAAAGAGAAATCATTGATCATAGTGCACCAAACCGTTCTACAGGGATTGTGAACGGGAAAAGCTCAAATATTTTAAACTGGGACGATGTGCGCTTTAGCTGGGCTTATCCAAAATATAAGAGAATGCTTGCGAACTTTTGGACACCATTTGAAATCAATATGACGAAAGACCGCCAGCAATTTAGCGAGCTGTCTCCTGATGAAAGAAATGCATTTTTAAAGATTATCGGTTTGCTTGCTTTGCTTGATAGTATTCAAACCGATTATGCTGGCAGAGCGGCAGACTATTTAACAGATTCCAGCTTGCATGCGTTAATGATTATTCTTGCTCAGCAGGAAGTGATTCATAATCATTCTTACAGCTACGTGTTATCGAGTGTGGCGGATAAAGAGACGCAAGATCAAGTATTTGATTTTTGGCGGACCGAACCGATTCTTCAGGAACGCAATGAGTTTGTGACAAAAGGGTATGAAGCCTTTTCTCATGAACCAACCGTCGAAAACTTTCTGAAATCGATTATTTATGATGTGATATTAGAAGGCCTTTTCTTTTACTCTGGATTTGCTTTTTTCTACAATTTGGCCCGCAATCAAAAAATGATTGCAACGAGCACAATGATTAATTATATCAATCGGGATGAGCAACTTCATGTCGGATTATTTGAAAAGATTTTTAAAGAAGTGCTAAGTGAACATCCCGAGTATGATACAGAAGAATTACATCTCTACGGAAAGGAGGCATTCCGACAGGCCGCTGAACTTGAAATTGAGTGGGGAAACTCAATCATTGGCCATAAGATAGATGGAATTCAAATGAGCGAGCTGGAAAGCTATATTAAGTTCATGGCCAATAAACGTGCTGAACAGTTAGGTTTCACAGCGCCGTTTGAAGGCTACCGGACAAACCCAATGCGCTGGATTATTGCTTATCAGGAAGTAGATTTCGGGAAGACAGACTTTTTTGAACAAAAATCCCGTGCCTATACGAAGACAAGTGAAGCGAACGGGTTTGACGAATTATAATGAGTAGTCTCCATTCTTCTTAAATTCTTTAAGAGAATGGCTTGGCGATGAATAGCTAGTATATAGTAAGACAAGCCTTTGAACGGCTAAATAAATGAAAAAAATCCATCTAACCATTCGCAGTATAGGAAACCTACAAGAAAAGTTAATGGAGGCAGAAGAGGCGGCTCACTCAATTGAAGCAGACGATGATGTTATCGTTCCTTTAATTGAGTGAGCCGCTAATTTTACTGGCAGCACTGGAAAAAAGGAACAATTGCACAGAATAGAAGGTTCAATCGCTGATTGACTTTTTTAGGTTATTTTCTGAATATTCAGGGTAAAACAAAAGCAAGATATTGACATGTTTTTCTATCTGTTATATATTATTTGTATAAAAAATATATTTGTTATATAACAGGAGGGAGGTGGAAAATATGGAAATGTATCGAGAGGCTTATGAATATTACATGGAAAGCTGTGAAAATTATGAAATGGAATCCATTAGCTTTTACCATTTTGTTAAGCATTTAACAGAAGAGCAGCTGCAGGAGTACATGAAGAGCGAAATAAAATAGAGGGTGTGATTATTACGGAGACATTAACTGAAGAAATAAGTTAAACCCCGCAGGCAGTGAGTATTCATGCAGCGGGGCTTTGTCTGTTATTCGGCCTCTTCGGTTTCGTCAGGAAGATGATCCCGGCAATAAGCTGCCACAAGCGCTTCTTCGTCCTCTTCAAGTTCAAAATCCAAAACTTCTCCTGTTGCCCGATCGTGTAAGTGATAATGAATGATCTTTTCCTCATCTCCATTTACCAAATAAAGCACACGAATATAGAAACCAGATTCTGAGTATAACTCATCCTCTTCGTCTACCTTTGCATATAAATGAAATTCAAATCTTTCCCCATCGAGCAGCCCGAATGGATCTTCAAGCAGTTCAACCGTATGATGTGTAATGTCCATTAACAATCCGTCCTTTGAAAGTAATATGAGTACGTTTTATTTTAACATAAAACTTGCTTATAGCCGCATACCAGGTTTTTTTGCTTGAAAATACAGGTATGATTATTATAAGATTCGTCTACACTTACTACTGAATTTCCTCTCTGTTGATGAATAAATGAAAAATAAGCGTACATAAAAGAATATCTAGAAGGAGCAAAGGAGCGAAAAATGAAGCGTTTATTTAAATATACCGTCTCTGTTCTCATTGTTGCTGTCATTGCTGTATCCCTTTGGCTTTACTATCCTACTTACAAGATCCAGCAAATGAAGGAAGAATCTGCCCCTACGTCTGCTCAAGCTGCTCTTTCTTACGTTGACTATTATAGCAATGTTGATAAAGAGAGTTTAACTCACCTTGCCATTGGTGACTCGATCATTGCGGGTTTTGGCTCAGAGAATGAAGAAAGCTTCGTCGATTATTTTTCCCGCCGTTTCGAAGAGCAAACAGGAAAAACGGTCATTCTGGAAAACGAAGGGATCCTTGGAATTAACAGTACAAATTTAAACACACTTGTACAAAGAGGCACCTTTGATGACCAAATTAAAAAGGCAGATTTGATTACAATTAATGTCGGCGGCAACGATATTTTGGAGACTCTTTATCAAGGTGATTATAAAAACGTTGTAGCTAATTTTGACTCTATGAGAAAGACATTCACGGACAACTTAAAGGCGATAAGTGAAAGGATCAAGAAAGAAAATCCTTCAGCAACCATTGTTTTTTTGGAGATGTACAATCCTCTAAATCCGGATCACGAACTTTATAAAGTAGCTGATCAACTTCTTCCAAAATGGAATGTGAAAATTTATGAGGTAGCCCGCCATTACAATCATTCGATTGTTCTAGAGACAACAAAAGTGCTTAATGGCCATCATTTGCAATATCTTTCATCTGATGGTGTACATCCAAATTCTCTCGGATACGAAGCGCTCTCAAAACAAATGCTGAAGCAGTTAAAGAAGAAGCCATTCGTTGAATCCGTCTGATAAAAAAGCAGATTTCCTATCTGCTTTTTTATTATGCTTCGATCTGGGAATATTAAACACAAACCAGCATATATTTAATTTCGTGTACAATCTTTGCAATCAGGGGGTAGGTTAATTGAACAGGCATTTATCAATTTCGAGGTGGTTTGTCCCAGTATTTATGCTGCTATCCTTTGCTTTTTTCTTTGCCTGCGAGCCAGTCAATCAAGCATCGGCCACCATTAATTATGGAGAAGAAGCAGCAGCAACGGCACAAACACTAATAGGGGCTCCTTACAAGTATGGAGGCACCTCTCCCAAAGGGTTTGATGCCGGAAGCTTTACACAGTATGTGTATAAGGAAGCTGCTACTCAAATGAACATTCCAAGAACAAGTGCTGCTCAATTTAAAACAGGAAAAGCAGTCAAACAGAAAGATTTACAATTTGGCGACTTGGTGTTCTATGCAACAGGAGCGAAAGGAAAAGTTTCTTTTGTTGCGATTTATACAGGGAATGGCAAGTTTGTAGGAGCTACATCTAAAGGCGTAAAAGAAGTAAAGATGAACACCTCCTATTGGAAGAACCGTTATATAGGCGCGAAAAGAATCATTAAATAAAAAAAGCAAGCTGGGACTCTTTTTGCTCCCAGCTTGCTTTTTTGTTAGAAGCCGTCTTCCATTGCAGCAAAAGGAATGTTAAGACGGTTCTCTACTGCGCGTAATCGTTGGTTTAATCTGTTTAAGCGCCTCGTGTGACGTTCATCATTCTGGTTAAGACGTGTAATTTCGCGGTTGATCCGTGTAATTTCCCGGCTCAGCCGAGTTATCTCTGCTACCTGCCGCTCGTTTTGGCGTTCCAAAGCGGTCACTCTTCTCTCCAATGCAGAAGGCTGTCTGCTCACATCATCATACTCTTCTTCAAGAGGCATATAGGAATAATCCGAATAATAATCAGCTGACTGAGGCACAAAGCCAGGAGGGTAATAATATGGATTCATGTTCTTCATTCTCCTTTTATCGTAGGGTCAATTTCCCTACATCATATGTGGAGAGTGATCAAATGACAGGGTGAAAGCCTAGGGAGGCTCTTAACGGCAGTTGGAGTTTTTAGTTATGCAGCAAATATAAGAGCAGGCTATTAACAAAAATAAGGAAATTTCATCGGGAAATTCATGAGCGAATAAAGTAAGTGACCGAATCCATCGTATGATGAAAGCAAAATGTTTAAAAAAATGATGAGCCTTGTCCTGCTTTCTTATATTGCTGCATATAAATTGTAAAAAGAATGGTTTTTACTGGAGGAGCGTATGTTTACATTTATAGAAAAAGCGGTAATGGGTATGGCTTTATTGAGAATATTATCGGGTGGAATTGAAATTTTCGCTGCTTTTTTAATGCTTAGATTTAACGATATTGAAAAAGCTTTGATTCTGAACAGTTCACTCGCCTTGGTAGGACCGATTATTTTAATTGCCACTACATCCATTGGTCTGTTGGGATTGACCGATCGGATATCATTTCAAACAATCTTCTGGGTCTTTCTTGGTGTAGGATGTATTCTGTACGGGGTAAGAAGCGGATAGCCGTCAACTATCAGATCTGTTCTTTAATGAAAACCGATTACGGTAATGGTTCTCTCAACTTGTATAAGCAGAAAATAAATAATACATTGTAGGCTGAATGTAAAAAGAGCTTAAGGCTTCTGGACTAGCTCCGCTAAACGGCAGTTTTCATTTTCCATTCTTTTATTTTGTAGAAGTTGTTGAAAATAAAAAGCAGTCTTCATTATAAGATTGCTTTTTATTTTTTATTTCCTCTGGATCGTTAGGTAAGCTAAAATTAGCATAGGAGTGAAAATGCAGGGAAGAGTCCTTCAAAGAAGCGATAGGTTGCTTAAAGTGAAATAGACGTTAAGAAGGATAACGGATTCAATAATTAAATACATAACGATGAGATTGTGCAAGTCAAACAAATAAAGCGAATAAGTTTTTAGCTTTTATCAGAATGCACAACGGAGGTAAGACAATTGTCAGTAAAAGGCCTTAATCACTTGTTGTTTTCTGTTTCCAATTTGGACAGGTCCATTCAGTTTTATCAAAACGTATTTGGTGCAAAGCTGCTAGTAAAGGGGAGAAGTACAGCTTATTTTGATTTAGATGGCATGTGGCTGGCGCTCAATGTAGAAGAAAATATCCCTCGCAATGAAATCAGCCAGTCCTATACCCATACTGCCTTTTCAATCAAAGAAGAGGATTACGATAATATGTACGAGAAATTAGAGAAGTTACACGTAAATATTTTGTCAGGGCGCTCCAGGGACGAAAAAGATAAAAAGTCTATCTACTTTACTGATCCCGATGGGCATAAATTTGAACTTCATACAGGCACTTTACAAGATAGACTTCGTTATTATAAAGAGGAAAAAAAGCATATGGAGTTTTACGATTGAAAAATTTTTTCATTCAGGAAGACTTCTTCATGCCATATAACAGTCTGATGAACGAACACAAAACCGCTATAGCGAGTATAGCGGCAAGGGATAATAGATGATTGGAATGGGTGGACGTTCCCCCTTGAACAGCGACCGAGATCCATTTATAATACCCGTCCGGTCATAGCCCATACAGAGACAGCGGTTTCATTGGAGTGGTTGAAAAATCTATGGGGAATAGTGCTCTTGAAGCGAATAGAATCCCCTTCATTTAAAATGTATTCGTTGCTTCCCAGAACAACCGTCATCTGTCCTTTGAGTATCAGGCCGCATTCTTCACCGGAATGCTCTATAAGTTGTTGATTTTCTTTACCGGGTTCCAAGTGAATCATAATCATTTCAATTGTTCCCTCTGTAATAGGAGTCAATAATTGATATTTAGAATGAGACAGAGGAAAAGTAAGGGTTTTTCGCTCTTCCTTTCGAATAATATGCGTAGATTGTTCATCATTTTCCAAGAGCGATGAAATAGAAACATCCAAACCTTTGCAAAGTTTGTAAAGAGTAGTCAGAGTCGGATCCGTCGTTCGGCGTTCAATTTGACTAATCATGCTTACACTTACACCTGACTTTTCTGCTAGTGCTTTTAAAGACAAATTTTGCGCTGTTCGCAAGTCACGAATCTTTGTACCGTCAAACATGGCATCTCCCTCAGTTCGGTTATTTGTATGCTTGTATTATACAACAGACCCGGCATTTTATTAATGCCGGGTAAAATTTACTTATATTAAACTAGAAAACCAGAAACCTAACAATGTGCCAACATAGTTGCCAATAATATAGCCGAGTGTTCCGACGACAAGTATAGGCCCAATTAAATTTTTCCATCCTTTAGCAATCGCTAATGCGGCTGCAGTAGTTGGACCGCCGATGTTAGCGTTACTTGCTAGAATGATATCTTCGAGGTTCGTTTTTAACAACTTTCCGGCAGCTAGTGAGATAATCATATTAATCATGACAATGATAAACACAAACACCAGCAGCAAAGGAGCATTTTTAATAATGAGAGGGATAGATGCTGGAATCCCAATCACCACAAAGAATAAATAAATTAGGTATGTGCCTATTTCCTGGCTTCCATTAATCTTGTCAAAGTATTTCGGGAATAGCCCCAAAATAATAAAAGTAATGGTTGTAAGCATCAGGTACTTGTCTCCTACAAGGCCATTAAGCAAGTTCATCACAAGAGAAGAGTTTTCACCGGATGGAATCAATTGATCGAAAAACTCCGCTATTTTAAATGAAATAATAACGAGTAAAAAGGCTGTACCGACAGAAAGGGCAATATCTTTTAAGGAAATGTCCTTCCTTTTCCAAAAGCTTTCTGCTAAAGTTTTGCCATCTTCATTAGAGTTGCCGCTTTCTACTTCCAAGACATGGGGCATGCTGTACCGTTTTCTGAAAAATGAAAGTGTCGGAATAATCATCAAGATAATAAAGTAGATGGCCATCATTAAATTATCGGCAACTACTGTAGCGGAAACTAATTCGCCAGGTGCTTCAAACTTTGCGGCCATGGCAGCGAAGTTAACGCCTCCACCGATATAAGAGGCACTCATCATTGCTCCAATCTTATCAAGGTAGGGAATGTGGTCTTTTAATAAAAAGAAACTGACGATCGTTCCTGCCACCGTTCCGATGGAGCTTAATAGAAAAATGATAAGCAGTTTGCCGCTCTCTCGCCATATCTGTTTAATATTTACATGAAAGAGAAGCAACGGAATGGCTAAAGGAATGATCACTCCCCATATCGAGTCATATACCGGTGATTCTGTTGGAATGATGCCAGTGTTAGACAAAACAATGGCACCGATAAGAGCAATGATGGCACCTGATATTTTGGATGCCCAGCTATACCGTTGTTCTAAGTAAATACTGACAGACGCCCACACAACGATAATTCCCCATAATGTTAACGTATCATCTGCTTGAATAAGTGTTTGTCCCATTTATGCTCCCCCTCTTGATTAAATGATTTGTAATATAAGAATGAGCATTTTCGAAGCTAATGGCTTCTAATTCTGCATTTGTAAAACCTCTTTTGCTCATTTTTTCGAGAAGATCCGGCACGGTGGATGCATCCTCTAAGCCTTTCGTATATACAGGAGAAGCGGTTCCTAAATCGTAAGAATGAAGATAATCTACAAAGTCAAAGCCGAAGGCGAGGTGCTGCGGGCCGACAAGATTGGCAATATAGACGGCATGATCAATGAACCGATCAATCGTTGGCTCTTCTTCATCGACAAATGCCCCATAAGCATTCAGGCCGATCATCCCTCCTCTGTGGGCAATGGCTTTTATTTGTTCATCGGTTAAATTTCGCTCGTGCATACAGATCGATTTTGCATTGCTGTGAGAAGCGATAACAGGATGATTAGTAGTATTATACATATCCCAAAAGCTAGTTTCAGTTAGGTGAGAGACATCAAGTACCCAGTTTTGTCTGTTTGCATAGGCAACAGCAATCTTTCCGTAATCTGTAAGGCCTTTGAATGATGATACACAATCAGCTCCTGTACCAGTTGCTAAAAAGTTGTGTTCATTCCACGCAAATATGGAGTGCATGATCTTATGTTCACTAAGGTAAGTGAAGGCGTTTTCTATTTTTGATAGGGTGGTTTCTCCTTCCCAGTCCTCCATAAATGTGAGGCCTTCAAGGCCTAAATAAATGTTGATTTTTTCTGTCTCCACAAGCTTTTTTTCGCGAGAAGAGGGAGGGGAGAGGGCGGCGTGTTTTGAAGAATTTAAATCCTCCATAACATATGTCAGCAGTTGCTTAAACCGTTCATAGGATTGATTGGCAAACTTGGGTTCCACCCAAAAAACACAGATAATTGATGTGATTCCACCTGCTTTTAGTTTTGGATAATGAACTCTGTCAAAAACACTTTTCTCGCCTCGGCTTTTTCTCCAGGCAATGTCTGTAAATAAATCTGAGTGCAAATCAAAAACTTTCAAGGCATCTCCTCCTAGGAATTATGTTATATTGTAATTTATCTAATATATTATAACTGAATTTTCATAAAGACAAGACTATTTAGCATATTTGTTCGATCATAGCCTATTTTTATCAAAGCAGAGGAAGATGAAAGTGATTCTATTTGTCTGGATTGCCAACAATAAAATTGTAATTTTACAATTATTTTGACTTTTAGAGAAAAGTAGGTGTTTAATAGTAATTGGAATTACTGGTGTTCTTGCCCATAGAGAATAAAAAGAGGAGAGCAACCATAGAAATGCAAAGTTTCTTGCTTTAGAAGGAAGTTTTGCAGTGAATTTTTTAACGGGGGGATTAAGGTGTCAAATGAATTATTGAAAGCATTTAATCTAATTAAGGAAAAAGAATGGATAGACCTTACTCATACATTTGGTCCCGATTCACCACATTTTGCAGCGTTTGATTCCGCAGAATTTAATACATTATTTACTCACGATGATGGGTTTTTCGCTCAAAGCTTTAAATTTGCAGGCCAGTATGGGACACATTTGGATGCCCCTATTCATTTTGTACGGAATACACGATATTTAGATGGGCTAGAGTTAAAGGAGCTTGTTTTGCCCCTAATTGTCATTGATAAATCGAAGGAGGTAGAAGAAAATCATGACTTTACTTTAGGGATAGCTGATATTTTAAAGTTTGAAGAAGAATATGGAATGATTGAAGAAGGAACATTTGTTGCTCTGCGTACAGACTGGAGCAAACGCTGGCCAAATAGAGAAGCATTTGAAAATAAAGATGTTCATGGCGATAACCGTGCACCCGGTTGGTCGCTAGAATCTTTAAAATTTTTGTTTGAAGAGAGAAAAATTAAAGCGGTTGGCCATGAAACATTTGATACGGATTCAGCTGTTGACTTCAAAAAAAATGGCTCACTCTTGGGTGAGTATTATGTTTTAGAACAAGATACATATCAAGTAGAATTATTAACGAATTTGGACAAGGTTCCTGCCAAAGGTGCCGTTATTTTCAATATGGTTCCTAAGCCGGAAAAAGCGTCAGGATTTCCAGTAAGGTCTTTTGCCATATTGCCATAAAAGAAGAGAAAACAGCTCCTGCAGCTTAAGGGCTGTTTTTTATTTTTTTCAAGCAGCTTTACAATGGGTCGGAGGATAGCCTTGAAGGCTGGTAGTTTAGGAGAAATTTCTCTTCTTACTTCCGGCGGGAGAAACTATAGATTATGACATCTAATCAAAGAGATTATTGTGTAAAATTCAAATATATTCCTTATTGGTTCAATCAATAAATTTCTTTAGCATATAAAACACAAGAATCTTTGACTAGCGAAGGAGTAGCAGGCTTATATAGAAGAAAAGGAACCTGGGAAAAGAGAAAAAGCTACCTTCAGGATGAGGCATCCTAGCCTGTTGAACAGATGCCACTACTTGAATGGGTGAGTCATTTTAAAAATAAAAAGCAGTGCCCTATTTTCGCCCTACTAAAATCTGCCTCCAGTCATTTTTTTATCGTGTTTAATGGTAAGGACAAGCATGACTATACTAAAAACTGATGATATGACCGTGCTGCCTATAAGGACACTTAGTATAAGATTTAATTGATTTTTCAACAATAACACTCCTAAAGTCGTTTAGGGGTAGTTTTTACAAATGAATAAATTTCATGCACACTTCATTGAAAAGGCCAACTTTCATCCTTTATGCACTTCGGTAGGGATCTTTGGTTACATTACGAATTAAACCAGCCTATATATTGGGAATCCGAAAGAGGAAGAATGTAAAAGCAGAAGAAGACAATAGCAGGCTTTTATTGATATAAAAAGAGAAAGAAGTATGAACTTCTTAGGTTAAATTTTACGTCTATAAAGAGAAGAGGGGGAAAAAGAATGGAACATTATCCTGAGGAATTAGATTTTATTTCATTGTTTCAATGCAGCCCAATAAAAAAGAATGACAAGGATCCTTTTTCGCAAAATGAATCCACCTTTACCTTTCGTCAAGGAAATAGGACATTTAAAGTGATCATTTCTCCTTTCTATAATCGGTTCATTCTTTCTGTAAATGATGGAGAAGAAGAGGTCTTATACTATGATTTTCAGTCCGTTACAAATATAGAAATTGTCAGAGATACAAGGAAGAGCGCACAAATTCGTTTGTTTCTGGAAGACGATAGAGAGCGCTTTTTAACCATAGTGGATGTTACTTTCAAACCTAAATTCAAGGTGATATTGAGGGAGATCTTTCGTTAAGTCTTTTCTCCTTAGACCAGGTCAGAGATAAATCCAAAAGCTCCCTAACGAGGGTGTTTTTCAATCTTCATTAAGATCATTCGCTTGATAAAAATGTTCACTAACATAAATTCTCCACTCCCAAAACTTCGTACCTTGCGACATGACAAAATAGTCGAGCTACATCTCAAAGGTCATATTGAGAGGAACAGAGTCCTCAAAGGGTTCTGTAGAGTCTATCCAAAATAAATAATCATTGGCTCTTTTAGTCTTATTTATCCTAATTGAATCGATCAAAAGTATACTGCCTTCAAAGCCATAGGCAATAGGATACCAGCCATCAGGGGAGTCCATATACTTCCTATATTCATTTATTTCTTCTAGAGACAGTAATTCGAAACGAGTGCCTGCTTGCTCATCGATAAATAAATGCGCCCCGTCATGCATGAAATGAAACTCTTTATAGTCTTCTGGAAAAGTAATCTTTAATCGTTCTTCCATCTCTACCATTTTCTTTTTCTTCGCTCCATTATTGAATGTAAATGTCACTTCGCTGATAGGACCAAATTCTTGTTGAATACAACTGGCTCCTTTTTCAATCCGTCTTATTCATCCGTTCATTGTAAGATTAAGTAAGCTCAGTAATGCTCCTCCTCATAGTCGGTCTGATATCCTCAGCATAAAATAAGTTAGTGCTTAAATTTCCTTGATAGATCACTAGGTCGATTCACGATCGGAGCAATGATCATTTCTAAACTGTCTGGGGGTTAAACCCGTGTACTTTTTAAAAATCTTGATAAAATAACTTTGGTCGTTGAAATTCAGCCATGTGCCAATGTCCGAAATTGAATAATTGGTTAAAAGTAATAGCTTTTTTGCTTCTTCAATCCGTTGCCGTTGAATGTATTCACTTATTGGCTGACCAACCTCTTTCTTGAAAAGTGACGATAAGTAATTCGGGCTTAAACGGCAGACTTGTGCAAGGGCATCAAGTGCGATATCGTCATAAAGATGGTCATAAATATAATGTTGACAAGCTGTTATGGTTGGAGAATATTTTTCATTATTTAATCGGTGCACACGATTGGTGAAATCCACTATAGCTTCTTCTGTTAACTTCAGTATAGCTTTTAAGCTTCCTAATTCTTCAAGATGTTGAATATAGAAATCGCTTAAGGTGAAGGCAGTTTCATCGTTTAAACCACCCTCAATGGCCGCCCTGCAAACAAGAGCAATTCCAGTTATCATTAAATTTTTCTCACTTCTTAGGCGATTTCGTTTCGACAATAGTCCTAATTCCGCCTCCCCCACAATAGAGTAATCGAAGATGTCCTTTAATTTATCTACCCGCCCGTTTTTGACATACTCGAGCAAAACTCGTTCATATGAAAGATTGGAATGAAAAATGAGATCCCTTCTCCCTTTTGAAAGTTCAAGATCGGGATTCTCTGATTCCATCCTATCAAGGGGTAACGCTTGATTGTTTTGGATCACCATCGTTTGATCTAGCTTTTTATGGTACACCAAATAATAAACCAATAGACTAATCGTTAGGAATTGCTGATGATCAATAATAGGGATGGAATGGTAATATTCAATGAGCTTCCTTTTATTCAGGCTTCCTTTAAAAGCATCCATGATCTTGCTAATATCTTCCTCGGATATTTCCGATTCAAGAGTAGGACCTAAAATAATGGTGCCTAAAAATAGGCTTGTTTCTTTTAGATTGACAAAGAAAAAGTTCAAATTTGAATTCGAAAAAAAGATAGGAAAATCCGTCGGGTTATCTTCATACGTATATACGCTTATCTGCTCTTTGAATGAATAGTAATATGGATTATCCCGTAGGTCTCCACTTGAAAATTCATATTCAATCTCCCCAAATTGATTAACATAATAAACCGGTATGTTATGAACTCTATAAATAATGTCACATATGTATGGCAAATCCTGTATGGCTATCTCCATCTGTTGTAAGCTCCGTTCAAGTTTTTTATTTGATACAGCTCAAAAATAATTAAATAAATACTATTATTCGTAAAATAATACAATATTTATTGTTAAACAAGCAATAAAATTATGGAGTAAGAAGGATAAGCAGGGAGGAAGTAAACATGGAATTATCAAATAAAATTGCTGTAATAACTGGTGCAGGAAGTGGAATCGGAAGAGCAAGCAGTTTGAAACTCGCTAGTAACGGGGCAACAGTTGTATTAGTCGATTTCAATCAGGAAACAGGTGAAGAAACGTTAAAACTTGTAAAAGAACAAGGTGGACAAGGGATCTTCGTTCAGGCAGATGTCTCGAAAATGGAAGATGTACAAAACTATGTAAATAAAGCGGTTGAAACATATGGACGTATTGATATATTTTTCAACAATGCAGGTGTTATCCAAAAGTTCGCTCCTTTTACTTCAGTAGAAGAAGATGAATTTGATCGCATTATGTCTATCAATGTAAAAGGAGTCTTCCTTGGAATGAAATATGTGTTGAAAGTAATGGAGGAACAGGGAAGTGGCTCTATTATTAATACCGCTTCTACCGCGGGGGTTCGTCCTGAGCACAGTGTAGCCGTATATTCTGCAAGCAAACATGCGGTTGTAGGCTTAACCAAGGGAGCTGCATTAGAGTATGCGAAAAAAGGCATTCGCATTAATGCGCTTTGTCCTGGCGGGGTAAAAACAGCCTTAACAACAGGTGTTGAAGCTCAGTTTGCAAAAGGTGGATACGTTCCAGAAGAGGTTTCCAACATGAGAATGGGGCGTTATGCTGATCCTCAAGAACTCGCTGAAATGGTTGCTTTCTTAGCATCAGATAAAGCAAGCTACATGACTGGTTCAATTGTTCTTGTAGATGGCGGATTAACCTTATAGTCACAAAAGACAGTCCATTCAAGGGAACAGGTAGAATGCTGAAGACATAAGAGGCATTCACAACCATTTATGTGTACCATTAAAAATACTCTATTTTGATCAATCCTTTTTCAAAATAGAGTATTTTTTATTTGTGTTATAAGCGGTTTTTGTCGTACGTTTAATCAGACTTTATTCCAAGGCGATAGCTTAAATGAAGGAAATAATCAGGAATTGTTAGGATGGATGAGCCCTCGATTTCTTTACACTAAAAAGGAGTATAGGAGGGCGTCATCTGCGCAAACGTGGGGCTAGTTAAAATTTCGCGGAAAAGCTGTCTATATCCAATGAATGAAACCTATGAATCTTTAAGAACGTATGAATATTAAAGTGTTATTTTTCTAATTTATATAATAATACTTTAAATTATCGAATTCGAAGGGGAACGATATGGAGTTCATTCAAATTTCCAAAAATAATATTGAAACGGAACACATATGCTGTGCATTAGGAGCAAAACAATATGAAAATGCAGTAACTGAGAAAAAGAATTGGCTAACAGAACGAATGGATGAAGGGTTGGTTTTTTATCGCTTAGATGAACGGGCAAAAGTATTTATAGAATATTTACCTGCCGAAATGGCGTGGGTTCCTATTCAAGCACCAAATTTTATGTATATCAACTGCTTGTGGGTTTCAGGAAGATATAAAAATAACGGTTATGCAAAGCAGTTATTAAATCATTGCAAAGAAGAGGCTATCCATCGTGGCATGGATGGGATTGTACATATTGTAGGCAAGAAAAATTACCCGTATTTAAGCGATAAACGTTTCTTTGAACATATGGGGTTTGAGCTAGTAGACGAAGCAGAACCTTATTTTCAATTAATAGCATTAAAGTGGAATGAACAAGCGACCGTACCTTCTTTTAATAAGCAGGTAGAGACTTTGACGGATGATACAGGCATATCTATTTATTACACAGCACAGTGTCCTTATGCTGTTGGTGTATTAGAAGAATTAAAGAAAATAGCAGAAAACAAAAATGTCCCTTTTAAAACTTATAAGATCACAACTAAAGATGAAGCACAACATTCACCTGTAATTTGGACAACTTTTGGTTTGTTTTATAATGGTGAATTCATTACACATGAAATAATCAGTCCAAACAAATTTAATAAATTACTAACAAGACTGCTACCGTAGAAAGACACTCTTTATTCTTATTTAGATTAAAGACGTTATCAATTTGAGGTTCTTTTTTGTAGTTTCTTATTTCAATTATGCTCTTTTTTATCCTTGTAATATTAAACTTTGATACTTTGTCAAGTGTCCAAAAATGAATGAGTAATTCTTGATAGGTCACAATGAAGCCTATTGTATCGTGAATTTAGCTGTTTTAGGGTAAAGATTATTTTATAATTGGATGTTAAAAGTTCTTCCTCATACGATACAGTCTTATAAAATAAGAAAAATCCATCTTAGTTAAGGAGATTCCGTTATGAAAACAGAAAAAGAGAAAATGTTGAGTGGAGAAATTTATTTTGCGGATGACTCAGAACTGACACAAGAACGTGAGAACGCACGAAGATTAACGAGGCTTTTTAATCAGACAACAGAAACGGAAGGCAACAGGCGTACAGAGCTCTTAAAAAAACTTTTTGGTTCGACGGGAGAAAATATATATGTCGAGCCCACCTTGCGTTGTGATTATGGTTACAATCTTCATGTCGGTGCAAACTTTTATGCAAACTTCGACTGTGTATTTTTAGATGTATGTGAAATTCGAATAGGAGACAATTGTTTTATCGCTCCAGGAGTACATATCTATACAGCTGCTCACCCACTAAATGCGAGGGAAAGAATTAGCGGCGCTGAATACGGGCTGCCGGTACATATCGGTCACAATGTGTGGATTGGTGGGAGAGCGGTGATCAATCCCGGTGTGAAAATAGGTAATAATGTAGTAGTTGCTTCCGGGGCAGTAGTAACAAAAGATGTCCCTGATAATGTAGTGGTTGGCGGAAATCCAGCGAAAATAATTAAACATATCTAAGTGTATACCATCCTTCTCCAGTATTACACACTCGTTTATTTATAGAACACTATGAGTTATAGACAAGAGAAATAATTTATTAAAAACTCTCGATCTTTTAGCGCGGGGATTTATTTATTGTTCGATCGAGTCACACCCCGAATATTTCCGATTGATCCCTGCTCTCAACGGGCAGGGGCTTTTATATTTTGAGGGCATTAAAAGAAGCTTCTATTAACTAATTTGGAATGTATATTTTAACATGTTCTGTTTCATGTACCTTCTTTATTTCTACTGTGGCCATATTTTCTCCTTCCCAGTGGACTTTAACTTCATCAAGGGAAGAAATAGATTCAGAAGGTTTCAATTCTTTATATGTTTCTAAAACACTTCCTTTTTTTCCATAATAAATTCTTGTGAAATAGTTTGTTACTTCTTTAAATGCTAACAATCCTTTTGACTCTTTAACCACTAGTCTAGCTTCGATTATATTGGTGTGGTTTGGGGATTCGTTGCTAAAGATAACTTCAGATTCATAAATATTTTTATTTCTTTCCTCATAGCCATGCACGACAAGATAGAGAATAAATGCAACTGTAACCATTACTCCAGATAAACAACCCCATTTGGTCACATATTACACTCCTTTTAATAAATAACGAATAACTTATTTTACCATTTTTGCCCTTTGTAATCGAGGAAGTATTTCTCTTTCTAATTTCCTTAACTAAGTATGGATAAAAAACCAACCGGATGATTATTCGATGATCTTTTAATTTTTCTTTGCATTGTACTTGTATAAAGTATTACCTATTTTTTTTGTAGATAAATGTATTCGTTTTAAGGGGAACATTAAAAAAATGGATCATTTTCTTTGTTATAAAGTTGCTGGTACCAGAAAGGAAACGGTGAGGAAATGGAATATCATTTGAAGAATCGCGAAGAAATAGAACGGTTCGTTATTGAGCAAGTATTGACCACTTCAGAAGCAATAGAAATTCTGAGTGTTACCAGACAAAAAATGAAATCGTTAATTTCAACTAAAAAGATTACTCCAGTGAAAAAACTTAATAGAGAAACCTTATTTTTAAGAAGTGATATTGAAGCGCGAAAAGCAGAGCAGGATGAACTGCGCAAAAAATATCACCGTTTGATAGCTAAAATACTTTTCCCGCTTCTATTAAGCGGGGCTTTTATATTTGTTAACACATGGAAGGAATTTGTAATTTTTTGTGGGAATATACCTATGTATGACAAAAAAAGGGGGAGAGCAGAGTGATTCGCTCACTAGGAGGTGTAAGAACGCTTGATGAACTGGAGGATTTGGTGTTTAAGAAAGGTTACGAAATTAGATGTAGAAATACCGGGTTGATGGTCGGTGTCGCACAGCCTGTAATGGCCCTTCATCTCTCGGATGATACACCAGTCTGCTCGCTAATCAGCGAATCACATCCAAGGCTCGAACTTGTGAAAGCAGGAAGAAGTAGAATAGGATCACATGCAATAAAAGCTTTCTAATAAATAGAAGCTTAGATCAGTTTGTTTAATATGCCTGATGTTATAACATTCAAATCTCTAAAACGGACCGTCTATTGACAATCTGATTCTTGGGTTAAGGTTTTTATTAACATAATCCTCGATTATAGGCATTAAAAAGAATACTGTTTTTTTTTTACCATTCCCTCCACTCTTCAGTTATATCTTCTTCTGATTCCAGGCCAGCTATACTCGCAGCTTCAACAATAAACTCATATAGTTCTTTCTCTTTCCACAAAATACAAAGCGGGATAAAAAGAAAAATCTTCCCAAACGTTGTTATATCAACGTTTGGCAGAACTTTCATGACTAGGGATACTACCTATTTTTATTATTCTGTATAAACAGCAATTAAAACAATGGCTGTTTGGTCACCGATATTTTTAACAAAATGCGGGGCACAAGCATTCCAGCTAAACGAATCCCCCTCTTCTAATATAAACGAATCCTCTCCTTGTTCAGCGAGAATTTTACCTTGCAATACCAGATGACATTCTTTCCCTTCATGAACATGCGGTTCTTCTCCTGTTGAGGTTCCCGGCGGAAATTCGACATGCTGGAGCGTTAATCCATCTTTTGATATTAAATGCTCGACTCTAATGTTTTCTTTTTTGTGAGTCGTATATTGCCGCTCATTCTTTCTAACTACATTCATACGCTGGTCCTTCTCTAAAAGAAGGTAGGGCAGAGGCACCTGAAGAAAGTTAGCGACTGTTTGCAATGTAGTGATAGAGGGAGACGTATTGTTGTTTTCCATATTGCTGATAAATCCTTTGGAGAGTCCCGTGCTTTCGCTCATTTGTGCAATGGTGATTTTTTTTCTGTTTCTGATCGCTCTGATGTTTGAACCGATGTCCATCTTCTTCCCCCTCAGTTGTTTTCTAATAAGAAACTTAATTCTATATTAACAAAAAAACAGTTGACGTTCTATGAAATTGTTTGTTATCTTATAAAAAACAATTATTCACATAGGGAAATAAAAGCGTAACTGCAGATCAAAGGCAGGTAAACTCGCTAACAGCATAGATCCAGCTAAATGGAGCTTACACTATCTGGTTCTTCATTCAGAGAATAATAAGAAATAATGGGCGAGATTCACTATTAGCCGTTAGGAAGATAGAGAATTTTTTATATTCAAGCGTGAGGGGATATTTTTAAACGGGGCAGGCTAAATAATTGCTGAGTTCATCAAGAGAAGCAGCAAATTTATTTACAGTAAACAAATGGATCGAAAAGAAACATACTAATATACAAACCTAAAGGATACAGGAGGAAAATAAGGATGATGCCATCTTTTTTTATCGCTCACGGAGCGCCGCTTTTGGCTATTGAAGACAATGAATATACACAGTTTCTGACGGAATTGGGCCGGACACTCGTACGTCCCAAAGCCATTGTACTGCTGTCGGCCCATTGGGAGTCTCCTGTCCAAAAAGTAAGCGACGTTAATGTGTACAGTACGATCTATGATTTCGGCGGTTTTCCGGAAGCATTGTATCAGATTCAGTACCCAGCTCGCGGTGATAAGCACGTTGCCAAAGAAATTCAAGGGTTATTCACTAAACATCGTATCCCTTATGAAATAGAAAAGAGAAGGGGACTGGATCATGGGGCGTGGGTGATTCTTCGGATGCTTTATCCAGAGGCTGATATTCCTGTTGTTGCTATGTCTGTTAATTCCCGTCTCACACCAGAAGAGCAGTACAAGATTGGAAAAGCACTGGTCGAACTGAGAGAAAATGATATTTTAATTATTGGCAGCGGGGGAACTGTGCATAACCTTGGAGCGGTAAACATGGCTGCAGATTATGGGGCCGTAGATGATTGGGCCGTAGATTTTGATGAGTGGGTGGCCCGTCATTTGCAAAGTTGGGAGTTAGATACTCTCTTTCATTATGATACTTTAGCTCCTACAGCACGTCTGGCTGTGCCTCCATATGGAAAAGAGCACTTTATTCCAATTTTCTATGCTATGGGAGCAGCAGATGACAAGAGAACAGCCGAGCTCCTTCACCGAAGCTATCGATATGGAAACTTAAGTCACAGCGTATGGCAATTTGGTTAATAAAAAAATGACCTGGAGGTATGGTGAAAATGGCAAGCAAATATGAGTGGAGTGCATTGATCTTACGCGTTGTATTGGGAATAGCCTTCTTTGTGCATGGACTAACAAAATTCCAGGGGGGCATTGAAAACATCACCGGGTGGTTTGAAAGCATTGGATTGCCAGGCTTTCTTGCTTATGGGGTTGCTTTCTTAGAAACAGTTGGCGGAATAGCATTAATCGCCGGCTTAGGCACTAAAATTATTTCGACGCTCTTTGCTCTATTAATGGCTGGAGCGATCTTAAAAGTGAAACTGGCTGCTGGTTTCTTAGGGGACGGGCAATCAGCAGGATATGAGTTGGATCTCGCATTCCTGGCAATGGCTGTCTCTCTTGCTATCACAGGAAGCAAGTTTTGCTCGTTAGACCGGTTGATTTTTAAAGGGCGCGACTATAATAACGATGCGCCTAAATCTGCCTAATCTTGTTCTTCCCATCTTCTGAGGCAGAAAAGAATTTATCATAAAAAACCTGTATCCGCTTCTAATAGCGGATACAGGTTTTTTAGCTCAATCTGATTATGATGCCATCTGACGGCATTGTTCCGCGCAGCGGAAGCACATTTCAGCACACTTTTGACAATGCTCATGATCGTGTGTTTTACATTCGTTTCCACAGGCTTCACAAATGTCTGCGCATAACTGGCAGATTTGTTTGGCGAATGGACTGTTAGATTGCATCGATTTTGCCGCAAGTGCGCAAATGTCTGCACATTCTCTATCTAATCGTATGCAGTCAGCCATCATTTTCACGTTTTCTTCTTTTAAACAGGCGTCATAACAATGGTTGCACGCTTCCATACACTCCAGACAAGCTTTGATACATTCTTCATACATTGTGTTCATAAAGCATCCTCCTCATGATATTAGTCAATTAGAGTCTACCCTTCTTATTATTTTTCTAACGATTTAATGAAAAGTCCTTAAAAACTGCACAATTTAATATGATTTTTTCAGTATGATAAAGACAGTAATTTTGAAAAGCGGTGATGGCAATCAATAAAATAACATTAAAGTTAGGTCTTTGGTTTTTCTTTGTGATGGTAATGATTCAAATTTGTTTATTCTTTGTTTTACATACTGGTCTTGTCGAAAGCAGGGTAGAAGAAGAATTAGACTCCCTCCTTGCAAGAGGGAATAGCCATAGGGAGGTTCTGGAGGATAGCTACAGCCCAAAAACGCTGCATCACATTGCATTAATGGAATGGAAAGCTGATACAGAAGTGGTTATTACTGACGGCAAACAAAAAATTATTATTAGTTCTTCTAACATAGACAATGAGGAAAAGAAAATTATAGCCAAAAAGCTGGAAGAAGTTCCACGCAGAGGGGAAATTCTTGAAAGGCGATGGGAAAATGAAAAATACATTTCTACCGTCAGTCCTTATACTACGAGAGAGAATCAAAGCGGATATATTTATATGTTCAAAAGCACCGATCAGGTACAACGCCTAATTTCAAAATTAAATCAGCATTTTCTATTTGCTGCAGCAGTAACGATTATCCTTTTAATCACGACGGTTCTATTTCTTTCAAAAGCGTTAACGACTCCCCTTATTCAAATGAAACGAGCTACAGAAAAGCTAAGCAAGGGAGATTTCTCTGTCCGGCTGCCGGAACACGGGGAAGATGAACTCGGTGAATTATCACGGTCTATCACAGTTCTTGCTCAAGATCTGAAGCACTTAAAGGAACAAAGAAACGAGTTTTTATCAAGTGTTTCTCACGAGTTAAGGACCCCTTTGACTTATATAAAAGGATATGCTGATGTGGCCAGAAGAAAAAACATTGAAGAAAAAGATCGAGAAAAGTACCTCGATATTATCTATGAAGAATCAGAGAAGCTATCCGCTCTGATGAAGGACTTGTTTGATCTTGCCAAGATTGATCGCAACTCTTTTATTATTAACCGAAAGAAAGTGGAGATTTGTCCTTATTTAACAACTGTCTGTGAAAAAATGCTTCCGGCTTTTCAAGAGAAAGGGATCGAGCTGGAAATGGAATGCAGAGAAGAGATGTATGTCTTGATGGATCCTTTAAGATTTGAACAAATTCTTTTTAACTTGTTGGATAATGCGATGAAATACTCCTGCCCACATACGAAAACAACCATTTCTGTGAAGCGAAAAAAAAATGACGTTGTCATTGCGGTGAAAGATGAAGGAGTGGGCATTCCTAAGGAAGACCTTCCTTTTATCTTTGACCGTTTTTATCGAGTCGACAAGTCGCGGTCCAGAGATTTGGGGGGAAGCGGTTTAGGATTGTCCATTGTAAAGGAGTTAGTAGAAGCCCATCAAGGCAGGATTGAGGTTAGCAGCAAAATTAATCAGGGGTCATTGTTTTGATTTGGCTGAAGGAGGCAACAAAATGAAAACGATATTGCTTGTAGATGATGAAGAGAGAATGCTTGATCTGTTAAGCATTTATTTATCGCCGAATTACGAGTGCATCAAAGTAAATTCAGGGCTGAAAGCTGTTTCATATGTGAAGAAGAACAAAGTTGATTTAATTCTTTTAGATGTAATGATGCCCGAGATGGATGGCTGGGATACGTGCCGAGAGATTAGGAGATTCTCTACTCTTCCTATCATTATGTTAACCGCAAGAAACGAGACAACAGATATAGTAAAAGGATTAAAGATAGGAGCGGATGATTATATAACAAAACCATTTGACGAAGCTGAGCTGCTTGCTAGAATTGAGGCTATTTTTAGGAGAGTAAAAAACGGGGAGAACCAGAAAATTGAATTTAAAGGTCTTCTCTGGGATGGAACGGCTCATGAATTAATCTACAAAGGACAGGACATTCAAGTGACCCCAAAAGAATTTTCTTTAATTGGATTGTTTCTACATAATCAAAATAAGGTATTCTCGCGTCCCAACCTGCTTGAAAGCATTTGGGGAGATGAAGCCTTTACAGAAGATCGAACCGTTGATTCCCACGTAAGAAACATCCGGGAAAAACTGCGAAATGCAGACTTTCCGATCGATCAATATCTTTCAACGGTTTGGGGAGTTGGATATAAGTGGGTGGATGCAGAGAGCCCACTTAAGGAAGAAAGCAATATAAAAAAATAGAGAAGACAGCTCCATATTTTCTGCAAACTTCCTTGTTATGATGAGAAGCGATCATTAAAGGAGGAGATGTTTATGCTTAAAAAAGCGCTGATTCTATTATTTGCCGCTCTTATCCTCATACTGGGGGCCTGTTCCAATGATAAGGAGGAAAGCAAGAAAAGAACGGACAATAAAGAGCATACTGAAAAGATGGAAGACATGGATCATGGAGAGATGAGTCATTCCAGTTCGGGCGAAACTCCAAAAGGGTTAAAAACAGCAGATCATCCAACTTATAAAGTGGGAAGCGAGGCTATTCTTGAAACCGATCATATGGAAGGAATGAAAGGGGCCAAAGCAACCATAGCAGGGGCTTATGAAACGACAGCTTATGTTGTTTCTTATACCCCGAATACTGGTGGAAAGAGAGTAGAAAACCATAAATGGGTCATTCAAGAGGAAATGAAAGATGCGGGCAGCAAAACGTTAACGCCTGGCACGGAAGTTACCTTAGTAGCGGACCACATGAAGGGAATGAAAGGAGCTTCTGCTGAAATTGAATCAGCAGAAAAAACAACTGTCTATATGGTCGATTACACCTCTACTACTAATGGAGAAGAAGTAAAAAATCACAAATGGGTAACTGAAAACGAATTATCCCCAGTAAAATAACGAGTGTTTTTCAAAAAAGAGCTTACTTTTATACCAATAAGCTCTCAAAATGTTGCCCCTTTTTTTAGGTTGAAAATCTGAAAGGAGGGGCGTTTTTACGTTTATATGACCGCACTGGTTTCTTCTTTGGGAATGGAACTAAACTAGCAGATGAATGAGGCCTAATGATCAGCATCGTAAAAAATAATGAAATATAACCCAATCATTTTATGGTAAAATTTTGATTAGCAGGGATTTGGTAGATATAATTATTGTGATAACCCTATTTCTTATAAACAAGCTTTAGCAGTTGGAGGACTTCAGTGTGTCTGAAAGCGGGAGTTATTGAAGTGTTGGGCATATCTTGTTGAATAATTAACAAAAAAGATTGACTATTCTTAATAAAACCTGATCAAATTTTGTGTCGGAGCCAAACGTTTCTTTTTGTTGTGGATGTTGCAAAGCTTCATTCCAACCATTTACATATACGTAAATTATCATAAGTAAATACAGTGAGGGGGACATTAACATGATAATAGAATTGTCACTAGAACAACGTGAAGAATTACTCAGTGAATTGAAAGCTCGTTTTGAGAAAAACATGCACCGCCATAAAGGTCTTGAGTGGGCTAAAATCCAAGAAAAGCTGGAAGCTAATACTGAGAAACTATGGTCGCTCAATGAAATGGAAAGAACAGGCGGTGAGCCAGACGTTGTTGATTATGATAAAAAGAAAGACGAGTATATTTTTTATGATTGTTCAAGGGAAAGTCCTAAAGGTCGCAGAAGTGTTTGTTATGACCGCAAAGGGCTAGAATCAAGAAAAAAACATAAACCAGAAAATAATGCTATGGATATGGCAACTGCCATGGGCATTGAATTATTAACGGAAGAACAATATCGAGCGTTGCAGAAGATAGAAAACTTTGATATGAAAACGTCGAGTTGGGTGCAGACACCCTCTGATATTAGAGAACTCGGCGGGGCTCTTTTTTGCGATTACCGCTTCGGACACGTTTTCGTGTATCACAATGGAGCAGAATCTTACTATTCTTCCAGGGGATTTCGCGGCTCGCTAAGAGTCTAAATTTTGCCCAGACAGCGAAAATTAAGCTTAAGAATAAACCCTGGAGAAAGGCTTTAATCTCATTCTTCAACTATCATGCGCTTTAATTGGATTAGGATGATAGCTTTATAAAAGAATCATTCGATTGAAATATATTAAGAGCGTGTTTTGATGAATCTTCTTTTCAAAACACGCTCTTTCTTTTTGTTCGTTTATCAAGGATATTATCAGTCATTTAATCCATCGTTATTCTAAGTCTACAATTGACATTTTAATCTAATAGGAAAGAGAATGTCTTTTCCAGTTTTTTGTATCGTTTATCTTTTTCTTTATTGCCTAACATGATGAATAAAACCTGCTTTGCTTTTTCTTTCTGGTGACTCTTTAAATAAGTTTGAATTCTTTCTTTGAAACTAGGATCATAAACAAACCCCTGCGTCATTTGTTCATGAAACACTTGATCAAAGTATTCGGTCGCTTGCTTATACTTTCGTTGCTTAGCATAGGATAAGCCCATGTTAATCTGCAGACTTGATGCTTCTGCCGGGGATAGGCTTGAATGCTGCAGGGCGAATGGATAAACACGTCTCTCTGCCTTTTTAAGAAAAAAGGCACCTAAAATGCTACCTAATAGAGCGGCTATACTGTACAAATTTATTCTCATTTTTCCTCCCTCCAAGAATACTAGAATCGTAGCACACTTAATTACAGTTACACATCAATAGATTTTGAAAATGTTGTAGTTTTCAGCTTAACAAAGATTTAACAGAAAGGAGCTGGAAAAAGAAGAGGGAGGCAAGTATAATTTTTTTACCGGTCGAGTTATTCAAAGAGCGTTTATTTAGGTGTTTTTTCCATCCATCGACTTGAACACCAAAAAGTAAATATTTACAATAAAACAAAAACACATACATGTCCTTAACGAGGGGAGATCTACACGCATGGCAACTGTTCAAAAAGAGAAGATTTCGTTGGACTTCTATAAATTTAAATATAAGGAAAAGCTAGAAGAGTATTATTTACCAGAGGAGCAGCAAAAGTACACTTCGTTGCCGGCTGATGCTCTTGCAATATGTGAAACAGATAGTGAGCGCACTCCTGTTGTTATTCTTTACAATCAAACACCAGCTGGATTTTTCGTTCTTCACGGCTGGGAAGGTGTCAAGTCATATAGTGATAATAGGAATGCTATTCTTTTGAGAGCCTATTCAGTCAACGCCAACTTGCAAGGAAAAGGAATAGCTACACAGTCTATTCAATTATTGCCTTCGTTTGTAAAAGAAAACTTTCCCGATAAAAATGAAATTGTTTTGGGAGTTAACCATTTAAACAAGAGAGCCCAATGTGTCTATCAATCAGGCGGGTTTAAAGATAAAGGGATCCGTGCGATGGGGAAAAATGGAGAGCTATATATTTTGCATCTGGAGCTGTAAACGGCCATGGAGGGGAAAGAAAAAATTATAATGAGCCGAAGGGGACAGGCCCATACGAGATGAGAGAAATGAAGATGACGAAGCAATTTCCCATGCAGCGATGATTCTTTCTAATATAAACATCGCTTTTTGGAGAATCGTCATTTTTAGTTTTAGACCATCGGGTTTCCGGTCTGATGGCAACTCTGGCTTCTAAAATAACGCACTTCTGTAATCGAGCAGCTAACTTGAAATTATTCAGGGACAGTCAAGGGGGGATTACAAGGTTGTAAAAAAATAAAGGCTTGGCTGATGGTCCCCGTCTATTCTTATTCTATTCTAAAGAAAAATAGCAATATGTAAGATGTGGCGGCTTAAAATTTTATTATCTTTTTTAGTTTCTCGACCTACGATTATTATTCTGATAAAAACCAAGCAGAGGTTGTTTCTTTATCACAAATAAGGGCTTCCCATTCCTTTTGCTTAATTATTGTATGGATGTTTTCATCTTTCGCAAAAAAATAGGTTGTGTAAGCATCATACTCACTCATAAAAGCGAAGTCCATGTTTTCATCAGCAATGATCATCTCGCTGAGTGTTAGAAAAGGTAGTTCAAATGGCGTAATGTCTGTAATTCTCACTCTCCCTTTTTTACCTTCAATGGGATCAGCGTAATAAAAGTATTCTGCTCCTTTCGAAGAGAAGGTATCTAGAATATCTTTCAGTAGAAGGATACATACTGTGTCCTCCATCGGCCAAAAGAGGTCTTCATGAAGGGCAGCGTCCAATTTCTTTGCTAAATGGGGCTTTGCATATTTTCTATCAAGCCAATTATCAGATAAAGCAGTAGCAACTTCCGCAAAACTAGACAGGCCACTTTGCTGCATTATCTTCTTCCATGAAACAGGACTGCCTAGCTCTATGATTTCCCTATCGTCTGGATAAACGTGATGATTTGGATACTTTTGTTGGGCTTGTTTCCATCCAGCAGGCATTTGAACAAAAGGATGAAATAAAATGGCGGCAGAAGCAAACGGAGGAGGAAGTTGGCGCAAAATAGGGATGTTTATATCTAAAGAAATATAATCGATCAAAATTATTCCTCCTTTGATTTTGTAATGACGAATGTTTCATCTAGGGCTCTTTCTCTAGCGAAGTGCTTGTCGGCCCAAGAATTGAAGGATTAGCGGATGTTCTGGCTCGAGATTCAACTCAATTAGTTAAAGGGCAGTCTCCTTCAGGTGATTTGCTTGCCTGATTTTCCAATCATTTACTTAATTATCATTATTCTATCATGAATGTTTGTAAGATAAAAACCGGCTTTGGATTTTAACCATTTTGCTAAGATTAAGAGATTTGGCTATTAATAAAACACCTCCACCTTATGAGAAATAGCATCCATAAGGTGGAGGTGTTGTTTATCAATTTTCCGTTTCGACTTTCTTCAGATCTGCTTGAGACAGATTTGGAACGATTTCTTTTTTGTTATAGAAAAGAAAGTAAGAGCCGATAACGAGAATGGTCAAAATGGTAGTAAGGAAGAATTGTAAGCGCATAGAACTGATGAAAGCCTGAGCGACAAAGATAACTAATAAGACAAAGATAGTTGCATAAGTTAAGTAAGGGAACAACCACATTTTTACTTTTAGCGCCGCTGGATTTGTTTTTTCCATTTTTCTCCGTAAACGTATATGAGAGAAGGCGATAAAAATATACATAATGATCGTTACACCGCCTGAACTATTTGCTAAGAATACAAATAGCGTATCAGGAGAAATGAATTTAAACATTGTGAAGACATAAGCGAAAAATAAACTAGCTGCTAATGCCCAGATAGGAATTCCTCTCTCGTTGACCTTGGATAAGAATTTAGGAGCGGAACCTTTTTTCGATAAAGAATATACCATACGGGAACTTGTATAAAGTCCTGAATTCAAAACAGAAAGCAAGGAAATAAAAATAACAAAGTTCATTACTTGACCTGCAGCAGGAAGGCCTGCCATATCAAATACGCTGGCAAAAGGCGTTTTAAGCAAGTCTTCAGCTCCTTGCGGAATGACCATGATTAGCACAGCAACTGATCCAACAAAGAAAAGAAGAAGGCGCCAAACTACAGCGTTTATTGCTTTAATGATATTTTTCTCTGGATTTTCTGATTCACCGGCTGCGATAGCCGCCACTTCACTTCCAGATAGCGAGAATGTGATAAAGATAACTCCAAGCAGCACCGGTATAAAACCATGAGGGAAAAATTGATCGACTGTAGCCAGAGTGGAAAAGCTCTGAACTTCAACGCCGGGAATAAGTCCAAAAACGATAGCTACGCCTAAACCGAGGAAAATAACGATGGCTGCTACTTTAATAGAGGCTAACCAATACTCAAATTCTCCGTAAGCTTTAACCGAAAAAATATTTGTAATCGTCATCAAAATAGGAAAGATAACACTTGGTACCCAAATAGGTATGGAAGGTATCCAGTTGTTCACCATTTCTCCTAACAAGGTTGCTTCAATTGTAACGATAATGACCCAGTTAAACCAATAGAGCCAACCGATAGTAAATCCAGCCCAAGGACCGATTGCCTGGTGTGCATAGGTTGAAAAGGAACCGCTATCAGGATTCACAACAGCCATTTCACCAAGCATCCGCATGATAAGAACGATCATCAATCCTGCAATAATATAAGACAATAATGCCCCAGGTCCTGCCTGTGTGATCATTGTGCCGCTTCCTACGAACAGCCCTGCACCGATTACCCCACCAATAGAAATCATTGTTACGTGTCTTGTTTTTAGTCCGTGTTTTAGATCATTATTTTGCAATCCCAAATTATATCACCCACTCCGTAAGTTTTACGTTTGTCTCACCTTTTCAAAATTCCCCATCTTAAAAGTTATTGTTTATTGATGCCCTGCACCTTGATCAGAAACTTTCTCTGCCTAATTTTCATCATTCATAGCCATTATAAATAGAAGTAATATTTATAATGGTAACAATGTTGAGAAAATTCAAGAGGCAGCTCTCTGACAAATCTTACAATTTATTTTCATGCCCCCTTTTAATAATGAATGCTTTAAATCTCACTGGGCCTAGCCAAACATTAGTCTAAGGTTTGTTTATTCGTATCTTTTATCAAAACCTTATGACTTATGAAAAAAGTCTCCCAGATCTGCCTGCTGTTTAATAGAAAGAAGACTTTTACTCATTGAATAAGGTGAAAAATTCCTTTTCTTCCTATCTAAGCGTTTTCAAACTGATTTAAAGCGGTGTGCCTTATATTATAAGCAAGATGCGTGCCAACATTCTTTTGCCTAAAATTCGGCATTTTATCGTTGGATATGACAGAAAACGATTTGTTTTTGTATCAAATTCGAGGTTTTTTGATCCATTTCTTGATTATTGATCCACTTTTGAATTATATTTTAATTATGAATAAAAGTAACAGAGAGATGAATAAAAAAGCAAGAAGGAGCATCTTATGTCGATTGCAGATATTATTTTAGAGAAAATTATAAAGACTTCTAATAACAACATTACCATTACGGATGAGAAAGGGATTATTTTATACACGAACAGCGATCATTGGTCTGTTTATGATGAAGAACCAAAAAACTATATTGGAGAATCTATTTTTAAACTTCAGGAACAGGGGTTGCTTACTCCTTCTATTACAGCCATAGTACTTGAGAAGAAACAGCCTACTAAAATCATGCAGCATACAAGGAAAGGCAAAATTATTATGTCAACGGCTTACCCAATCTTCGACGAAAACGGAGATATTGTTCGAGTCATCAGCTATGCCATTGATCAAACAGAAATTAGCAATCTGCAAGAGCAATATGAACAATTAGAGAGAAAGTTAAAAGGGTACCAAACAGAGGTAGAGGAGTTGAGAGAAAAAAAAGAGACTCACTATCGGAGCAAGGAAATGCAGCAAATATCCAAAACTCTACAGCGGGTGGCCAATACGGATGCGACTGTTTTAATGACAGGGGAATCCGGCGTTGGCAAGAGCATGCTGGCCCGAAAGCTCCACACGCAGGGACATCGTCAAAAAGAACCGTTTATTGAAGTGAACTGCAGCACCATTCCTATCAATTTATTTGAATCAGAAATGTTTGGTTATGAATCTGGATCATTTACAGGGGCACAAAAAAATGGGAAACAAGGATTAATTGAACAAGCCCATAATGGCACGCTATTTTTAGATGAGATTGGAGAATTGCCCTTGGCTATGCAGGCAAAATTATTAAAAGTGCTGCAGGAAAAAAAATTCATGAGAATAGGCGGGAATAAAGAACGCCGTATTGATTTTCGTCTGGTCGCAGCGACCAATAAAGATTTGGAGGAAATGGTTCAAAAAGGCGATTTTCGTCTGGACTTATATTATAGGCTCAATGTTATTCCGGTTCATATCCCTCCATTACGGGACCGGAAAGAAGATATTTCTTTGCTGATTAATCATTATGTCGATCTTATTAATAGAAAATACAATACGTCAAAAAAGTTACACTCTTCCACTTATGAAGTTCTGCTTAAGTATAAGTGGCCCGGCAATGTACGAGAGTTAGAGAATTTAATGGAACGGCTAATTTTAACATCCGAGGAACCGATGATTTGGCCAAATTCTTTACCTGCTTCTATTCTTGGCCAAGAACCAACGAATGGGGAGGAGATGTCGCTAATTGAACAATTCGTAATTGAAGACCACAATTTAAAAAATGTGATGGAGCGTGTGGAAAAGCTAATGCTTTCTAAGGCACAGAAACATTGTAAATCTACGTATGAAATGGCTGAATATCTAGGTATCAGCCAGCCTTCCGTCATTCGTAAATTGAAAAAATATAAAGAATCCATCTAACAAGTTCGCTTGATTTGCTAAATGGTCAATTTATTGGGCGCCCCGTTCGAAAATAAGAGCGGGGTGCTTAGCATGACCGTTTACGTGAGGGACCCTTTTACCATAGTAACGTAAAGCCTGTTGGAGCTAAGGGTTATGTAATAAGGGGTACACAGAAGAAGTATTTCTTGCAGCTCAGTCTCTTCTATATCAAAAGAATCGCTGGCCCAGTTATGAGAATAGGGCTGCATAATGGTATTTATTGAAGAAGCATGGATTTAGCATTTAAACCTAAACCATTTCGGACGGTAGAATAACGTTCATATCATTTTAGGAAGAGATATGATAATTAGTGAATAGTGTAGTGTATGTAAAATTCAAATAAATATAACAAAAAAACAGTCACCAAAAGAAGCAATCGATGAAAAAAGTCTAGCTATTCTGTTTTTCCTCAAGTTTTTTGTTTAACTTCCTGGAAAAAAGAGAAATATCCTATTAGACCGGCTAAACCCTATGGTAAGGACTGTTTGTCTTTTTTATTAATGATCTGAAGAAAGAATAAAAACAACCAACTTTTTTCAAAATAACATGGAGGTGAGCATTTTGAATAAAGGAATAATTACTGCATTATCAAGTATTGGAATGGCCCAGGCTTTGAAAATACCACTTCATTATATAAAGAAAAAGGAATGGAAGCCTGAACTGTTTTTAGCCACAGGTGGAATGCCAAGCTCTCACTCGGCTGGAGTATCCTCTCTGGCCACTTACATTGCTATGAAAAAAGGTGCATCGTCCATCGATTTCGCTCTTTCAGTTATTTTTGGGGTCATTGTGATGTACGATGCGCAGGGCATCCGCAGACAAACAGGAGAATTAACTTTAAAAGTGAACGACCTAGATGAATTGATCGATAAAATTCATAAAGATGATCCGGTTAAATATGAAGAAAAGGTACCTGATCCACTTAAAGAGGTCCTTGGCCACAAACCAGGTGAGGTACTGGGGGGAGCCTTGTTGGGTGTCGTATTAGGAGCAGCGGGTTATTACTTATCGGAAAAATGATGCCTCTTTCAGTAAGATACATAGGAGATCATTGGAGAAGACAAGCGGATTAGCGGAATAGAGTAGGTCTGATGAGGAGGCGTTCTTGCCGAGTGATTATATATGAATGCTTGCAAGAACGCGCTCTTTTTAAAGTCATTTATAGCTCCCTATCAACAGGGTTCAATAAAGCACACCTATTCACCTGTTTGCAGTTATGCTTTTTTACAACAATTGAGCCAGAAATAGCTGTTTTACCTTTGGCCAATCTTCTTGTGTCATGCTATACATTACCGTGTGCCGAATATCTCCATTTCGCTGGATCATATGATTTCGCAAAGTCCCTTCCTTTATGCCGCCGATTCGTTCAATTGCTTTTTGAGAGCGTACATTACGGTGCCCTGTTTTAATTTGCACACGGTTATAGTCAAGCTCCTCAAAACAGTGTTGCAGCAACAGCCATTTACAATTTGTATTGACGGTTGTGCGCCAATAATTTGGGTTCAGCCAGGTGGAACCAATTTCTAACCGTTTATGCGCTGGGTGAATATCCAATAACCAAGTACAGCCAATAATTTGCTTGGTGTCATTATGGAAAATCACAAACGCAAAGTCTGTGCCACTTTCACGCTTCTTTAACGCATCCTCTACATAATTTCTACAGTCCTCTTTAGTCATTAAGTTAACAGACATATGCTCCCAAATGCTCATGTCTTGGGCTGCAGTGTGGATTCCATCAATATGCTCTAACTGGATGGGAATTAATGAAACCACTTTGTTTTCTAGTTTTCTCATTTGTATCACTCCCTGTCACCATTTAAAAGCATTTTTGATAATATAGGTAGTATCAAAAATGATAAAAAATATAATACCAGGGAGTATGGATATGGAATTAGAAATTCACTTCTCTCATAAGAAGCCAAAGTTTCTTCAAATTTATGAAGGCATCCGACAAGGCATTTTGCTTGGGAATTTCAGAAAGGATACGCAGTTGCCCGCTAAAAGAAAGTTAGCTGTTCAATTGAATGTCAGTGTGATCACTGTTCAACAAGCATACGATCAATTGGTAAGTGAAGGATACATTTATTCGATAGAGAGGAGAGGGTACTTCGTAGCGGCTATTTTGGAAGAATGGCATGAACAAAAAAACAAAACGGAAGATTTACCAAACAATCAGCAAGAAGTTCCCCCTGCTTATAACTTTAGAAACGGGCAGGTAGATTTGCATAGCTTTCCTTATAATCAATGGTTGCGCATTTACCGTGAAAAGCTGCAGATGCTTTCTCCTCAAAATGCCCCATGGCAAGGAGAAGAAGTGCTTCGTCGCGCGATTGCCCAGTATTTAGCAACAGCTAGAGGACTAAGTTGCAGTTATCAGCAAGTATTTGTCTTTAGCGGCTTTCAACAACAATTTATGAATTGCATGCTGTTTTTTGAAGATAGGAGCATAGGGATAGAAGAGCCTGGTTTTATGAGAGCAAAGGCCACACTTCGGCAGCTTGGGCGTCCCTATAAGCTTGTGGATGTAGATGAAGAGGGCTGCCAAGTACCAGATCTTCATATAAATTGCCTGTATATGACACCCGCTCACCAATTTCCAAATGGGCAGGTCATGACAATCCAAAGAAGGATAGATCTGTTAAATTGGGCAAGGAAGAATCAAGGCGTCATTATAGAGGATGATTATGATTCAGAGTTTCGGTACACAGGTACGCCTATTCCAACTTTAGCCAATCTGGACCAGCTTCAGCATGTGATCTATTTTGGCACGTTTTCTAAAACATTGATGCCTTCTTTACGAATCAGTTACATTGTATTGCCCGCTCATTTCGTGAAGCCGTTTGAAGATTTTAATAAGCATCTAAAATCAACCGTTTCTAAAGTAGACCAGCATACGTTGGCCGAATTCATAAACAAAGAGCTATATAGCAAACATGTTGCGAAAATGCGGGTGCTCTATCGGAAGAAACGGATGCACTTATTAAAGAATATTGAAAGATATTTAGGCCAGGGCTTTAAAGTAAAAGGAGAGGAAGCGGGATTACATATTGTGTTAGAATTGCCCGCTCATCTGACAGAAGATCATGTAATTCACCAAGCTTATCAGCAAGGCATTGCGTTAGATCGAATTTCTAGCCTGTATGAACAGCAGAAACCGAACAACCAGATTATGATCGGATACGGGGAGCCAAGTTTAGAGGAGATAGAGCACGGAATAAAGAAATTAAGTTATTTTCTTTGTGGTGACCACAACGATCGCCAGATTAGTCAATAAAAACTTCATCTACCTTATAAAGGATCTTCTCTTGGAAGAAGAACATAAATGCTGGGGATGAAGGATGATGACATAACGAACGGTGTTTACCTTAAGAAAGATAAGGGAAATGTAATAGACAATGAACAGGCACTGCGCAGGGGGACGTTCTCCATTATCATCAACGATTCAAAAAATATCATGGATCTTTAGCAGAGCCAAAATGTAAAAATCGCTTGTTGAATAAAATACTCTTCATAATGCAGAAAGACCGACACAGAACAAATTACGATTCTATGTCGGTCTTTTTGTCCACGTGAAGTATATCCTTTTTGTGGAAGAAGATGGATCATTCACAATTTAAATGCTTGCTCGTCTATATTTACTCTTGTCAAATGCTGCTCTAGATAGGTACTCTAAATTATACAAGTGAATCCGTCCTCTTGGAGGTAAACATAATGAAAAATGAAAACAATGAAAACTACAGCTGCAGCCGTGATATACAACTATTTCAAGGCCATCTCCAGAGCTCACTAGAGGAGAATCATCAAGCACTTTCAAAAGAGCCTGCTTTTTATAAAGAGATGTTTGAAACTCTAGTTGAAAATGCACCTGTCGGTATGTACGTATTAGAAGATGCTACTTACTCGTATATTAATCATCAATTTTGCCAACTTGTTGGATATACAAAAGAGGAGTTAGTTGGAGACAAAGTCGCATTGGATAAATTAATACATCCTGATGATTTATCTTTATTACGAGAAGGCGTTCATAAAGAAACGGGAGAGCGCGGGGCTCAAGTGCCATACCATGTGAGAGCATTTAAAAAAGACGGTAGTCTGATACATGCAGCCGTGCATGCGACTAAAGCCATTGTGAATGGCAAAAGAATGATATTCGGAACAGTGGTTGATATAACAAAAGAAGTCATTGCTCATGTAAAGTTGAAAGAAAATAAAGAGCGCTTCCAATCTCTCTTTTATAATAACCCAGATGCTATTTTCACTTTTGATATGGACGGCAATTTTATAGATGCGAATCCGGGGTGTAAAGCGCTAACAGGTTATTCGACAAATGAATTGTTAGAGATGTCTTTTATTCCGCTGATCGTTCCTGAAGATCTGCCCATTGCTGTTCACAATTTTGAAGAAGCGAAACAGGGAGCTACCAAAAACTATGAAGTTTCCATCATGTGCAAAAATGGAGAACAGAAATACCTGGATATTACCAATTTTCCGATGAGATCAGGCGAAGAAGTCATAGGGGCTTATGGGATTGCTAAAGATATTACAGAAAAATTAGAGCATAGAAGGTTGATGGAGGACCTGGCATTCTATGATCCATTAACTAAATTGCCAAACCGAAAATTGTTTGAGGATCGGCTCCAGCAAGTTGCCAAGCTATCAGAAGGGAGTCATCACCAGTATGCGGTCCTCTTTCTGGATATGGATCGCTTTAAAGTGATCAATGACTCACTGGGACACCATGTAGGAGATGAATTTTTAAAAGCGGTTTCTAGGCGATTAAAAGAGATTGTACATGAAACCGCCACGATTAGCAGATTTGCTGGAGATGAGTTTGTCATATTATTTCCCGATACGGATGAAGAAGAAGTCATATTATTAGCCGAGCGTCTAAATCAGGCAATGGCAGAACCTTTTGATGTGATGGGGCACTCTGTATCGACCTCAGTGAGTATAGGGATTGCACTTAATGATGGAGAAAAAGAAAGTGTAGAGGAATTAATAAAAAATGCTGATACAGCTATGTATTACACAAAAAAGCATGAGAGAAACAGCTATACAGTCTATTCAAAAGAACTGGAAGTAGAGGCTGCTTACAAATTAACAATTGAAAAAGATTTAAAAGCAGCGATTAAGAATCTGGAGTTTTTGCTTTATTATCAACCGATTGTCGACTTGAATAATGGTGAGCTGCGAGCGATGGAAGCATTAATACGATGGAATCATCCCAATCTTGGTTTTATATCACCGGACCAATTTATCCCGATTGCAGAGGAAAGTGGACAAATCATTCCCATAGGCAACTGGGTTCTTCACGCAGCTTGCTCTCAAAATAAAGCTTGGCAGGATCTTGGGCACCCTCCCTTTAAAGTATGCGTCAATGTTTCCACTATACAGTTGCGGCACCCAAGTTTTGTTGAAACAGTAAGCATGGTGCTTAAAGAGACAGGACTTGAGGCAAAATGGCTAGAGCTAGAAGTGACAGAGAGTGTTTTAATAGAGGATACTAAACTTTTAAAAGAAAATTTAATGAAGCTAAAAGCAATCGGTATTTCAATGGCTATTGATGATTTTGGAACAGGGTGCACTTCGCTTAGTTATTTAAGACAGTTTTCCTTTGACCATGTGAAAATTGACCGCAGCTTTATTGAAGATATGAAACAAAACTTAAATGGAATGGCTATTGCTTCTACCATTATATCTTTGGCCCATAAATTGAATATAGGCGTGATTGCAGAGGGGATTGAAGAGGACGAACAGTTGGCTTTTCTGAAGAAGGAAGGATGCGATGAGGGGCAAGGCTATTATTTTAGTCGCCCGCTGCCGGCCGAATCGCTCAAACTGCCCATCGTTTATGAAAACATCAATAAAATCTAACTTTGCAAGGAGTGGAATAAAGACCATTGAACGAAGCAAAGAAAAAGGCTAGCAGATTGGCAGCCTTTTTCTTTTTATGACTAATGCCTGAATAGAGCTTTTTACACCTGTTAAAACAGGCGACAGCCCATCGATTTCTACTCTAACAACTTAGGTCTCCTTATTTAGTAGCGTAGAAAGGGTCATTCTAAATCTATTTGTACATTTGTTTCTACTTCTGAAAAAATAAAATGGGTAACAGTAGAAGCATAAGGATTGACTGTGTTAATGAACTCTTCTGCTTGAGAGAAATTTTCAAATTGCATCTTCAGCATATAACAGGCATTGCCCGCAACCCGGTAACAAAAATCAACATTCGGAAGGCTTTCTATATACCTTTTAAAGCGGTTATAATCCCCATTTTTCACTGTTGCCTCTACGATGCATTGAATAGGCAGCCCTAATTTTTCGTAATCAATGTCTAATGTATACTTCTTGATAATTCCAAATGACTCCATTTGTCTGACCCGTTCAGTAACAGACGGGGAAGATAAATTAATTCTCCTTCCAAGTTCACTCATCGACAAACGACTGTTCTGCGATAACTCAACTAATATTTTCTTATCAATCTCATCTATTTTCATTTTTAAAGAAATCTCCCTTTTTTTGTTGAATGTTTAATTTACCTTATGGAAAAACATTTTGTATTTAATGTGAAATCAAGCTTTTTCAGTTTATATTTAATGTAACAAGGAGGTGGTGCAGGTGGCAAGAGTTATTCAATCAAACTTCGGGAAGACACCTTTTCAAAAATTATTAGGCCACAATAGAAAAGTAATGGAGGCATGGTCTGATTTAGGAGAAGTGCTGGAGCAGGATGGACTGCTTTCATCTAAACTAAAAGAGCAGGTTAGAAGAACTTTGGCACAAAGTAATGGCTGTGAGTATTGCAAGGCAAAAGGGAAGCCCGATCCGCATTTATTTGATGAAAAAACAGCAGTCGCAACAGGATTTGCAGAGGTATTTTTAAAATATGAAAAAGGAAATGTTCCGGATTCGGCCTTTCAAATAGTAGCCGATTATTTTTCTGAAGCTGAAATCAGTGAGCTTTGTGCATTTATTTGTTTTACTACCGCTCAACAGTATTTTGGAGCGATGATGAAATTAAAACCCGATAGACAATAATTTATAAAAAATGCTTGGATTACATTATTCCAAGCATTTTTTCTTCGCTGCTATTAAACTTATGCATGGACGATGATCTTTTCGTTATAATTGAATGATAAAGGTCTTGAAAATATCAATATATCCAACATTCAACACGTAGGCGGCATCCAGAAGCAATTAAGCAAAATAAGGAGGATGCGCTCTTAAAAGGAGGGGATGAACATACACCATACTTTTACTAAAAGCATGGCTTGCTTATCTTTATTTGTCTTGCTTGTTATTTCCATACAAATTCACAGTTACTTACTCATGAGCTTGTGCATCTTTTTTGCTATTTTTTTATTTGTGATTTTGGATAAACCTCTAAAATCATTTGTTTATACCACTAGCTTCTTTGGGATAGGGTTCTTCATTTATTTGTACATAAACGCTCATGGGATCGTTCAAGCTGAATCGCGAGAATTACATATCTTTTTAAATAGATTATCGTTAGTGACTGTTTTAATCCCGCTGGTTGTACTCTCACTCTTTTCAAGCTCTCCGTTTATTAGATATTGGAGAAGGCCCGAATGGAATGAATACATTTATTTTCCCTTTATCTGGTCTGGCTTTCACCAGACAAAGATTAAATTTTTTCTCACTATAGCAGTAACGGTAAATATTTTAATATGCACACCATTTGTTATTCTAAACGGTTGGTCTTTCATTCAGGAAGTCTGGCTGTTAACTATTATCTTTTCGCTTACAAATGCTGTATTGGAAGAACTGATTTGGCGAGGGGCTCTTTTAAGCCGCTTTTCCGAGCAACTAGGTGAAAAGTGGGCAGTCATCATCACGAGCTTAGGCTTCGGTTTGCAGCATTATTCACTTGGTTTTCCATGGCTTGCTTGCCTTGCTTTTTCTGTGGGAGGGCTATTTTATGGCGGGCTCACCATCAAATCTAAAAGCATTGTTCCGTCTATCGTATGGCATGTCATTTTAAACGTACTTATGGTTTTAAGTGGTTTTATTTTAAAATGAAGATTAAAAAGTCCCGAAATCCGGGGCTTTTTTGTATTTAAATACGTAAAGGAATAGTAGTCTAAGCACCTTTTATTTAGAGAGCTTTCTGTTGATGTTTCTGGTAGCTATTTTTCTGAGGAGCTTTCTATTCAGCAGATCTCCCAGAAACACTGCTATTATGCGAAAATAAAAGAAGGAATTTTTATATAAATAAAATAGCTAAAAAGTTGTAGAAAGTGAGCACGGGAGGTGTACTAGTATGTTAGACGATATTGCGCAGAAGATCGCCGTTTCGACAAGCGAGATTATTGGATATGAAGTAATTATAACAGATGAAGATTCGATCATTATTGGTTCAAGTGATCCTTCCAGGCTAGGTGATTTTCATGAAGCCTCTGTTCAAATTATCAAAACAGGCAAGCCGAATCCAGATACGATGAATATCGATAAAATGAAAGGTACGAAACCAGGATTTGCTTTACCCATTGAATTATTCAATAAAAATATTGGATCATTTGGAATGGCAGGTGAAAAAGCAAAGGTAAAGAAATATTGTTATCTATTAAAGAGATATATTGAAACGATGCTTCATCAAGAAATGTATATGAAATCCAGTCATCTTCGGGAACAAGCGGTGAAGAATTTGATCCAAGAGATTTCTGTTTTTGATGATGAAAAGAGCGACGAATCTTACTTGTTGTCTAGAGGACACGAGCTAGGTTATGATTTACAGCCGCCTCATATAGCTATCGCCATTGATCTTTTTCGTTTTGAAAATTTAACTAAAAAAATATATGAAAAAGCAGGAGGGCAGCAATCTGCTGAACTGCAGATTCAGTCTCTAAAGCTAGACGTATTAGCTATCATACAAAAGACTTTTCACAAAGCAAATGACTTGATTGCTCCTATGCAGGATGATAAATTTATTGTTCTTTCCGCTCTGGCCTTTCAATTCTCAGAACACGGAGTTATCGAAGAGATACAAGATAAGTGTTCAAGCATAATCGCTCAATTTGAAGCAAAAGGAATCTCCGCCTCTATCGGAATTGGCGCCATTGCAAAGAATATGAATGAATTAAGCCAATCCTATAAAGATGCATGGAGAGCTTTGAAAATTGGAAAAAAGCTACATGCTTCTTCAGGTGTTTTTTTTATTCAAGATTTGTTTTTTGAAGACTTAGTATCAAGCATCCAAAAAGATCTATCGAAGCGCTACATATTAAGTATGTTAACGTCTTTGAAGGAACAGTCTGATTGGGAAGATTTATCCAAAACAATTTGTGCATGGTGTGAATCTGGATTCAATCAGAAAAGTGCCGCGAATAGGTTATTTATTCATAGAAATACACTGCAATATCGCTTGAATAAAATTTATGAAATTAGCGATATCGATCTTAAAAATTACAAGAATGCATTTATGCTCTATCTCGCTGTAATGATGGAGAATATGGGAACATCGGACATGTAGGCAGGCTGTATAAAATGACTGAACAAAGTATGACTGTGCAAAAAGTAAAAAATTTCTTGTGAAAAACTTCTGAATATTAGGCACATGAAACAATGTACAATTCCGCCACTAATAATAAAATTAAATAAAATTATCAGAAAATTCAAATGAATTGCTGATGAATGGAAAGGAGCATTTAGATATGAAAGAGAAAGTAGTTATTATTGGAGGCGGTGTCATTGGTCTTAGCAGTGCCTATTATTTAATACAAGCAGGCTACGATGTGACTGTCGTGGATAAAGGAGAATTTGGAGAGGCGTGTTCAAGGGGAAATCAGGGGTGGATCTGTCCAGCTTTACACGAACCCGTCCCAGCCCCCGGATTAATGACAGAATCATTTAAAATGCTGCTCCAAAAAGACAGTCCTTTGTATATTAAGCCATCCGCACTTCCTCAGCTATCCGGATGGGTGAGCCAGTTTATGAAGTATTGTAACGAACGCGATTTTGAAGATGGAGAAACAGCCTTGTTAACACTGAGCCAATCGACATTGAAATTATTTGATTCCCTTCAGTCTGAAGGATTGGACTTTGAATTACACAGAAAAGGAATCTTATTCGCTTTCTTGCATCAAGAAAATCTTAACAATAAAATAAAGCGGCTGGAAAATGGAGCGGCTGTTCATGGACACGAATCACCAGTTGCCCTGAGTGCTGCAGAAGTGAGAGACCTAGAACCCAACCTGTCTAATCAAGTAATTGGAGGAATTTTACTTTCAAAACAATATCATATTCGACCAGAATCTTTTTCTAAAGCGCTTACAAGAAAGCTGGCCGCTTCCGGTGCAGAACTATTGCCCCACACAGAAGTCATCGACATGGAAAGACAGGGACATGAAGTGATAGCCGTACACACAAAATCAACTCGGATTGAAGCAGATCACTTCTTGTTAGCAAATGGAGCATGGTCTGGCACTTTAGCCAAGAGAATTGGTTATGCTCTTCCCTTAACTGCTGGAAAAGGTTATAGCATTACCGCCACTAACCCAAAGATTCATATCCAGCGGCCCCTTTATTTGGGGGATGTCAAAGCAGGAATCACACCATTTGATGGTGCGGTAAGAATGGGTGGCACGATGGAATTGTCGGGAATTAACACGAAACTTGATAAGAAGCGGCTGCAAGGAATCCGCTCCGCTGTCTCAGGTTACTTAAATGAAGATTTAACGGGTGATATGGAGGAAGAGTGGACAGGAATGCGGCCGATGACACCGGATGGCTTACCTGTTTTAGGGAGAGTTCCAGACTATAAAAACCTGTTTGTTTCAACCGGACATGGCATGGTCGGCATGGCCATGGCGCCTGCTACAGGCAAGATAATGTCAGATTTAATTCATTCCGGGCAAACCGAATTTAATATACAGCCATTTGAACCGAATCGCTTTGCTGTATGAGTAACGATAAATGAAAATACAGGAGGGATTATGATGCTAAGTGGGCTGGACCTTACCATACTAGTTGTTTATATGTTAGTGGTTTTATGGATCGGTTATTTCACAATGAATAAGATTACATCCTTCAGTGATTATTCTGTCGCAGGGAGATCTATGCCATTTGCTTTGATTTTTGCGACCATCGGGGCTACATTAGCCGGCGGTGGGGCAACAGTTGGCAGAGTTTCTTTCGTTTATGAAACTGGTATTGTTGTTTTCTTGGCACTTCTAGGAGTGGTCATCAGCCAAATTCTGATTGGATTTTTCGTAGCACCGCGCATAAGTAAGATGGAAAATATATATACGATTGGCGATATTATGGAGTTTTATTTTGGAAGGTCAGGCCAGCTTATAGCCAGTATTATTGCATTCTTGTTTATGGCAAGCATGTTTGGTGTTCAGGTTTTGGCGCTCGGTCGTATTTTGGAGCCGGTTATCGAGTTGCCCTTTATCACTTTAACCATTATTGGTGCGTTAATAACAATCATTTATACATGGGCAGGAGGGATGCTAGCAGTTATATACACGGACGCTATTCAGTTTATTATTCTTGTGGGCAGTATGGCTACAGCCGCCGTCATAGGTGTTAACAAAATGGGAGGCATGACACAGATTATTGATCAAGTAGGTGCCATTGATACAGAGCATTTAGTCTTTTTTGGAGGACCTTGGACAGTTGGTATATTTATTGCAACATTCTTAAGTTTTTTATTAGGAGAGGCACTAGCGCCGCACTATATCCAGCGATATGCATCTTCTAAAACGTCCAATATTAGCAAGTGGAGCACTGTATCTTTTGCTATTATGTACATTTTTCTTACCATCGTAATCATGGTAATCGGTCTGATTGGATTTGTTGAATTTCCAGGTTTAAATGGAGATGTGGTATTTGTTACTTATGCACAGGAGTACTTACCGATCGGCATTGTGGGGTTAGTATTTGGTGGATTGCTTTCAGCTGTCATGTCGACAGGAAGCTCTATCTTAAATACGGCAGCCGTTATTTTTACAAGAGATATTTACGGCAAGATTATTAACAAGAGTGCTGATGACAGCAGCTTGTTAAAATGGACAAAATACTCCACTTTGATAGTTGGAATTGGCGGGATTATTGTATCGTTATTTATCCCTAGTGTAATGGGGCTCATGTTATACGCTTTTCAGCTATGGGCTCCATCGGTCTTGCCACCACTATGTATAGCTATACTTTGGGGAGGGCCTTCGGAGCGCAAAGTATCTCCATATGCTGGGCCGCCAGCCATTGTAGCGGGCCTGCTTGTCACGATCCTATGGCTGAACATTTTAGGAGAACCTTTTGGCATTCCGGCCATTGCAGTAGGGATCGTCGTAAATTTAGTTGTTTTTTGGGTTACTCACTTTATGACATTGCATAAAATGCCGCGAAATTATCAAAACATGCCTACGGAGAAAGTAGATGCATAAACAAGAACAGCGGAAATAGCGAAAAATCTAATTACTTACTGAAAGAGGGGGTCACACAATGGGTATATGGGATTTTATCGTTTATTTTTCAGCTAGTGTTTGCTATATAGCAGCAGCAACAGTAATAGTGGGCTGGGTAAAGTATGCCAGAGGCAAATAGACTTATTTTACATTCTTTAAAAAGTATTTTCCTTCTCCTCTCATTCCCGGCTCCTTTAGTTGAAGGGGTAGAGTAAGACAATCCAGGAAGGAAGAGGACAAATGCGAGGGAAAGGTTTAGCATCCTTTCTGTGACGTTTTTTATCTTAACCGTGTTGTTTTAGCTTTGGTTTGGGGATTGTTGATTACAAATAGCCCGCAAGTTCATGATGTCTGGGAAATGAGAGTTCCAGAGTATTGATCAGAATAGAAAGGGAGACTCTCCGCTATGAAAAAGCATTACAGTGTCGTTATTGTTGGTGCCGGCTCTGTCGGAATGGCCACAGGCTGTTATTTAGCTAAGAAGGGGATCGATACTTTATTAATCGATGCGTTTGATCCTCCACATGGCAGGGGAAGCCATCATGGGGAAACTCGGTTAATCCGCCATGCCACTGGGGAAGGCGGCCATTATGTAAGCCTCGTTCTCAGAGCACAACAGTTGTGGAAGCAGTTAGAAGAGGAAGTGGGTCAGACGCTTTTCATTCCATCTGGTACTCTAATGGTGGGAGAAGATGATGCTCCCTTTATAAAAGAAACAGTCAAAAGTGCTACAGAGCATTCTTTATCCTTAGAAAGGATGAGGGCGAATGAAATTCAAAAAAGATGGCCGGGTTTTTCAATTCCTGAACATCTTGTTGGCTACTTTGAATCCTCCTCTGGAGCTCTTCTTAATGAACAATGTATCCTTGCATACAAACAGTTAGGTCTAACATATAATATGTCACTAAAGAATAATACAAAAGTAGAATGCATTGATTTTTCAACTAGTGGAGTGGCTGTAAAAACTACAAATGAGACTGTTTATGCTGATAAAGTGGTGATTTGTGCAGGAGCTTGGACAGGTAAACTTCTTTCGTCATTAAGGTTGCCGTTACAGCCAATGCGTAAAACATTAGGATGGTTTGAAGCGAATAGTAAGAATTATGAACATCCTTTGCTGCCTTGCTTCTATTTTAATGTAGAAAATCAAAAATACTATGGGTTTCCAAATATAACAGGTGGTGGTGTGAAAGTTGGCCGGAATGATTCGGAGAAAGAAACAGATCCAGATGCAATGAGTCAGGACTTTGGCAAATACCTTAATGATGAAGGAGATTTAAGAAACTTTTTAGAAAAGTTTTTGCCAGGAGCAGCCGGCAAACTTATAAAGGGCAGCTCCTGTATGATTACAAAAACCCCCGATAAGGACTTTATTATAGATCAGTACCCTGGATTTTCGCACGTGATGATTGCCGGTGGGTTTTCGGGACACGGCTTTAAGTATAGTAGCGTTTTAGGAGAAGTACTAAGCGAGATAATCATTCATGGGCAAACGATTCATGATATTTCAATGTTTTCCATTTCAAGACCAGCATTAGCGACTGTAAGATGAAAAGTTGTTTTCTCATTTGATAGTCTAGAACTTGTTAGTTTAAAATAGATACGGATTAAAAGTAGTCTATAAATATTGATTTAAAAGAAAAAACTCATTTGTATTCCAAATGAGTTTCAGAATGTAGACAAACTTAATGACATTAGAGCTGAACGGGGACTGTTGATTTCCATTCCAGACGCTTCGCTTTCCGCGGGGCGGGCGGTGAGCCTTCTCGTCGCGAAAGCGCCTGCGGGGTCTCACCTGTCCCGCTGATCCCGCAGGAGTCTTCGCGCTTCCATTCCAATCAATAGGGCTTGCAAAATTAGGGTAGCCGTACAACTATACTTGCTTTAAGATGAACTTGGAGAGGGATATCTTTCTCTCGAATGGCTTTAAAACTAATGAAAAATCAAAAGGGGTTCAGAATAAGACCATTCCGAACCCCTTTTGTTGATAAAATGAAACTCATTCATATCCAAAATGAGTTTTTTGTGTTGTTGAAAAACAACTTGGCAAAGGAAATTCCTGTTAACTTTCACAGAGATTTTTATGTTTTTTTGTTTTTAGAATGAATTAAAGCTTCTTGTTGAAATATTGATTTTAACATTTCTATTACTGAGTTAAGTGTTTAAAAGAATTCCTACTGATTTTTGGAATAGTAATTTCTTTATTTGCTCTCTCTACTAAATAACTTGCAAATTCACTTACCTTCTCGAATTCATTAGGATAACCAAACTCCAGTTCTTTATCAATAGTGTAAACATCCATAAAATAAGTGGTATCTGGTTTATAGTCTAACATGCCGTCAACAAAATTTAATATTTGTCGAAATTCACTATCATATTTCTCATGGTGAGTTTCAAAATACGAAAAGAACAAGACAGCAATATGATTAGCTCTAGCATAATCTTCAAATTCCTCTTCACTCATCCCACTTTCGGATAAAACCGTATTATCACTTAAGACAGTTTTCCGGTGAGTATCATAAAATATTAAGTATCCTACATTATCAAAGTCAGGAGTAATAACTCTATAAAATTCAAAGTCTTTGCTGGCTATTAATCTTTGAAAAGTTAACATTATCATCTATCCCTTTCTTCATGGAATGGTTACGAACGCTTTTCATTGTGCAAAAGTTCTAGTAGCATCAGTTTTGTAGTGTTGCATGAGTCTATCTTCTATAAAACATCCAGTTGTCGACTTACAATAAAGTCGTTTAATTATAAGTAAAGATGTTACATTAAAGATAAAGTTATTTGAAAATTCTTCTTCTGTTATTCTTCAATTGGACTATTTTGTTGAATAACACGTTTTATTATCTATAAATTAACCCTACATAATTGTGCACGAAAAGTCGGATGGATGCATTTGATTCTTGCTATTCTTTTGATAAAGGAGGTCATATCAATGGATTTGCTTAAAGATATGAATGGCGCATTACAATATATTGAAGAAAACCTTACGAATGAGATTGATTTTAAAGAAGTAGCAAGACGGGCTTTCTGCTCCGAATATCACTTTAAAAGGATGTTTTCCTTTCTTTCAGGTGTTTCATTATCAGAGTACATCCGGCGCAGACGGCTTACTCTTGCCGCGTTTGAGCTTAAAGACAGCTGCGCAAAGGTCATTGACATTGCCGTAAAATATGGATACAATTCCCCCGATTCTTTTGCACGGGCTTTTCAAAATTTGCATGGCATCACACCTTCAGAGGCTAGAAGTAATGGCCATTCACTTAAAGCTTATCCACGAATGACCTTCCATTTATCAATCAAAGGAGGAAATGAAATGAACTATCGAATGGAAGAAAAAGAGGCATTTCGCATCGTGGGTATGAAGAAAAGAGTTCCTATTATTTTCAACGGAGTTAATCCGGACATTGCCTCTATGTGGAGAAGCTTAGATAGTGAAACGATAAATACTCTAAAAAAACTTTCTAATGTCGAACCTATAGGACTTCTTAGTGCATCCACCAACTTTTCTGAAGGCAGGATGGAGGAAAAAGGGGAACTTGATCACTATATTGGCGTGGCAACAACGAAAGCGTGTCCTGATCATCTAACACAGCTTGAAGTTCCTGCTCTATCGTGGGCTGTATTTGAAGCCATCGGACCATTTCCGGATACGCTGCAAGATGTATGGGGACGCATTTATTCTGAATGGTTCCCATCCTCAAATTATGAACAAATAGAAGGTCCAGAAATCCTGTGGAACGAAAATAAAGATGTAACTTCACCCACTTTCAAAAGTGAAATATGGATACCAGTTTCAAAAAAGTAATGATAATCAATTAGAAAGTCAGCGTATCAGTTATCTTTCAAGCGCAGTAAAGCATCTTCTATCGAATTACCCCCGTTCTGAAGTCTGAACGGGGGTATGCTTGTTTGACGTTATAAAATGAAATAACTTTATTTTCATCTTATAGCAGTAGCCTAATAGTGATTTTTTATTTTCTGCAAAATTTTATAACATTGCCAATAAAAAGATTTATAATATAACTATTACTTATTAAAAATGTGAAAAGCAAACTTGTCGAAAGATTAGGACGCAAAGCCGACAGGTCTAAAACCAAATGGGTTATGATGGCTGGGCTGCCCCTACAATGAGAGGGGTAAAAAATGACTTCGCAAGTATTAAACGAAGCAGCTGTTGTAACGGCATTGGAGTCCAACTTAGCAATGATAGAATTTAACTTGAACAGAGAAGTGATTTGGGCGAATGAAAACTTTGCAAAGACTTTGGACTATACAGCCAGTGAAATGAAAAATATGAAGCATGAGCAATTTTGCAGGCCAGCGTTTAGAAACAGCAGGCAGTATGAAGACTTGTGGATGAACCTTGGAAAAGGAGTCAAATTCCAAGAGAAAATTCAGAGAGTAAGCAAGCGGGAAAATTTACTATGGTTCGAAGCGACCTATATTCCGGTTCGAGATGCGGACGGGGAAGTGGAAGCTGTTCTGAAAATCGCCACTAATATTACAGAACGAGAAAATTATACAAGGGGAATCATTTCTCAATTAAAAGATATGCCCGTAGAATTAGTCAATATAATTGTCACCAATTCTTCTGAAAAAATTCAGGCCATCGAATCATTAAAAACGCAAACAGATCTAATCAGTGAGATATCTAAACTTATACGCAATATTTCCTCACAAAAGAATATGCTAGCCTTAAATGCAGCTATTGAAGCTGCCCGGGTGGGAGAACATGGACGAGGTTTTAAGGTGGTCGCTGATGAAGTGCGGAAATTGGCTGGTCAGGTTGATCATGCCGTTAAAAATATGAATATGAATGTAGAAAACATTTCAAACGAAGTAAGAAGGATTAGCCAAATAACCGATGATTTACAGCAAATAATCATAGAAACGCAATCCGAATTTAATAAGGATATTGAAGAATTCGAGAATATGATGAAATAAAAAACAATTCGTCGATCGTCATAAGAACAGATTATAGTTAGTAGAAAGAGACAAACCAAATAACGTCTAATTGGTTTAGCGTTTATTAAAAGATTTCTAATACTAAAGAATCTGGAAAAGATAAGAATAGAACTATGGAGAGGATGACTTGAGAAAAGCGATAGTTGTAGGCGCAAGTTCCGGCATAGGCGAAGAATTGGCGGAAATTTTATCGAATAAGGGATATATTGTCGGGTTAGCCGCTAGAAGGGAAGATAAGCTCCTTGCTCTCCAAGAACAACTAATACATAAGTCGATTGTCAAAGGAGGCAATAGATGAGAATGTTTCAGGTTTTGTAATGACAGTGAACGTGGCATGTCATCATTTTCTAGCGAAGGATGCATGTCATTTATTCGGCCTATCATCGGTTGGAGCATTAATGGCTAATCCGGTTGCTCCTTTATACAATGCCTCAAAAACTTTCGTATCCAACTACTTGATGAACATCCGAAAAAAACTAAAAATGCAACAGGAAAACGTGTTTGCCACGGACGTTAAATGCAGATTCATTGATACGGAAATGGCTAAAGGCGAACCTGATAAACTGTTTTGGGCAGCATCTCCAGAAGAGGCTGCTTTGCAAATATATCATAGTATCAAAAAGAAAAAGAAGACAGTATATGGAACTAAACGATGGCGGTTTATTGCTTGGGCGTTAAAAATTCTTTCTTTATCCAATTAAAAATTCCTCAGAAATGCGCTGAACAGCTTAACAAACCGTTGAGCTGTTTTTTATACTAATCAGCTAAGACTATAAATTTTTAACTAATTACATATTGTGCAAAATTCAAATATAAAATTTATAAAAACATGCAAACAAGATACCTTACTTGAAAATACACATATAAGCAATGATTAATGAGTGTAAAGGTGCATATGGCGATGTTTAGAAAAATGCACAACAAAATAAAATACAAAAGTAGGTGGAGAATAATCGAATGTGTGATGAATTTCCTTCACAGTCAAGGGAATAGGTCAGATGTGCGACACAATCATGCAAGAAAAGGAGAAGATCGCAATGACTATAAAGATTAAGGTATATTCAGATTATGTATGTCCTTTTTGTTTCTTGGCAGAAAAACCGTTAAAAGAAGCGATCAAAGGGAAGGATGTAGAAGTAGAATGGATGCCTTTCGAGCTGCGTCCTTATCCAAATGAAACGTTAAAGCCTGAGGGAGACTATTTGCAAAGTACCTGGAAGCAATCGGTCTATCCGTTGGCTGAGCGTATGGGAATTGCTATCGTCTTGCCAAGCATATCACCACAGCCATACACACATCTGGCGTTTGAAGGATATCAATATGCAAAAGAGAAAGGAAAGGGCAACGAGTATAATGATCGGATGCTTCGTGCCTTTTTTCAAGAAGAACAAGATATTGGGGACATTGATGTGCTAACAAAAGTAGCTGGAGAAATTGGGCTTAATGAGTCGGAGTATCGGACAGCCTTGGAGAGAAGAACCTATAAAGAAGCACACCAAAAGGCGCTAACACATGCCTATGAAGAAGTGAACATTACGGCCGTGCCAACATTCGTCATTGGGAACACGACTATCGGAGGAATACGATCTAAAGAAACGCTTGAGCAAGTTATAAATGAAGAGATTCAAAAGAAAAAAGCAGCTATTTCAATCGAAGGCATGTCCTGTCATATGGATGGCTGTTAACGAAAAAATTTTATTAAGTGGAGCATACTGATAAGTGACTCTATCGAGGAAAGGAGTTTTAAATTTGAGAGACACCCAGTTATTATTTGAAACAGTAACGGTAGGCAACATCACACTAGATAACAGGGTAGGAGTTGCCCCAATGACGCGTACAAGTGCCACCTCCGAAGGGCGGGCAACTGAGCAAATGCTCTCCTATTACACGTCATTTGCCCGCGGCGGCTTTGGGCTCATTATTACGGAGGGCATTTATCCGGATGAACAGTATAGTCAAGGGTACTTAAACCAGCCGGGCATTGCTAACGGCGAACAAGCACAAGCATGGAAGAGAGTAGTAAACTCTGTCCACCAAGCGGGCGCAAAAATAGTTGCCCAGCTGATGCATGCGGGCGCCCTTTCTCAAGGAAACCGTTTTGTAAAGGAAACCATCGGACCTTCTGTTGTTCAGCCAAAAGGAGAGCAAATGGAGTTTTACGGAGGAAAAGGTCCGTTCCAAACACCGAGAGAAGCAACAAAGAAAGAGATAACAGAAGTCATCCATGGATTTGTGAATGCGGCTAAACGTGCCAAAGAGGCGGGATTCGATGGTGTAGAAATTCACGGGGCAAATGGGTATATACTCGATCAATTCCTAACGGATTATACAAATGAGCGCACAGATGAGTACGGCGGCTCTACTGAAAATAGGGTACGTTTATTAACGGAAGTATCAAAAAGTGTCCGGGAGGCCGTTGGACAAGATTTTACGGTTGGCATTCGCATCTCCCAAGGAAAAGTGAATGATTATGAGCATAAGTGGGCAGGAAAAGAAAAAGATGCAGAGATTATTTTTGGCCAGTTAGGTCAGGCTGGTCTCGACTTTATCCATGTGACGGAGTATGAAGCATGGCAGCCCGCATTTCCGGAAGGAGAGGGGACCGTTGCTACTGATTCAGCCTTTGGTGATGGTGGTCCCTCCTTAGCAGCCTTAGCAAAAAAGTATGGCAAAGTTCCGGTTATCGCTAACGGCCATTTAGAAGATCCAGAAAAAGCAAAGGCAATCATTGAAAAAGGCGAGGCCGACGTTGTTACCTTAGGAAAGGGCGCTCTTGCCAATCATGACTGGGTCAATAAAGTAAAAAATGGCGAGCCGTTAGCAAAGTTTAATCCGGAAAAGGTATTAAGACCGGATGCTAAGATAAAAGATTTTGAAGCCTAATTCTTATACTGGTTATCCCGGAAAAATTGAATCAGATGGGCTGCCAAACGTTTTACCTTTTAGTTCAGAGCCAAAGATTGATTCTTATCATAAAGGAGACTGAAACAAAAAAGCGCATGCCGTATGGGCGGATGAGCAAACAGTGACAAGCCGTGATCCCTTTTCATCTGAACTGATGGGAAAAGAGCTGGTAAAGGTGTTTGAGAAAAGAAATAAATAAATGAAAAGGGAAGCGCCGTAATGAAAAGGTGCTTCCCAAACACTATTTATGCTGTTTCTTTAGATGAACCTTGCTTTAGCTTTTGAAGCTCCTCTTGCAGAAGCTCTTCCAGGCTGTTATCCATATAGCCTTTCGCTGAAACTTCATTCGGTTGAGTGGATTAATAAAAAGCCTGGGCTTCTGATTCCATTAATAAAATTCGATCTTCTACCCGAGCCATTCCTTTTGCGATGTTTTCGGAATTAAATGAGAGAGTCGTTTGTTGCATTTGTTTAATCGATCGAGCAACGTTAGCTCTGCTGCTTAATAAGATTCTTTTATGTAGCAGCTCATTGTATGTTCCTTTGAATTCCTGTAATTTTTCTTTAAGGGACTCTCTCTGCTGCTGAATGGCTTTAATTTGTTCCACATACAGCTTCAGCTGATTTTCCTGCAAGCTTTTTTCATACAGGGCAAGAGTGGCCATATGATCGTCACCCTGTTCTACGGCAAGCCTTGCTTGGCGTTCTCTTTTAGCAATTAACACCTCTGTTTCAGAAATCAATCCCTTCTGTTTTTTCTCAAGGAAGATCTGTCTCGCAAGAGCTTCTTGTCCTTTTGTCAGGTTTTCTTCCATTTCTCTTACATACTGATTTAGCATTGCAATCGGGTCTTCTACTTTATCTAATGCACCGTGTGATTCTGCCATCGTAATGGATTTCATTCTTTTAAAATATAGTTGTTTAAAAATCCTTCTTCTACTAACGGGGCTGGTTAGTGGAAGAAATAGCAAGTGGGTTTAACTAGGAGAAGTGTCGATGACATTAAAGAAGACACCGAGGTGTCTTCCTGTTTTTTAAATTAAGAATATCGATAAATTAGGATTTATTTACTTAACATTATACTTATTTTCGGACCGAGGCATCTAATCGGTGAGTATATACAAACCAAGTAATGCTTGCTGTTAATAATGTTGACGAAATTAAAGCTGTAAGAACACTATATGTTTGCCAAATAAGTATCGTTGACCAATCGAAGGCAAAAAACATTATACACTGGGCAATCGTAGCGATTAGGAAAATAATTGTTACGATTGTTCTCTTTTTTGTCATTGGCTGCTGTTCATTCGTTTTCCTTTTTCTTAATCCTAAGAGAAATAACAGAACGGCCAATAGGCAAAGAATAATTGTGGTAGACGACAAAATGATGTCCAAAAGCTGTGTGCCGCTTATCTCATATGACTGAGTTAGATTGCCGTTTAATATATTTTTAACTTTTAGCACCAGGTTTATATTGGTATTTGCGCCGTTGCTCAGTAAGCAGATGGCTGTTCTTTCATTTGGCAGTATGGCTACTTCGGTTCGAAAATTTGGATTACCCCCAGTGTGTTCTATAAACGTTTGTTCGGCATTTACCGACCAACCTGCCGCATAATACATATCATTGACAGCCGAAACAGACATATCACCCCTATGTGATTTTTCGATAACCCTGTGAAATATTTCGGGTATGTCCTGCACGATACCCATCTGTATGCCCATCCAACGCGCCATATCTTTTGTATTAGAAATGATATAGCCGGCAGGTTTATTCCCAGCATAATCCGGAGCGTTAAATGGAGTTGTTATAAAAAAGGAAGAACGATAGCCCTGTGCTAACTGTCCAGTGGCTTGAGCATCTTCTTTATAAACATACGTCTGGTGAAGACCTAAGGGTAGAAATACCTGTTCCTTCATAAAGTCTTCATAGCTTTGTCGTGATACAATCTCAATAACCAAACCCAATACGTCATAATTAACGGTTCCATAGTTATATTGTTCACCGGGAGAGAACGCCAATTCTGCATCTACCAGCGTTTTCACAGTCTTTTGCAACATATCAGGCGTATTACCTTGTGGAATATTTTGAGTATGTCTAATATTTGTTAGGCCGCTGGTATGGTGAAGAAAGTTATTTAGTGTAAGGTTTTGCATATCAACAGGTTTACCTTGATACTTTAACGTAAACCAAGGTAAATATTTTTGGATAGGGTCAGTCATTGATAGCAGCCCTTGCTCTTCCAATAGCAAAATCCCCATACCAGTAAAAGCTTTACTCACCGAGGCCAACTCATAGAGTGTATTTTCACTTGCAGACAACCCCTTTTCAAGATCTGCATACCCAGAAGAAAAGTAGAACACTTCACCATCAGCAAGTATTGAGATTGACATTCCAGGCACACCTGATATACGACAGGCATCATCTAGCAATGCTTGTATTGCCACAGCTTTCGAATCTGACAACGCATAACTTTGTGTTGCGAATCCTGAGAATAATATAAATATCGTTAATACAAAAACAATAGTCTTTTTCATGCACTCTCCTTTTTGAAGAATTGTAAGGGTATAAATAACTTATTTTTATAACTATAAACTAAACTCTAATTTATCTTTCTATTTACCTATATAATATGAAATAATTGTGAAGAGTTACACTTAAACTAACGGGGGCATTAGTTCAATAAGAAGTAAACAACTTTATTATTCATTTTTTTAGTATTACATAAGCAGATGGATATAATTTGAAACAACTTTAAAGAGCCTTGCTGCATATAGAATGTAGTAAGGCTCTTATCTTTTTTAATCAAAATTCAATAACTTTATTATCACTATACACTAAAAAAACAGAGAGCCACTGTATAAACCTTCTGTTTTTGATTAATCATCACTTTGTTGTGCAAATTTTAGTTAATAAGCAACTCAAAGTATATTTTTGTTCTCGTTACAAACCATATATTTATATCGGAGGTGAAGAAAGTGAAAAAAAGTAATAACAACGAAAACATGGATTTTGAAAATGGCAACACGCCTCAGGATAAAATTATGAATAGAGTGAATCAAACTTTTGATGACATGGTGCAAGAAGTGAGAAGTATGATTAACGAAAATAACGAGGCCGTTAACAAGGAACAGTCCGAACGCTAATAACGGCGTTTTTTAAAGGTTTTTCTGTATCAAGAAGTACGGAAAAAATATTAAAAAAGAGAAAACAGCCGTTTTATAAGCGGCTGTTCTTATAGTATTCCTTCTTGGGGAAACAACAAGGAAGAGGCAGCAGGCAGCCTATTGGAGATCCAGTAGTTGCCCGCTATTTTTTATTCCCTTAGATTTATCCCATATTTTCGAATACGTCTCATCAATAAAGATTGGGTAATCCCCAGTTCATCTGCTGCTTTTCTTGTCGTTTTACATTCAGCATAGGCCTCTTCAATAATTTCCCGTTCAATCGTTTCTAAAATAGCAGTCAAGGATCTTCCTTTTTCATATTTGTTAAGAGTAAAGGTTGTTTTTTCCTTCGTCTTCATTTGAAAAGGCAAATCTTCTACTTGAATTTCATCATGAGCTGAGATAATCACTAACCGCTCTACCATGTTTTCTAGCTCTCTAATGTTTCCCGGCCAGTCATAGGCTTGCAAGTGTTTGAGCGCTTCTTGCGAAAATGTGCATTCTCGCTTATGTTTTTTGTTGTATTTCTCCAGATTGAACTGCAGCAAATCAATGACATCTATTTTTCTTTCTTTCATAGAAGGCACTCTGACGGGCAATACATTTAGTCTATAAAATAAATCAGAGCGGAATTTTCCTTCTTGAACTTGTTGAAGCAAATCATGGTTTGTAGCAGCTATAATTCTTACATTGGCCGTTTGATGTTCCGTTCCTCCGATCGGCAGAAATTTCTTATGCTGGATGAATTGAAGGAGCTTTGCCTGCAAATGAAGAGGAAGCTCCCCAATTTCATCAAGAAATAAAGTTCCTTTGTCTGCCATTTTAATAAGCCCCGCTTTTCCTCCTGAGCTGGCGCCAGTAAAGGCTCCTTTCTTATAGCCAAATAGTTCCGATTCTATTAAAGATTCTGGTATGGCTCCACAATTAATTTCTACAAATGGTTCAAGACTGCGTTCACTTAATTGATGAATCCGGTTGGCAATTACATTTTTCCCAACTCCTGTTTCTCCAGTGATTAGCACCGTTGTGTCTGTTAAGGCGATTTTATCGACCATGCTGATTAGAGATACGTAAGCAGGGCTTTTACCCATGAAAAAGTATTCTGAAGCTACCAGATCATTTTCCTGTCTAATCTTTATAATTTCTTGACTATATCTTTTTAAAAGCTCTTGGGTTTCTTCCAGCTGTAAATTCGTACGAACTGCTTCTGTAATATCTCGTGCATGAGCCACAATTAATTCAATATTTCCTTGTTCATCCTTAATGGGGTATCCTGAAGTGATGTATTTCCGATTTTGCACCGTTGTCTGTACTGTGCTGACTGTATTTCGTTTATTTAATACCATTTTAGTGGCGGAGGGCATAAAAACGCCTTGTTTCTCCAGCGCATCCGCTGTTTTGCCGATGATTTGTGAGCGGGAGACATTCGCCAGATTCTCACATGCTTGATTCAGCCAAAGGACTTTTCCGTTTCCATCAGCTATCAAAATTCCGTCTGAAATCGCATTGAGAATACTAGTAAAGTACATATTATCGAATATATTGTTCAAATTCATTCTCCTTTTGATGATCAATTGTTAAAATTTTTATAATATTTTAACACATTTTGAGTCTATATCGAATCAATACATGAAAAATAGAAAAATCGGGACAGTTAAAATGATTATTAGAATCTAAATCGACTCAAATCCCTATTTTTTTGAGTCGATTTTAATCTGACCAACACGAAAAAATAGAAAAATCAGCTTTGAAACCTAGGATTTGCTTAAAAAACAGATGAACAACTTGGCACGAAATATGCTTATAAAGCAATAGACTAGGAAAGGAGCTGATCCCGAACATGATAGAGCAAATTCAGCTCGTTAACATTGAACGGCTGATGAACACAATTGAGGAAAGTGCCAAGATTGGCCAGCTTGATCAAGGTGGCATTGGCCGATTGGCGCTCACAGATGAAGATAAACATATGCGAGATTTATTTATTCATTGGCTGGAGAGTACAGGATTGACTGTTCGAGTGGATGATTTCGGCAATATTTACGGAAGACGAGAGGGGAAAAATTCAGAGGCAGCGGCTGTTCTTATTGGCTCTCATCTTGATACCCAGCCGGAAGGCGGCCGGTACGATGGCATACTAGGTGTTTTATCAGGACTCGAAGTATTGAAGGTGTTACAGGAAAATGACATTGAATTAGAGCGGCCGATTGAGCTGGTATGTTTTACAAATGAAGAAGGTGCCCGCTTTGAGCCTCCTATTTTAGGTGCGGGAGGACTGGCCGGTATTTTTAACGAAGACTTTGTATTTACCCGTCAAGATCAAGACGGAAAAGTATTTTTAGACGAGCTCCAGCGAATCGGTTATCACGGCTCTAAAGAGAATCGGGCTGACAATATATACAGCTATCTAGAACTTCATATTGAACAGGGGCCAGTCCTGGAGCATGAACAATTGGATATTGGCATCGTAACCGGCATTCAAGGGATGAACTGGCTGGAAGTGAAGGTGACTGGACAAGCCGACCATGCAGGGCCAACACCGATGAATAGACGCAAAGATGCTTTAATGGCAGCAGCTAAAATGATGCTGGAGATCAAGGAAACGATAAAAAAGCAAGATGATGAAGCAACTGCGACAGTCGGCCGTTTAACTCTGTTACCGAATTCAATTAATTGTGTTCCCGGAGAAGCTGTTTTTTCCGTAGATATTCGGCATTCAGTGGATGCTGTGCGGGAGCATTTACTAGAAACAGTGAAACAAAAAATTTGTATGATTGCTGCCACTGAACAAGTTGAACTTGAAGTCAATCAAATTTGGGAAACACCGGCCAGCTATTTTTCCACGGAACTGATTCAATGTATTTCGGATAGTGCAGACCAGCTAGGCTATAGCCATCGTCAGATGATTAGTGGAGCCGGACACGATGCCAAGTATATGAGTAAACTGGCTCCTACAGCGATGATTTTTGTTCCTAGCGTTGAGGGGAAAAGTCATTGCCAGGAAGAATTTACGACGCAAGAGGCCATTGAAAAAGGAGCCAATGTGCTGTTGAATGTGGTCAGAAAATTAGCCGGAGAACATGTTCCTGCTTATTAAAAAGGAATGGTTAGATGGAAGGCACAACAAGTTTAAAACAAAGGGAGAAAAATATGTACGCAGATCTTATTTTATACAACTCGGTTATTTATACTATGGACGAAACAAGACCTACCGCTTCTAAGATAGCCATCAAAGAGGGAAAAATCGTGGCATTTGATCAAGACGCTGACCCATATTGCGGTCCACAAACTCGAAAGATTGATATAAAAGGCAAAACTATTTTGCCGGGGCTGATTGAAAGTCATGCCCATCCTTTGAATTACGCGGCTAACTTATTGGAACTGGATTTACGTGCTGAAGTAGCCCCTGACATCCATAGCATTCTAGCAGCCGTCAGAAAAAAAGCCGAAGAATTACCGGAAGGAGAATGGATTCTCGGCATGGGCTGGGATGATAGTAAGTTAAAGGAAAGAAGATTTCCTACTATTGAAGAGTTAAGTGCAGCAGCTCCTCACCATCCGGTCTTTCTGAAGCGCACTTGTATTCACAACGCTGTAGTGAATCAAAAAGCATTTGAAAAAAGCGGCCTTTCTGAAAACCCTGTTGATCCGGAAGGGGGACATTTTCATAGAAATCCTGAGACAGGAAAGCTGAGCGGTCTAATTCAAGAGAATGCGATGTCTGAGTTTGCTGTCCCGACGTTAACGATCGACCAGCTAAAGCAAGCGATGCTCCAGGCCCAGCAGCATTTTTATGAATGGGGCATTACGACTGTACATGACATGGCTGTAAAAAAAGAAGAGATGATGGTGTACCAGCAACTGCAAAAACAAGCCGATTTTCGCCTGAAAGTCCGATTATGGCTTTGGGCCCTTAGCCAGATGGGATGGAACGGCATGGAGAATGAAGTATTGGCACTGGGAATTGAAAGCGGTTACGGGAATAATCGGCTCAATATCCAAGGGTTGAAGTATATGCTTGATGGCAGTGTTGGAGGAAAAACAGCTGCTGTATCGTCCCCTTACGAACATGAAGAAGATAATTGCGGCCTTCTTTATATGACACGTGAGAAGCTATGTGATCATGTGGCCCGAGTCGTAAAACACAATCTGCGTGTTTCTATTCATGGCATTGGTGAACGGGCCATTGACATGGCGCTTGAAGCGATCGAACAATCTGGGACACCTGAACAGAACAAGCACATGCGACATCGAATTGAGCATTGTGCCTTAGCGACGGAGGATCATTTAGAACGGATGGCTTCACGTGAGATCATTGCGGCTTCTTCTGTTGGTTTTATTTATTCTATAGGAGATAGTTATTTAAAAAATCTAGGTGAAAAGCGGGCAGAAAGAGTATTTCCCCACGCTTCTTTTAAGAAATACGGCATCACAGCGCCGGGAAATTCAGATATGCCTGTATGTCACGGCAATCCGTTTTATGGGATTTATACAGCAGTGACTAGAAAAACGATAGGGGGGCAACAGTTAGGGACAAAAGAAGCTATTTCAGTACAAGATGCCATTCAATCTTATACTGTCGATGCTGCGTACAGCGGATTTGATGAAGAAATTATAGGCTCGCTTTCTATAGGGAAATATGCTGACTTGATTGTACTCAGCGAAGATCCTTTTACGATACATTCCGATCAGCTGAAAGACATTAAAGTATTGCTGACCATGATTGAAGGAGAAACCGTTTTTCAACGAACGAGAAAAGAGGGGTATTCATATGTTTGATCCGAGTATTAAATCTATTATTTTAATCGCTGTTTTCCTGTATTCTTTAGCTATTCTTGGCCACTCTTTATATTTTTTTAAGCGAGTCAAGACTTCGGATGATTACAATGTCGCCGGCCGTTCGATGCCCACATTCCCGATGATCCTGTCTATCGTGGGTACGGCTACCGGCGGGGCCAGCTTGCTTGGGTTCATGGGAGATGCCTACAGCGGGGGGCTTGGAATGATTTGGTTAGTTCTTCCCGTATATATTGTTAGCGCAATCTGGATCATTTTCTTCTTAAAGCCGATTCGAAATCTCGGAACGAAATATAACCTCGTCACGCTTCCTGACTATATCGCCCTTCGTTACGGAGAAAAAGCGCGTGTGCCTGCACTCATTTGTATATTGGTCGCATATGCGTCCATTACGGGATTACAATTTATTGCGATTGCTACTTTCTTAAATTTAATGTTCGGTTTAAACACAACCGCAGGCATTATTATCGGCTGTGTGTTCCTCACCTTTAAAACTTATATCGGTGGCTTAAAAGCCGTTATTTGGTCTGATTCTGTTCAGGGAACCATTCAAACATTAGGAGTTATCATCCTATTTTGTACAGTGTATTTCCTTTCAGGCGGATGGAATAACGTAAAGGAAAATGCTCTAGCCATCAATCAGCCACAATTTGTGGATGTCTTCGGGATTTCAACCGTCAGCATTTTTGTTTTTATTTTTACGTTAGGTGCTTACCAGTTTGTTCGACAAGATAATTGGCAGCGCGTGTGGGCAGCGAAAACAGATAAGGTAGCTGTTGTAAGCAACTGGTTTGCGTTAGTGATCGGCCTGATTACTGGTATATGTATCGTATTAACTGGTGTTTTCTCAGCGTTAGGATTAAATATTCAAACCGATCAGCCAGCCTTAATCTTCTATCAAGTAGTGAATGAAACGATGCCTGTGCCTATGATCGTTATTATGGTAATTGCGCTCGTGGCTACTATTGTTTCTTGCGCAGATTCCTTTTTCATGGCGGGAGCTTCTAGTATTGCAAATGATATTATTAAACCTTATTTCAAGGTAACAGATGATAAAAAAATGCTTCAATACAGCCGGTTATCTGTTATCATTCTTTCCGTTGTTGCTTTAGTAATGGCGCTTGCCATCCCTCAGCTTGTTCCATTATGGGTAGCTGGCACGGCCATGCTTACGTCAGGCTTACTCGTTCCGTTTATTGCTGGGGTCCTGTTTAAAAAAGTCAGCGAGTCGGCAGGGACATTATCGATCTGGACCGGTTTGATTACAACGGTCGTCTGGCAAATAGCCGGTCAGCCGTTTGGTATTCATCAAGTGTTTCCAGGGCTGCTCGCTTCAACGCTAATCATTATCGCAGCTACACTTGTTACGAAGCCACAGAATGCCGCTCTCATTGAGAAGATGTCCTATGAAAATAATTTAGGATCGAGTGACTTGCTCTATGAGGAAACGCTTTTACAAGAAAAAGCCAGCACTAAAAATGCTTAATAAGAATAATTTAGGAGAGCTGTTTTGATTAGAAGGAAGTCCTATTCATCTCGAAAAACCAAAAAATAATTTGGACAGCTACTACATGAGGAAGTGATAGAGTGAAATCTTCGCAACGCATCCAAAATAAATATGTATTCTTAGCTGTTTCTTTTATTTTTTGGTTTTCTCATTTTATTTACATTCCCGTATTGTCCCCTTACATAGAATTTAAAGGGGGGCAATATGCCTTTATTGGCCTAGTGTTAGGCAGCTATGGCTTCATGCAATTTTTATTTCGCCTTCCCATGGGCATTGTTTCAGATCTGCTGAAAGTAAGAAAGCCATTTATTATATTTGGAATGCTAGTCAGTGCTCTTAGTTGTTTAGCTTTTGCATGGACAGACAGTCTAGGATGGATTCTTTTAGCTCGGTCGTTTGCTGGATTAGCAGCTTCCGCTTGGGTCGTCTTCACTGTTTTATACTCCAGTTATTTTACAGATCAGCATATCCATCGTGCGATGGGAACCATTTCGTTTGTGGTGGTATTAGCGCAATTCCTAGGTATGAGTGTCAGTGGGTTAATCGTGGACACATGGGGATGGACCGCTCCGTTTTGGATTGGCGGGACGATGGGCATCGTCGGTGTGCTCCTGTCTCTTTTAGTTGCTGAATCAACTGAAGAAATTCCGAGAGAACCTGTGAACTTACAAGACTTGGCCTCTGTCATCCGAGAGCCGATGCTGTTGAAAGTATCTTTGCTGTCGATTTCGGCGCATGGTATTATCTTCACCACGATGTTTGGATTTGTTCCTACTTACGCCTTGCATATTGGATTGAAGGCTAGCGACATCGGCTTCATCGTTTGTTCTTTTATGATTCCTCATGCAGCGGCCACTTTATTGAGCGGAGGCTGGTTTGCACCAAAACTTGGCGAGTGGAAAACCTTGCAGCTCGCGTTTGGCGCCACAGCGTTTTTCACACTGATCATCCCATTCATCGAAACAAACGTTTTACTCTGTGTAGTCTTGGGACTTAACGGCTTTTCAATGGGCCTGCTGTTTCCGCTTTTTTTAGGAATGGCCATAGAAAGTATTTCTCCGGAAAAACGAGCAACAGCCATGGGCCTTTATCAAGCGGTGTATGCGATTGGCATGTTCGTCGTTCCGTTGATAGCCGGCATTCTGAATTCCTCTATTGGCATTGCAGCCGGTTTTTATTTTTCAGGCCTCTTGGCGCTAACCGCTTTATTCCTCATGGTCATATGGAATCCAGCTCTCAGAAAAAAGGAAACAGGCTACGCCTGGCAAAGAAAACAGGTGAAATAGGTTCTTGCACTATTGATTGGCTGTAGCAGTGAACGAAATTTTATAAATAAAAAGACAGTGAGTACATATAGGCTCACTGTCAGTTTGTCGATAAACTGAAGGTTCTGCTTAAGCAGAACCTATATACATATCTCTTTTCATTTTTGAAGACATAGTTTATTCTTAAATACGTTGATTAAAAGCTCTGGCATTACAGGGCTTTTTCTTTTTTGACAATTATTACAAATTTGAAACATCAAACACTAAACCTGTTGTTTTTAGTCGAGAAATGCCATACTCTATTGTATAGAAAATAGAAAAGAGGTTACAAGAGATTGAGGAAGAAGTCATTTAAATATACAGCATCCCTGGCTATATTAGCCACTTTTATACAAACAACAACTGTCTTTGCAAGTCCAGTAACAGAGGGGCAAATTAATGAAACTAAAGGACAGATTCAGTCTACACAGCTTCAAATTGATAATTTGGATACAAAGATTCAACAACTGGATGACAAAATCAGTGTATCAATGGATAAAAGTTCAAAACTTGATGCAGAGATAAAAACACAGCAAGAAAAAATAAAAAAAACAAAAGCAGAAATCAAAGAAGCCCAAAAAACGTTTGATGCTCATCAAGCTGTCTATTCTGAACGATTGAGAAGTATCCAAAAGCAAGGGCAAAAACCACTTCTCACTTATGCAGAGGTTTTAGTTTCTTCTCAAAATCTATCAGATTTTTTTAGTCGGGCTACCGCTGTTTCATCTATTCTTCAGAGTGATTCAGACTTAATGACTGGCTTAAAAGAGAAGGGACAAGAATTAACAGATACAAAAGAGAAATTAGATAAGCAAATGAAGAGTTTAAAACGTAAACAAGACGAATTGGCTTCTGAACAAGTAATGATTGAAAAAAATAAAAAAGAAATCCAAAAACAATTGGCTGATTCCAAAAACACCTTAGAAGCACAACAAAGTCAACTTGTTCAACAACAAACCCAATTACGGGAACAAGAGCAAGCTCGATTAAAAGCTCAACAAGAGCAACAAGCTCGATTAAAAGCTCAACAAGAGGCTCAACGTCAGGAGCAACAAGCTCGGCTAAAAGAACAACAAGAAGCTCAACTTCACGAACAACAAGCGAAGTTAAGAGAGCAACAAGAGGCTCGACTCAGTGAACAACAAGATCAATCAGGAGAACAACAACAAGATCAATTAGCTCAAAAATCACCAACAGCCTTTAAAACACCAAAAGTTCAAACTGCCCATACTGATAATGACTCTAACCTAACAACTTCTTCGGATAAAGTTGAAAAAGTTATTGAATATGCTAAGAAATATATGGGAGTTCCTTATGTATGGGGTGGAACCACGCCAAAAGGATTTGATTGCTCTGGATTTACTTCCTATGTTTTTAGAAACACCGCTGGAATCGAGCTTCCAAGGATATCAAGAGATCAACAGGATGTCGGGAAAAGAATTCCAACCAATCAAGTACAACCGGGAGATTTAGTGTTTAGAGGTAACCCTGCCTACCATGTGGGTATTTATATTGGAGGGGGGAAATATATACACGCCCCACATACAGGGGATGTAGTGAAGATTTCAAACTATAATCCTTCAAGTTTTTCAACAGCTTCGAGAATACTAAATTAATGGAATGCTATACGAGTGGCTATTCATCTAACACACAAATTTTCATTAGCATAAATGCAGATAAGACCTTCTATTGAAGGTCTTTTGCTATGTTAAAGAACAGTTTCGCAAGTAGATGGAAGTAATACAATTATTCAATTCGATTTCCCTTATGAATAAGATTTCTATAAGAGTGATTCATCATTTTATAAACGCTCCTTTATTCACTTATAATATAAGGATTTTATATAAAGCAGGTGGATTTTTTCTACACTGTTATATAACGATGTTTACAGAAAACTCATCGACTATAAAAGGAAGAAACTTGATGGATTTTCAGTTCGCCTTCTTCAATTATTCCTTCTTGGGGCAGAAGTAAATCGCAAACGATAAAAGTATTAATTTAACAAGGCTCACAGGATTTAAAAGTCATCTGAAACAGATTTCTGCATACTAAGTAAAATGTGGCTATAGATATTGATTGTCGTTTCGATATGGAAATGTCCAAGCCGCTCCCATATAAGTTTCACATACGGAGCAGGTTACTGAAACAAAAATTATTAACAGTAAAAGTGATGTAAATCTTTTGATATAAATGTTTATTCTTCCATATGGGAATCTATCCTTACATTCTAGCGAAAAGGTAGTATACTAAAGTTTTGTAAGATAAGGAATTTGAGTGGAGGATATAAGGTGAGTAAGATAAAAGTAGAAATTACAATTATGGGAGAATACTCTACATTTGATGGATTAGCCAGCGAAGCGGAGAAGCTCCCTAAAACAAGCAGGGAGCATTATAGGAAAGTACTTGATTTGATTAAGAAAGAAGCGAAGGACGAGAAGTTTTACTTCCTTTCCACAGGAGCATTCAAAAACACAACCTTCGGATACTTATTCTTTACGGATACAAAGGTGATCCTCATTGAAGTGAAACCACCATTTGGTAAGTTAAAGACTCATGTATATGAGTATAAGAACTATGACGAAGTAGACTACGATATGACGAAGGCTCTGGGTATTACCAACAATATGATCTACCTTAACAAATCAGGATTATTTGGCAGCAAAAAAGATAGAGTCACACATATCTCTTCGCCAAACTTCATGGAAATATATGAATTTGTGAAAATGCACATTATAAATTTATGAATCCGCTCTCTCTTATGGTTTAAATGTAGTGACCAACACTCAACACATGTGGAATGCGGAAACAAATAGATTCAGAGGATTTTACACATAGCATCTATAAATCCCTATTAAATCAATACGTTAACCGTTATTTCGCCCCTGGCCACCGGTATTAACTTTTAACTAAAACCCGCTTTTTCCGCGGTAAAACAAGGATTATAAGTGTAGTCATTTGAATGAACACAATGAATGGAAAATCTTTAGAGCAACCAATATAAAGTCATATTAATATAAATAAAAAAACAGCGAAGCTATATTCACTCGCTGTCTTTTCTATTCAAAACTAAGAGATATAACTAAAGGAACTCCTTATCAACATGTTTAGAACATAAATTTTGATCACATTTTTGATCACAAAAACGACTTACAAATGCATTAATAACGCTCTTTTTTAATAGAAGTAGCGATCACATTATCATCTTGAAAAGCTCCCATGTTTCTCCCGAATCCGCTCCACCACCTCATCCAACTCCTCAGGCTTATGGAACTCAATAGGGGAGAAGCCTTTCTCAAACACAACCGAATCAGCTTCCATCAGAACGACATAGCGGTCACCGATTTTAGCCAAATGAACGGATTCTCCGAAGTCTGACAGCATGGCTTTGACACTCATATGGTCGAGCTTCATCTTGAGTTCTAATTCGGGCGTATGCTCGACCATGCGGCTGGCGGCTTCGACGATTTCTTCGGTTGAAAAACGCTCCTGCAGCTCCCGTTTTGGACTCTCCGCCCAAATTTCCATCGCTTCTTCAAATTGCGCCCGTTCGGGACTTTCATCTTCCAAGTCTTCGATCACTGTTTCCCTTACGAAGTCCATGACTTGTGTTTTCACGATTTCGGGCATCGATTGTTCGTAGCCAACGTATTTTAAGAAATCCTCAAAGTAGCGGGCGTGGGAAGCCTGATGGATTTTCAGTTCGCCTTCTTCGATCATTCCTTCTTCGGGCAGAAGTACATCGCAAGTGATAAGAGGGTTGATTTAACAAGGCTGACAGGACCTTAAAAACCTCTGGTCAGATAAATGGTCAAATGCCAATGATTTTTTCCAGTTCATCTGAAACAGATTTCTGCATATTAGGCAAAACATGACTGTAGGTATTGAGCGTTGTTTCAATATCCGAATGACCGAGCCGCTCCGATATCAGTTTCACATTCACATTTTGCTGAATCAAGATAGTAGCATGAGTGTGACGCAAATCGTGGAACCGTATCTTAGGTAAACCGACCTTCTCAATCACATTATAGAACTCCTTCCTGAAGTTCCTAGGAATCATTGGTCGGCCATCCCTTGTACAAATAACTAAGTCATTGTCGTGATACTTATTCCCAAGGAGCAGCTTCTCCTGTAATAGCTGCTTTCGATAAGCACGCAATTCATCAACAAGCTTGTTTGGAATATGAATGGATCTAATACTCGCTTCGTTCTTTGCACCTGTCTTGATCTCTGCTTTTTGTGTCAGTGTTTGCCTTATATATACAGTCTGGCTCTCAAAGTCAACATCTTTCCATCGCAGTCCGAGGATCTCGCCTTGCCGCATCCCTGTATAAATGGATACAAGAAATCCAATAAAGCAACGTGTTAGTCGTTTTATGCTCTTAGCTTCTGTGATAAAGAGGTTTACCTGTTCTAAAGACCAAACATTTATCTCTTTTCTTTTAAGCTTTGGCAATGTAATTCCTATTGTAGGATTATCTTTAATAAGCTTTAACACCTTTGCTTTCTTAAGAGATGCACTGACGATGCGAAAGATAAGGTGGATGGTGTGTTCGGAATAAGACGTATCATTCACCAAATCATTAACAAACTTCTGAATTTGAATAGGAGCTATTTGCTGCAGCTTAAGATGGCCAAGTTTTGGTTTAATGACATTTTGATAGAAGAGTAGATGGGTTTCATAAGTCGTTTTTTGTAGCCGACTTTTTCTTTCCTGAAACCATTCTTCCATATATCGAGCGTAAGACATTTGAGTTAAATCAAGAAACTCATCCTGAAGTACCTCTGCTCTTAACTTAGTCATTTCTTCCATAGCTTGTTTCTTGGTTTCGAACCCTCTACGTTTAATCTGCTTCCATCTACCTGTTAATGGGTCTTTGCCTGCGCTAAAAACAAAATCCCACTTACCAGTCTTTTTATTTTTTGTAATACTTCCGCTTCCCCTCATAAATCTATAACCTCCAATAAGGGACATAGGGTTTGTGAAGGGATTCCATTTATGCCTGTATTTTACCACATGATTTTCTGAGAGGATATTAAAAATCATTATTTAAATACTGAAGATTGCTTAGATGCTATGGTTGAGGATGAGTTTATTTTTAAAGAAAAGCAATCGCCATATCATCTTTTTTTGACGGAGGGGGCGTGTTTCCACAAATTAGAGGGCCTTTATTACTGGAATAGAGCACAGTAGGTTAACTTACACGTCATCTTAGATGGATTTGAAACGATACGAGCCTTTTCTATCCCTTCGGTTACGTTTCCTATTCGTAAAAGAAATATTCTTGAAGACTGAATTTAATGAAATCCTGCTTTTATTAATTCTGTTTTTGTAAAATGTGCTTTCCACGATGATTCCATTTGTAGGCAGACTCTAGTTGTAAAAACTCTATTTTGTTATAGTAGAAGATAGACAATTTATTAAATATAGATCTACAGATATAGCAACTTAATCGGAGGCAAGAAAATGGAGAAATTGACGTTACAACAACTTGAATCCCACTTATGGGAATCTGCGAATATATTGAGAGGAAGTATCGATTCTTCTGATTATAAAAACTACATATTTGGTCTACTGTTTTTAAAACGACTGAATGATGTATTCGTAGAAACAGCAAAACGTATTGAAAAAGAGGAAGATGATGATTACGGTTGGTACGATCGTGACGAGCATCAATTCTTCGTTCCAGAAGGCGCAAGATGGGAAGACATCCGTTCTCAAACGCAAGACATTGGAGATGCCATTAACAAGGCATTTGAAAAGCTAGAAGAAGAAAACGTGTCTTTGCAAGGCGTATTAGCAAACATTGATTTTAATGATAAGGAAAAGCTACCTGATAACCTTTTACTGCAATTGATTCAACACTTCTCTAAAATTGATTTAAGCAATGCAAGCCTATCCGAACCTGACATGCTTGGTCGTGCATATGAGTACCTTATTAAACAATTCGCTGACGATGCAGGAAAGAAGGGCGGAGAGTTCTACACACCAAGTAAAGTAGTTGAACTGATTGTTAAACTTATTAAACCTGAAGAAGGAATGCGTGTATGTGACCCAACTGCTGGTTCTGGAGGTATGCTTATCCAATCCGTAGATTACATTAAAGATCAAGGTGGAAACCCTCGTAACCTTGTCCTACATGGACAAGAACGAAACCTCAACACATGGGCTATCTGTAAAATGAACCTTTTGCTTCATGGTCTAAGTGACCATCGTATTGAAAAGGGAGACACCATTCGAGACCCTAAACTTACAGAGGAAGGCGAACTCATCTTGTATGATCGTGTAATTGCTAACCCGCCTTTCAGCTTAAAGAATTGGGGACGTGAAGAAGTAGAAAGCGATGAATATGGTCGTTTCCGTTTTGGGCTACCACCAAGGAATGCAGGTGACTATGCCTTTATTCAACATATGGTTGCAACATTAAACCACGGAGGTAAAGCTGGAGTCGTTATGCCTCATGGTGTCCTATTTCGTGGTGGAGCGGAAGGAAAGATTCGCAAAGCTCTTATCGAAGAAGACTTAATTGAAGCAGTTATTGGCTTGCCTTCAAATTTATTTTATGGTACAGGTATTCCAGCATGTATCCTAATCCTTAATCGTAATAAGCCAGAAGAACGTAAAAACAAAATTTTCTTCATAGATGGCTCTCAGGACTATCAAGAAGGAAAGAACCAAAATACGCTACGTGACCAAGATATTGAAAAGATTATAGTAGAATATGACAGATATGAAGAAGTAAAGAAGTATTGTCGCGCTGTAAGCGTTAAAGAAATTCGTGAACATGACTATAACTTAAACATTGCTCGTTATATTGATACAACGAAAGATGAAGAACAAATTGATGTAGTTGCTGCACTAGCTGAACTTCGTAAATTGGAGAAAGAGCGGGAGAATATTGAAGCGGTAATGTATGGGTACTTGAAGGAGCTGGGATATAGTGAGTGAACAGTGGGGAAATGTCAAATTAAAGGATATCTCAAAAATTGAATATGGAAAATCGCCTAGTAATATTCGAGTTGATTCTTCCGATTATCCTATATACGGCACATCTGGACAAGTTGGATACGCAAAGTCTCCTTTATTTAAAGCACCTCTTATCCTTATTGGACGTAAAGGCACCATTGACAATCCTTTTTATATTAATAAGGATTGTTGGATTATAGACACTGCATATGGTTTATCTATTGATGATGAATCCATAGACTTAAAATGGTTGTATTATTTCCTCTCACATTTTGATTTGGCAAAATTGAACGAAGCAACGGGTGTACCTAGTTTAAATAGAGAAAATTTATATAACATCAAAATACCGCTTCCTAGTCATAAAGAACAACAAAAAATCTCAGTAATTCTTTCATCCGTTGATGAAGCTATTGAAAAAACAGAAGCTGTTATTGAGCAAATAGAAAACGTCAAAAAAGGACTGATGCAACAGCTTCTTACAAAAGGAATTGGACATACAAAGTTTAAGAAAACAGAGATTGGGGAGGTTCCTGAAAATTGGGAAGTCTCACAATTAAGTAAGCATTGCCAAGTAAATCCCACTTACCGCTTAGAAAAGGGAACGATATGTGATTATGTAGAAATGGCTGCTGTTGATACAGATTTACCTCACGTTGCCTACTTTGATAAAAGAGAGGCTGGCTCAAGTAGCGGCTCTCGTTTTAAGGATGGTGATGTGGTGTTTGCACGCATAACTCCATGCACCGAAAATGGAAAGACAGCACTAATCTCAAATATGGAGGCTGAAATAGGGATAGGTTCAACAGAATTTATTGTATTATCACCCATAACAAATAAAATGGACAGCAGGTTCCTTTATTACCTTGTTAAGTGGGAGAAGATTCGTAGTTATGCAATAAGCAAAATGGTAGGGACAACTGGTAGACAAAGGGTTCCTAAAGAAGTATTTAAAGAAGAATTAATAGTAGCATTTCCACCATTGGACGAGCAAAGAAAAATAGGTAATATACTTTGGAGTTACGATGAAAAAATAGCAAAAGAAAAAAGTTACTTAAAACAATTAGAAATTCTCAAGAAAGGTCTTATGCAATCACTTCTCACAGGCAAAGTACTTGTTAAAGTCGACCAAGCTGAGGTGACAGAAACATGACCTATTCCGCTAAATGGAATGAGAAACAACTTGTCGAAAATCGTATGATTACACAATTAAAAGAGCTGGACTGTGAACATCTTCATGGCTCTTTTCTCGATACAGAAAGAGAATCTCTAGGAGAAGTCATATTGAAAAAGCGATTAAGCAAAGCTATCTTACGATTAAACCCTTGGCTTTCTAATACAAACCTAGCAAAGGTCATCCGCTCCATTACTCACATTGAATCAACCAGTTTAATGGAAGCAAACCAAAAGTTCCATGAAATGATTGTTAATATGATTTCCGTTCAACAGGACCTTGGAAAGGGGAAAAAGAATCAAACAGTTAAACTGATTGACTTCGAAAGACCAGAAAATAACGAATTTCTAATTGTGGAACAGTTCGCTATCAATAACGCACAAGGGAATATTCGACCTGACTTAATTATTTTTATTAATGGGCTGCCGCTAGTTATTGTTGAATGTAAAAGTCCGATGTTACCCCCAGATGAGCAAATAGGGGAAGGAGTACGTCAGCTTACCCGCTATCAGACTTCTCATGAGCAGTTATTTCATTACAATCAATTCATGATTGTGACAAGCAATGACCGTTCAAAGGTTGGAACGATTGGGGCAAAAGCACAACACTTTGGAGAGTGGAAAGACCCATATCCAAGAACAGTAGCAGAGATAGGAGATTCTCCAACGCCACAAGATATTTTAACTACTGGAATGCTTACAAGGGAAAATCTATTAGATTTAATCCGAAACTTTATTGTTTATGAGCCAGTGGATGGACGAACCATTAAAAAGCTTGCTCGTTACCAGCAGTTCCGCGCAGTAAATAAAGCAATTAATCGTATTCTGCATGCAGCGGATAAAAAACAGCGTGGCGGTGTGGTTTGGCATACACAGGGAAGTGGAAAGTCCCTGACAATGGTCTATCTGGCTGTTAAGTTAAGGCGACTTAAGGAACTAAAAAACCCTACCATTGTTGTTGTCACCGATCGTAAAGACTTAGATGACCAAATTATCAACACATTCCGTCGCTGCGGTTTTCCAAATCCGCAGCAGGCAGAGTCAGTGGCACAGCTAAGGCAGCTGCTTCAACAAGGCGCAGGATCTACTATTATGACCTTGGTTCAAAAATTCCAAGAGGACACAGAAACTAAAGAATTTAAGAACTTGTCCGCTTCTGAAAATATTTTTGTCATGATTGATGAGTCACATCGTTCCCAATATGGTGGATTAGCAACGACAATGAAGAGTGCTATGCCAAATGCATGTTATCTTGCATTTACAGGTACTCCTATTGATAAAGAAGATAAAAGTACAAAGCGCACTTTCGGACCATACATTGATAAATACACTATTGAACAAGCAGTTGAAGATGGAGCAACTGTTCCAATTTTTTATGAAGCAAGAATGGTAGATCTTCATGTGCAAGGCGATTCACTAGATGACTTATTTGAGCGACAGTTCCGTGAGTATAGTGAAGAGGATCGTGAGCGAATTAAAAAGAAATATGTAACTGAGGAAGCAATTACTTCATCTCGAAAGCGGATTAAACGTATTGTTTTAGATATGATCAAACATTACGAAACGCATATTCAGCCAAATGGATTTAAAGCGCAAGTTGTAGCGATCAGCCGTGAAGCAGCCGTCATTTATAAAGAAATGTTAGATGAACTCAGTAACTACGAGTCAAAGGTTATTATGTCTGGCGGTCATAATGATAAGGAACATCTACAAAAACATCATTTATCAAAGGATGAAGAAAAAGAGATTATTGCTCGTTTCAAGAAGCCTATGTCTGAAGATCAATTATGCTTCTTGATCGTATGCGATAAACTTTTAACAGGATTCGATGCTCCAATCGAGCAGGTTATGTATTTAGACAAGCCCATCAAGGAACATAACCTCCTTCAAGCTATTGCCCGTACGAATCGTACCTATGATAAAAAGACATATGGCTTGATTGTTGATTACTACGGTGTATCGAAGTTCTTGGAACAAGCTCTAGCTATCTTTAATAAGGAAGATGTACAAGGAGCATTGCATAGCATTGATACTGAGATTCCGAGATTACAGTCTCGCCACCGCTCAGCAATGCGTTTCTTTGATTATATCCGACAGGATGACCTAGAAGCATGTTTACAAGTATTAGAGCCAGAAGATGTGCGAAATGAGTTTGATACAGCGTTTAAACGATTCTCAGAAAGCATGGACATGGTCATGCCAAGTCCAAAGGCGCAGGATTATATCGGGGACTTAAAGTTTCTAGGGAAAGTACGACAAGCTGCTAAGTCTCGTTATCGGGTAGATGGTATGGATATCAGTGATTGTGGAGAAAAAGTCAAAAAACTTATAGAGGAACATCTTGCTACAGTAGGCATTGATGTTGTACATGAACCAATCGATATTCTTTCTAATAAATTTGAAAAGCGTATAGAAAAAGAAAAAACACCTGAAGGCAAAGCTGCTGAAATGGAACATGCTATTCGCCATGAAATACGAGTGAAACTTGAAGAGAATCCAGTCTACTATACATCCTTAAAGGAGCGGCTTGAAGAATTACTTCAACGGAGAAAAGATCGTCAACTAGATATTGAAGAGATATTAGAGGAACTTCGTAACATGGTCAATGATATGCGGAACACTGCAGAAAAAGGCCAAGAGCAAGGATTTACCCGAGAACAATATCCATTTTATCAAATGTTAGAGAAGGAAATGCCTGCTTATGAGGATGTAGAGGATTTGAAGGCATTAACTCATCTTATAACAGATATCATCCAGCAAGAAATAGTAGTGGAATGGACAAACAAAGAAGATGTAAAACGTGAGATCCGTAAGAAGATAAAGAAACAACTACGTGTTAGTCCTTGTCCAAAGGAAAAGCTTGAGAGTCTAACACAGCAATTAATTGATTTGGCAGCAGTGCATTACAGGAAATAACTAGACAATGTAGAATTTTATATATGATTAGTAAAGGGAGGCACATCAAGAAAGTGTCTCCTTTTTAATGAAAAGGGGGAGGTTATGTGATTCTTACACCATACAAAAATGCTTATGGAATAGCGAAAGAAGTACATAATCTTATTCATGACAGAAAAGAGTATTTTTTAAAGCCTGAACAGCCACTAAATACGAATCAAAGTTTGTGGTGGATCGGGTTAAAAAGCTACAAGTGGCCTGCATATTCGCATGGGAAATATGTGTTCTTCAACAGAGAAAAGGGTGGGAAAAACATCGTGTTTTGCGGTCTTCATATTGAAAGAGGATTGTCTAAAGAGACTGATGAAAAATCAGCCTATCTCCTCTCTAATGAATGGGCGTGGCATAAATTTTACAATGACTGGAAAGAAGGTAAGATACAAGAAAAGCTTCATTTAATTGAAAAGTTTGCAGGACATTCCTTTATTCATATTGATGTACATTCTGACGTAACTGCTAGGCAAAATCAAAAAAAGTATGACAAGTTGGTATATCTTCAGAGGAATACAACGGTACAGGCTAACAACAGCATTAATGCTGGACTTCTTCCCTTGGGACATGAATATAACGATCCGACAAATGCTTTTAATATTTTATTAAGTGAGAAGAATCCTAATTTACCTTTTAGCTGGATAGATTGCTATGTCGGATTTTACGTGGGCTTTGAAGCAGGTGGAGCGGAGAATGCCTATGATGTTTGGGAGAAAGGACTCTATGTATTTGATGAATATTTAAAATAAAACAAAGTAGAAAAGCTTCTATGTTTTAAGGTGATAACCAAATTTTCTAAGGAGGAATATTTATGAGTAATAGCTTTAAGGTATATAACATTGAAGAGGAAATCATTATTGATGCCAATCATAATCCAGATGGGAATACGAAATATCATGTGTGTTATGGAACAGTTGATTGGGAAAAGAATGGGACTCGTCGCCCTGCAGTGTTCATTTTGATGAGTTACAATGGTAAAAAGAACTATATGGTACCAGCGCATTTAACTTTAAACTCCGAAGGCACCACTGATTTTGAAAAGGTGTACGAGGCCTTAACATATCTACGAATGAAGTATTTAGTAAACAAGAAGTATGAAGTAGAAGTTCATAAAGACGTAGCTAATGTGAAGTAAATGAAGCCATCCATTAAAGGATGGCTTTCCTATTCTAACGTAAGAGCAGGCCCGTTTAATCTTAGCCACTCCTTGTGCTTCTCGTAGTCGGGAAGAATGGAGCGTACAAAGTTCCAATAGTCACTGCTATGATTCATGTATCTTAAATGTGCTAACTCATGGACTAGAACGTAGTCAACAACAGGCATCGGAGCCATGACAATCCGCCAGTTTAAATAAATATTACCTTCAGGTGTACAAGTTCCCCAACGCATTCGCTGCTCTTTTAACTGCAAGTCCTTAGGTGTAACTCCCATCTTAGCACTATACAGATCTAAACGTGACTGTAGCTTCGCCTTTCCATGTACAAGATACCAATTTTTAAATAGTTCTCTCAGCTGCCGCCTCTTTTCGTCTTCATTCATTGTAGCTGGAATTGTTGCAATGAATTTTCCTCTTACAAAGGCCAAACCTGCTTTCTTAAGACCTTCTTCTCTGTAAACCTTTAAACGGTATTTGCGACCTAAATAAGCAAATTTTTCGCCACTGATAAACTCTTTGGGCGAAGGTGGATTTGTTATCTCATTTACTTCCCTTAACTTTTGAAGAATAACTGGAGCCTTTTTATGTATGATTCCTTCAACTTGCTCACTAGCAATTCCCTGAGGAGCAATAATTCGAACGCCTTCCATCCATTCAATAATGATTGATATATCATTTTTATTGGTAGTGTACTCGATGTCATATTCAATTGCTGTAGTCCCATATTGAAAAGTCGGCATGTGATAATCCCTTCCTTTGTATATCATCATTTTAAGGATAGAAAAGCATTATAGCAACTACAATTACAGCGAGAGACTCTTTAAAACTAACGTATTCGCATTATTGGATAATTACTAACCTTATCTGTAAGGATGAGAGCAGAAGGGGGCTAATTCCCTCATTTTTAGAGCTAGTATGTTTTAAATTAGCAGGTAGTTCGTTCATTCACACACTATCAATATTTTTAAAGTTCAAACGAATTTTTAATGATTAATAATAATTAATTATTTTAAAATAATTAAAAGTAAGATCATTGATAAATTAAATACCTTGTCAACCATCTTTAAAAAACAGTTAATTACTGTAACAGTAACTTACTAACACGGTATTCAGAAAATTTAAAAATATAGTTGACGAGCTATTTTAATTTTATTAGAATAATCATCAGAAGGCAGATAACAATTTAGTTAATAATGTTTATGTCAAAAAAAGGAGGAATCTCGTAGTTGTCAAGAAATTATACACACTCTAAAGGCTTCAATATTACTTCTTTGAATGGTGTTTATGGTATTTATCTTTTTAGGAATATTGAAGGGGATGTAACGTACATAGGCATGTGCAATAATGACTTTAAGAATAGGCTCAATAGCCATGCCTACGGCTCTCATGGAAAGCTCGCACCTAATGTTCAATTTCTTCAAGTGATTATCGCTGACCCAAATAAACATCCTCTCCATGTATTAGAACATCTTTTAATCTGGTATCTTCGACCTTCAAAGAACTATGCACTTTGGCTTTTTGCCGGAGCAAAAGACGAAAAATCAGTGAAAACAATAGCTAAAGCTCGCAATCTTCACATTCGTCATTCCATTGAAAATTTTCTACTGTCGTTTGACTCTGTAATTATCGAAAGGGAATGGGAGGATGACTCTAGATTTAAGCGATATGGAGAAACAGAGAGCCTTAACTCAAGACGGATTGATTGTAGCGGAGAAGATAATTGTCTCTGTTTTAAGTGCCTCGTTGTTAAAAGAAGGAGATGGCTAAAAACAAAAGGAGACAGTATTTGAGGGTTTTATATTGAATCATTTTTGCGCTCTCTAGTAGTCGGGAAAGACAGTAAACTAATCACTTGGAAAAACTAGAATTCTTCTGTGGCAATTGAGTGTAACTTACTAAAGCGGAAGGTGAATTACTAGTATGGTAAATATTGATGAGGATTGATTCTATTGACAAATATCAGGGGTGGCATGGCCAGAATAAATGGTGTAACATTTGTTTCTGATTGTTTTATTGTAACAGCTACAAGGATAAAGAATGGAACTATTCAAATTCATACAGAAAAAACATTAAGAAGAAGAGGGAAGAAGTTCAGAAGACTCTATGATTTTATGTCCGAGACACCTTTCATAAGAGGAATATGGAACTTGCTTGTTATGTGGTTTGAAAATTGGAAGATATTAATTGCTGTGTTTTTATTAGCTGCCATGGTCGTTTTATTAAGTGTCTTTGTTTTCGAAGAAAGAGGAGCTGAAAGGATAAACATTCCTGTTTGGCTACTTTCTCATGCCTTGTTTATTCTGTTGCCAAAAATAACACCTTTAGGAAAGTATCATGCTGCAGAACATCAGATAGTCAATGCTTATGAGCAAGGAAAGAATATTTCTCTTGATAATATAAAGCTTGCTTCAAGAGTTAACAGGCACTGTGGAACTAATCTTTTAGTGTTTATTGTCAGTATAACGATAATATTAGTTACATTATTGGATATTAATAGCTTATTAGCTGGTTTGATTGGCATTTCTGTTGGTACAGAGATTCACTTTAATCGCAATAAGGTTATTGAAAAAGTGCTGGTTCCGTTCTATATCTTAGGATCTTTTTTGCAGTTTTACGTTTTCACAAGTAAGGCAAATGAAGAACATTTAGAAGTAGCTATAGCAAGCTGGAATGAATTAATAAGAGTTGATAAGGAGAACAGCCGTTTATAAAACGGCTGTTTTTAGCTTCACCAATACATTTCATTATTCTAAGTGTGGTTGAAAAGCCTATGTTTCTGAGAAAGATGGACGAGGAAAAACAATCTATTAAATCGAAAATGCTTTTCGATTATTCTGAGATCGAAAAATATGCTGCTAATTCCATTGACTTTGTTTCCTCATCACTCCAAAATTTTTGAACAAGTCTGTAATCTCCGGTTGTAATTGGCTCTTTAAAGAAGACGGAGTCAAGGCTCACATGTCCTTTAAATTCACCATCTGGCTTTACCACATCCATAATTAATGGAAAGGCAATTTGGTCACTATATGCAATCTCTCTCCATGCATTTCCATCTTTCTTTTCCAACGTATATTCAGTGTCAAACAAAAACGATTTACTGCCCTTGTTAGTAATAACGAAGTCTATGCTTTTATCGGAGGAAAGGTAATAAGTCGGTTTAGCTACTTGAAAAGTTAATCCTTCGCTTGAAGAAGGAAGTCCTTCTAATATCGGTTCTTTCTCGTCTGGTGGATAATTTACATCAGAATCAGGATCGAACAGCATATCAAGTTTATGAAGCATTATAATAAACTCGCCTCTTCTAATAATGGAGTGAGTCCCAAAATGGGTAGGGGTCATTCCGTTTGTAATATGAGATGCTTGTAGTCTGTCAATAGCAATTTTGTAGCGCCCTGTTGCATCAGTAAATTGATGATTGGCTTTATCTGCTGGCATTAGCTCTTTATCAAACGCACGTGATGCCCAGATCGCAAACTCACCACGTGTAATCGTATCGTCAGCTCCGAAAGATGCTTGAGTTTTGCCATTTACGATCCCCTCAGCCTGAAGATAAGAAACGGCGTGAATCGCACGGGTTGGAAGATCCCTGAACGTTGTTTTTGGTGGTGTTTCTTTAAACTCGTAACCTAGTACTTTTGCAAGAATAAGAGCTGCATCTACTCGTTTAATTGAGCGATTCCAACCAAATTCAGTTTTGCTTACCCCCTGAATCACTTTGTAACCATAATAGTATTTAACAGTATCTTTGTATGTTGATGGCACGTCAGTAAATGGAAAATCCTTTGTTGGCTGAGCAGGGATAGGATCTGGAAATGATGCCGCTTGTGCTCCAGAAACAGTGGAAGATAGGATTGCTCCTACAAGCAGCGTGGAGGCCAGAACTTTGTATGGTGTTTTCATTTTAAGTGTCTCCTTTGGTAGTACAGAATTTTGGTTTTTAGTGGAATATACATCTGATTATAGCAAAGAAGATGAGTGTTGAGAGTAGAGAAATAAGACAAGGATAAACATTTTGCTTTAATTTGAAAAAATAAGGACGTCTTTCCAAACAATTAAGATGCGTTTGCTCTGCAGTAAGAGATGCACATCGAGCTACACATTATCAAGTTCTAAATATTTCGATACGAGACGGATATTCGGTGCTTTTCAGTCAACGAAAGTAGCCCAACAATAAGTATTTCTAATGTAAGTCTCGATGCGTACTTACACCGAGTGTTTATGTCTGTAATCCCTTTCCTAGACACAAAATTGTCTTAGTCCCAAGGATGTTAAATTGGCAGGGAGACAGTTATCATCCTTTTCTCACTCATCGCAAAACACCTCGAATATTTAAACAAGTAAACGTTAATAATTCTGTTTGCATTAAGGTTCCAATAGTGGTACGATATAGAAACTTAAATCGATAATTAATATATCATCAAACAAATAAACTAGGTAGGGAGAGAATCTAATGCATCCGCCTCATTAGGAGGCACACTTACTGAATACCCATGGCGTACTGTAGATTAGGCGAAATTTATGCCTACTATGGATAGGGTTAAGTGTGCTTTCTAAGAGGTCGATTGCATTTAGATCCTCTCCTTTTTATGTTGTCTAAGGAGTGGCTAAAACAAATTAAATTAAATTAAAGAAAGCGAGGGTCGAGTAGTAAAAATAGTTTGGGTGAGTGAGAGAGAGTCTATTCATTACTCATACAAATGAAAAAACAATGTACAAAATGCAAAAAGACTAAGAATGGAGAAGAATTTAGTCGAGATAGAAGTAAAAAAGAGGGTCTTACTAGTGCTTGCAAGGAATGTAATAATAACCGAGAAAAGAAATGTAGAGTAAATGGTGGTGATTTCACCAAGGAGCAAAAACGGACAACTTTTAAGAAATACGTTTATTCTGCTAAATCTGCAAAAGAACTAGTAATTTACAAGTAGACCATAAACTCCCACAGACTGTATGTGAGCCTAATACAGCTAATATTGAGGACAATGCGTGGGTATTATCTAAAAGTTATAACATAGCAAAAGCTGATAGAATAAGACTTGAAATCATTGCAACAGTACCGAGGAAAACTTTAGGGCCAATGCTATTAAAAGAATATGCTAATGGAATTATACAAGGTCGATTCGAAAAAGTACCAACTACAATCCATAGTAGATACAAATGTAGGGGGGAGTCGGCAAAGCCTCCTTTTGCCCCCTCAAATAAGTTTCTCTGAAATCTGTCTATTGAGTGAGTAAGAGATAAAAATACAATTAGAAAAGGAGAAAAAAGTGAGTACCGAAACAAAATCAACTATACAACAAGAAAGGGAAGAATCGTTTATCAAGATTTCCAAGTCACTAATGGAGACCAAGAATCTAGGCAAGAATGGTGAATTGGATATTTATCATTTAGCAATTATTAAATCATTGGCGAACAACTTTCAAGGAGCGGCTTTTACCGGAGTTATTCATATGATGAGGTTTATTGGTATGAGTACGGAACAAAGTTCAACAAAGGCTAGAACAAAAGAATCCTTACTTAGACTGCAGGAGATGGGACATATCGAGATTTACGAAAATCTAGCAATGGAAAGTATGGTGAACGATTTAAAACCCGCTAACAATTACTTTATCAAACCAATAGGCAAGGACGAAGAAGAGTCGGGATTTGCGAAAGTGTTTTACAAGGATATTCAAAAAATAATTGCAATGAAAAGTGATTATAGGCCTAAAGTATTTGCAACCTATCTCAATATGATAGGTAATATATTCTACAGTGTAAGTAACTCTCCAATTTCATACACTGCAATTGATACAATTGTAAGGAATACAGGAATAAATAGAAAGTCCGTTGTAGAATACCTTAAAGTATTGCATGAAGAAGAAATACTATACTTTATACACTTTCATATTAACAATTCGACTACAAAGAACTACTGCACAAGATGGCTTCATAAGGGCCACACTGCTGAATGGGCTCTTCCATTAGCTGAATTTCATTATAAGACTGGTAAAGGAAAGTTTAAGGGTGGGGCAATCGGAGTATCGGATGAAAAAGGAGCATCATGATGAGCAATCAAAAATAAATGATTCTTCAAATAGGGTTACATTATATTGAACTTGTACTTCTCGGAACAATTGGATTCGATAAATGTTACGTGAATAGACTAAAAATAACTTTGAGGGAAGGCGGTTACGAGCTAGAACCTTGGGTTCGAATTGATAATGAGAAGAGGAGTAAGAATTAAAGAGAATCATAAGATTAAGGTACTAAGAAATATTTTTTATAAACGAAAAAGGCAGCTAGATTAAATAGCTGCCTTTATTATTGGATTCAATTGGATAGGCTAAATGGAATTCACGAAATTTTGATTTTACAAATCCATATTGTTACATTTTAGAGAGAGTCTATGATACTAGTCTTTGTTCTTGAAAGGATCTTTGTATTTTTTATTATACTTTCGTAGCTCTTCAGTACCTTCGTAAAATTTAATAAATTGTCTTTCTAAGTATTCATTTTTAAATGTTTTATAATTAGATTCTTCGTAAATTTTTGCTACTATTCTAAAATCGTTGATACTTTTTTCCAAATCAAATATCTTTAAAATAGTTTCTTCTTCTACTACATCCTTTAGCTTTATTACCTTATCTAAAGTATTACTTATATTAGAGCTCACATACTCTATTGCTTCGCTCCATCTATCAAACCCTAGTTCCCTTATCGCTATTGGTTTCTTTTTCTCATCAAATTCTTTATCAGGAGGAAGAGGGTAAAGAATTTGACCATTGCTATTTACGTTTTTTTCAGTTTCTTCATTTTTAAAATTAACAGGTAAATGCTGTAATTGTTTTGGAACGGAATTTTTGAAGTCATACGGTGAAGAATCATAAGCAGAAACATTTGAATGACGACGCATCATATAGGTTAGATCGTTACAGATTTCCCATAGATCATTTAATTCTCTACTGATAACTGGTTGATATTTTTTCTTAGCTCTTAAATAAGGATAATGATTATGAACAAGGTAAAATAAAAAAGCAGCAATATAAGATAAAGACAAAGCCTGAAATAACATTCCTAAATTATATTGCCAATCTCCATTTGCAGGAATTTGTAAAAGGAATTGATGAACTACAACATATAGAACACCTACTAATAGGGCGATCCATATTAAAATTATTCGCATACCACTCACCTCAACATACATTTAGTTTATAGTTAATATTCGGACTATTTATTGGGAGAAAACAATCCAACATAGACATTTTGAATTATAACCTAAAGTATTTTTACTTACCATATTTTTCATATTATGTATGGTTTTTTGGGAAGGTGGGCTGTTAGGTCATTGAGCATAGTTGTAGGAAAAGGAGTATCAGAAGCAGGAGGAGGGTCTCTTAAATGAGGATCTCCTTTTTTAAATTGGAGCGGATGATTGAACATGGGGTCTGAATTCATTACATCGATTACACACCAACTAATAAAACCCGTCTTTTATTGTGTTTGCTACATAATGAAATATGGTGGGGTTGCATCAGAAAATTTCTATAAAAACCTACAAAACGACATTTAAGTTGTCCTTTTTTGTGATTATACTCAAACTAACTGGGACAAGAGGTTAATTTTAAAACAAAGAAGAAAAGGCAAACATACTCTTTAGATTTGCCTTTTCTTTTAATGATCTTACTTAGCTTCAATAGGTTGATTCTATAAGCTTAGAGGAAGCAAAAAGAGAGGGAGAGGGCTTATCCTTCTAATAGCTGAATTAACCCCTTAACTCTTTCAAACAGCTCATCAAAAGTAATTACAGTTACATTTTTTAGCTCTTTTCTGTATAACTCAAAGGAATGTTTATGGGCGGTATCAGTTAATGTATCAAACCTACCTGCTATAACAACACAACAAGGGTTAATAATGTCAAAATCAGTTTTGATTCCTTGTTTATAATTGTTATAGTCTATAGTCTGATATTCCCTCTGCAGGGTTGTCTTATAAGTCAATACTTGTGTAACTGCTCCCATTAATTCCTTATGTACTGAATATACTCCTGTTCTATACTCATTGGGAGTAATTAGAGGAGTGGAGGGAGTCTTAATCTCAACAAGTACAGCATCTTTTGAAAAAGGGTTCGCATATAAGAAATCAACTAACTTACCACTATCATTGTTAATGGTCTTCCCTCCTACATACGCCTCATCATTTATCAAAACGGTTGGATTAGAAAAAATTTGACTCAAAATCCAAGTATTTTCTTTCAAGACACTCTGCCAAAACTTCTCAGAAGTATTATTGAGTTTGTTACCTTCCCAAACAGACAATACTTTTTTAAGGTTAGCTATCCCAACAAGAGTATTAAGTTGGTCTAAATCTTTCTCTTGTAGGTTTTTAAGCCTGTCAATTATTTTATCTGGATTATCATTTGTAACAATCCATTCTAATGTTTTCTCTAGAACTTCACTCTTGTCATCTTCCATTAATTGAGTAAACAGACTAGTGTTACTCCCAAAAATTTCAACCAGTCTCTCAATATCAGGGTTATTCTTGAAAAGGTGAAATCCTCCAGACATAACCCCATATTTCTCGTGTACTGCATAATGTTTTTGAATTTCTCTAGTAAGAGTCAGCATAGCCTCAGAGTTTAGTTCTAGCTTAATCCATTCCTCAGCTTTTAACTTACTTAACTCTAACTCTTTATAATCTTCCCAAGAGGCATTTTTCCCTTTCTTTTGAAAGATGAAGCATCCTCTAACAGATGCTTCGGGAATATTAATATTGTTCACTATTTGAGGTCTAAAAATAAGTCTAGTAGTAGATGTCTTTTTTAATTCAATATCATCACAAACAGCAGAGTCCCTTGACGTTGTCCATACATTAATTCTGTCAGTCATAATTAGCTAACACTCCTCGATAATCACATTTGGAAATCCTTACTAGTAGTATACAATATTCAGAATTTAACAGGGTACACTTACCTAAAAAAGAAAAAGACTGATCTAACAGTCCTTTTTCTTTTTTTGTAAATAAACACCACTGGTTAGTCTTCTTCAACGAATAGGGTGTGTTTCTGTACCAAGCAGGAACGCTTTTCTTATTCACTAAAGTAAGGGTATACACTTCATAGATTGTCAGAATGGTTCGTGTGTCGGTTTGAGGATTTCAATTCTCTTTATTCTTTTAATCTAAGTTTTATTTTAAAATTGAATTTTAGTGCATTATGAAATCTTCATATGAGGGATTTTGTTTATCTAACTTGGCAAAAGGAACTAGGGTATGGAGGCTAATCCTAGGTAAGATAATTAAAGAACGTCAACAAGTATATAAAGGGAGAATTTCAATGGGGGTACGATAGGAATAAAGGATAGGATGGCTTATCTGCGTATTATGAGTAATTAAGGTCTTGCTGCTATCCGTTGAGTGCCATATACATCATTCTATAAAGAGTTAATTATGTGGTATAATATACCTATGTATACAAAATAAGGCGGCAAAATATTGGGTTCATATTTTATTAAAGGATTGAGTTGAATGAACATTTGGATATTTCAAGGTAACCCTAGGGTTTTTGATATTGATAGTTACGTTACAAATCACAAATATATCTGGTGGTCATTAAGACAAGAAAATTTTCGTGATAAAATCCAGCTAAATGATGAAGTCTTTCTATGGAGATCAGATGGTGGACAACGAGGCACTGGAGGAATATTTGCAAAGACTAGGGTAGTGAATTTACCTCAAGAAAGAACAGATGATGAAAATGCGAAAGATTACTGGCATACAGATGATTGGGCAAATCCATATCTAGCTGTAAAGTTGGAAGTTCTAGAGGTAAGACTAGAAGATGGGTTTATAAGTCGACTTTCCCTTCTTGAACATCTAGTTTTAAAAGATTTGCTTATCCTAAGACTACGACAACAAACAAATTATTTATTATCTCTAGAACACGGAGAAGAACTGCAGAAATTATGGAATTCTAGCAATGTCAACACAGAAAGTAAACTAGGTTCAAGCGATCTAGAAAATATCATTGATAGTGAAATAACAGAGACTGAGAAAGAACAGGTTATTAAGTCCAGAATTGGTCAATCCACTTTTAAAAAGTCTCTTTTAGCAATTAAAAAGAAATGTAGATTATGTGGTGTAACAGATGAACGATTCCTTGTGGCAAGCCATATCAAACCATGGAGTCAATCTAACAATCAAGAACGACTTGATATAAATAATGGGTTGCTGCTATGTCCTAATCATGATGCTTTATTTGATAAGGGATATATTAGTTTTGATGATCAGGGAAAAATATTGATTTTCGATAGATTGGACGAAGAAACAAAGGTTTTTCTAAATATCAATGAAAGTATGAAAATTAATATGAATGACAGTCAGCAGCAATATATGGGATGGCATCGTGGTAATGTATTTAAATCAAATTAAAAAATAGTAATTTATAAGAAACATAGAGGTGCTTTGAAAAATGCCGATTTCTAAAAATAGTGTTCCACATCTTGAACCAGTGAAACGTTCTAGGGAATATAATCTCTATGAAGATTATATTAGAGATAGAGTTGTCTACGAATACTTATTTAATTCAGAAAGCCATCGCTGGATTGATGAACAGATCATAGGTTTAAACCTGGGTGAAAGCCGCGGTTACCAAGCAATGGGAATACACTACATTTTATTGGATTAAAAAATGTCCACAAAGGTATTTTCAGTGGAATAAGTATTGATGACGCAATAATTTTACTAAAACAGCAGAATACTGACTTTTGTTCAGTCATTGAGTGTCTTTATAGGCTAAGTAGTCAATTTGATGATAGCCAGAAGCTAAAAGAGGTCATTGTAAATGACATTGATGCGGAACAGGCTGAAGATGATGCCTATTATAAAGAAGGTGCAGTTAAAGAGTATTATGGAAAGCGATTTGAAAGGAAACCAGAAAATAGAAAAAAGGCAATTGAAATTCATGGTTTAAGCTGTGCTGTTTGCGGATTCAATTTTGAAGAGGTCTATGGCGAGCGGAGGAAGGACTTCATCGAAGTGCATCATGTCAAACCATTAAGTACTATAGGTGAAGAGGTAGTTATTGACCCAGAAAAAGATCTTGCTCCAGTTTGTTCTAATTGTCATAGGATGATACATAGAAGGAAAGATGACGTATTATCCATAGAAGAACTAAAGTCTTTAATTAATCTTAGGAAGTGAAATGCTTGAAAAAAGATGTTGAAGATCTATTAAAGAAAAAAGGATACTATCCTTTAACATCCCCCTTGTGGAATTCGTTTAGGCTTGCTCAAGTAGTACCAAATAGTAATCAAGAAAAACAAACAAATATAAAGTTAATTGAATCTAATTTGTCCGATAAGAAAGGTATTTATGTTTACGGGGATGCTGCACAAGAGATTCTTTATGTAGGTAAGGGAAGACCGATAAAATCAAGAATCAAAAGTCATTATAATAAGTTATTAAAAATAGGTTCAGATAGTAGAAGGGATGTCTTTTTTCAAGATAATCAAGGAACTTTTACAGTATTTTGGTTAGAGATTGAAGAGAAGGAAGAAAGAGAGTTGGTTGAACATCTACTATCGTTTTTGTTGAATCCTAAGTATAAAAAGTGGAGACCAATTTAATTAGATATAAGTTTTGTAATATCATTGAAGTTTTTGTTGAGAAGATTGGATGTAAACTATTGGTTGTCACTCAGCCCTAACCAAGATGCTTTATTTGATGAGGGTTATATTAGTGTTGATGATGGAACAATTTTGATTTCAGATAGTTTGGATGAAGTAACGAGGTTTTTTTTGAATATTAATGAAGCTATGAGACTAGAGATGGATGACAGTCAGCAGCAGTATATGGAATGGCATAGGAGAAAAATATTCAAGGTGTAAAGAGTTAGTGAACATTTTAAAATGAAAAGCTTGATAAACTATGTCACCAAAAGGAGGGAGTAGATGACCTTAATATTTGATAGAGAGTATCTAAAGTCTCTATTTGTTGGTGACAAAGAAAAGAGAATTAGTAGAATAGAAGAATCTCTTCAAAAGGCGTATGAATATTCTGTTAGTGGACAAGAAAGTAATGAAAAAAACTTGAAGCATATTCTCCAATCTGATAAAGATGAAACAATCATTACACTGCTTACATTTGCAGCCCTTCAAAAGAGTGGAAATGATGGATGGAACGATATTCTAACAAAATGTTTTCCAAGCGAGTCATGGAACATACATAATACAAATCTAATGTTAGAGCGAGCTATTTCACCGTCGAAGAATATGCAGGATAGATTAAGGGGCCAGGCTCTTTCTAATCCAGTCAGATATCTAAGAGAACAATGTAATTCTCAGAAAACAGTCGAAGGAAAAACTAACTTTGACGCTTTGTTAGAGGTTAACACTGATAAAAAGATTTTCTTCGAGTGCAAATATACTTCTGATATATCATATCAAACAACGTATGTAACGGAAAGAAACCAAATAGCTAGATGTATCGAAGTAGGATTAGAAGCAGTGGATTATAACGTAGAAAATTTTTATTTTGTATTAGTTACTCCCGAACGTTACAGGGAGTTTCCAGGAAGTAGGCTCTACTATTTTAAATTGAAGCAATACCAAAATGACCCAACGGCTCTTGCTATGGATTTACCCACTCTTACAGGATGGTTTGAAGATAAAGAATGTCATAAAAAGTTAGTCAAACTAACGAAACACATAGGTTGGCTGACTTGGGAAGATTGTTTTAAAACCATTCAACAAATGAAACGCTTAACACCTTTACAGTTTAATTCATTAAAGGCTTTTTATAGTGACAGAAGCATACTACCTTTTTAGTTGTTCCTATACACATAACTAATAAATTTTTTATTTTATTGTATTAGAAGAAAGTAACAATCAAATGTTTGCTGCTCTTTTTGCTTAGAATAACACTTAAATAACTAATATCAGAACCTCCTAAGTTTGTATTGAAGAGAGCAGAAGTGATACCTAGGCAAAATAGTGTATGGTACAGTTTACAAATTTAAGAAAACAGCCAAGATCGTTATTCAGCTGTTTTTAGAAGGAATGTTTATAAAAAGTCAGATACGATATAGAGTGATTTAGAGTCAATGGGTTATAAACACTTTGCTAGTATTTCAAACGTCTACAAAGGAAGATTAATGTACAGAAAATTTTTATAATTATTTTATAGTAGATAAAAAGGAGATAGTTGTATGAGTTTATTTAATAAAATAAAAGTTGACAGTACAAATTTTAAAACACCCCAAGAAATGTATCAAGACAATAGAAAAAAAACTATTAATGGACCTCTAGATTATCAAAGTAAAATGATAGATGCTTATATGAAAAAAGGGTTACATAGTAAAGATGTTGCATTAGAGTTACCAACAGGTGCTGGTAAAACCTTAATCGGACTATTAATAGGTGAATTTAGACGGCGTAAATTCAAGGAAAAAGTTGTATTTGTATGCCCTAATAATCAATTGGTAAACCAGGTCGTTGATAAAGCAAATAATACCTATGGGATAAAGGCGTATGGTTTTACAGGACCAATAAGAGATTATAGTCAAACATCAAAAACGGCATATAACCGGGCGGAGGTAATAGCTGTTACTAACTATAGTAGTTTGTTTATAAGAGAACCTTTTTTTAGCGATGCAGATGTTATCATCTTTGATGATGCACATGGAGCGGAAAATTATATAGCTAGTCATTGGTCATTAGAAATTAATCGAGAGGAACATGAAGAGTTATTTGATACTTTAGTTGAATGTATTAGAAGTGATTTAGATTATACTCAATTATCATACTTAAAAAATAATGAAGATACTATTGATGCAATCAGCTGGATTGATAAGTTTCCAAATTTAAAATTTCACAGTAAGAGACAAGAAATAATAGATATTATAGAAGTAAGAGCAAATAAAGAAAATAAGTTAATATATCCTTGGATTAATATAAAAGAGCATTTAAATTCATGTAATTTATATTTAAGTAGTGGAAGGTTATTAATTAGACCTTATATTCCACCAACAATGACTCATGAACCTTTTAGACAGGCAAAACAACGGATTTACATGTCTGCAACTTTAGGAGAAAGCGGTGAATTAGAAAGGATAATTGGAGTAAGCAATATAACTAGATTACCTATTGTAGATGAGTGGAAGCAGAAAAGTATAGGGAGAAGATATTTTGTTTTTCCTGACGCTTCATTTAAACCTCAAGAATATGAAAAGCTGTTTATTGAGATGAATAAAAAGCTACCTCGGTCACTCTTATTAGTCCAGGATAATAAAAGCGTTCAAAACTATTCAAAATTTGTTCAGGAAAATATGAGCTCTGAGATCTTTACAATAAAAAAAATTGAACAAGATTTTTCTTCCTTTGTTAATAGCGATGACGCAATTGCTATTTTAGCAAACAGGTATGATGGCATAGATATGGAAGGAGATAAGTGTCATTTATTATTTATTAATCAGTTACCTAATGGAACAGGATTACAAGAAAAGTTTTTAAGTTCAAAGCTTGCTGCTTCTATATTGTTTGAGGAACGAATTAGAACAAAATTAATTCAAGCAATTGGAAGATGCACACGTTCAAATACAGATTATGCAGTTGTATGTATTATGGGAGAAGATTTATTAAAAACTTTAACAGCTAGGAAAAAGATTGAAAAATTCCCATCAGAGTTACGTGCAGAACTTGAGTTTGGCTATACTTATTCAGAGGGATTAAAGAATTTTGATAATATTTTGTTAGCAATGGATGCTTTAATCAATAAAACTGATGATTGGGATGCAGCTGAAGAACAAATTTTAGCTCTTAGGGAGAGCTATATTGTTGAAGCAGACTCCGATAGACCTGTGAGCAATGAGCTGTTAAATGAATGTGCAAAGTTTGAAGTTAAGTTTCAATATGCTATATGGAAAGAAGATTATGAAAGTGCTTTAAGCAACGTTGACCAAATTATTAGTAAACTTAATGGAAAAGCTTTAATAGGTTATAAATCTTTTTGGAACTATATGGGTGGTTATCTAGCTTATTTAACGTATCAAAATGGTAATGAAAATTATTATCCAATTATGAAAGATTACTTAGATAAAGCAGCAAAAAATGCTTTTAATGTTAGTTGGTTTAAGAAGGTTATTCCTAATAAAGAAGAATCTAAAGAGAATGCTGTGAATTTTGGTTTAATGGATGTTGTCGAACGAATGGAAGAAGAAATTTACAGAGATGGTATAAAGAGTCCAGCTAAGTTTGAGAAAAGAGTAGAGAAAATTCTTACTCTACTTAAAAGTGATGAAGGAAATAAATTTGAAGAAGGTCATCAAGAGTTAGGAAAATTGCTGGGATATATCGTTGGTAATTCGGATGAGCATTCTAGTCCAGACCCATGGTGGATAATTAACGGTGATTATTGTTTAGTTTCAGAAGACAAAATTTATACGGGAGAGAATAAAAAGATCTTAACAAAGCATGTACGACAAGCTTTAACCCATGAAAAGTGGATTAGAGATAATATTCAAATGTTAAATAGAGAAGCCACAATTGAAACGGTGTTTATCACAACAACAAAAGAGTATGAAGAAAACGTAGATGTTTACGGTGGAGAAACCTATTTAGTATTACAAGAAGATTTTGTAGATTGGGCCCAAACAGCTCTTGAAACTTTTAGAAAATTACGTAGAAGTTTCTCGGAACCAGGGGACATGATTTGGAGGTTAGGCGCTATGAAAATTTTAGAGGAAGATAGAATGACGCCAGCAGATTTTTTGAAATTTATTAAACAATTTAAATTAAAGGACTTAGGAAAATAAAAGAAATGTTTCAACAACTTTGGTTGATGGCTTATGTTATAAGAGGCTGCCTCATGGTACAATTGAAATCGCGATTTGCGATGCTTTAGAATTCACAGACGAGACTAAACTAATATTGATGTGTAGAAGGTTTCCTAACCAAGTTCGTAAATAAAATATATAATACTCCCTTGTAAAGAAAACTTCTGTTCCTTCAACTGAGTACAAAATGTCCTAGTTGCATAATGGAACATAAGCAAGAGCTTGGTAGTCGAATTCTCATTATTCATTACAGGCAAAAATCCTATCTCCTGGACATGAGGTAGGGTTTTTTGATAAAAAATACCAGTGTTACTTTCTTCGAGGTTATGCACCAAAGTGACTATAAATTATTTGTAAAGATATTAAAGAATAGTCCTCTATTTGGTTCTTTTATGCTCGTAATAAGTCACGGTAACTTTTAAGTTAAAATGAGAATTAATTCAAATGGTAGTATTTATAACATTGTAGTTAGAAAATAAAGGAGTGTATAACAATGCCACAAACGCATAATGTTATAAACGTAGGAAGATATAAATATATTTTAGCTAATCATCATAGAAATAGACAAAATAGCAATAAATCTCTTTGGACCATTACCCAAACAGAAGAAGTTGAAAGTTTTAGGTTGCTGTGCATGAATAGCTGGATAGTAGATAACGATAAAGGTTGGTCTATACATAGGATAAATAATTCAAATAGAATCTTAGGACGCAGTACTCAAAATGATGATGTACAGATTGCGAAATTTGTTGACAGCTCTAATAACCAGCAATGGCATGGGTATCCAGTTGACTATAGAAAATCCATGCACGACAGACCTAAATCAAAAATTTTAAAAGATTGGGTTAGGAAAGGGATTATTAAACGAGCTGATATGTCTAAAATTTTAAGAGGGAAAGGTTGCACAATTTAAATGAAACATATAACTATAAAAATAGAAGGAGAGTTTTGGGATTATTTAATTAAGTATAATGAATTAATTCTATGGACATTTGATGGTAAAATTGAAATTTACGATTGGGAAAGATTTATTATGGACTTATCAAAGCAAAGGAATAATTATAAAATATTTGAATTATTTCAAAGTAAATCCAAAAATAAAACGGGTAATATGTCGCAATTTTTTATGTTAGAACATGATTATTCATCTTTATATGAAGATACAGAGATAGATATTTCAAAAAATGAACTAGAGAATTACTTAAAAAGAGAATTTGAATTACCATTCCATGATTTAGCGATCTCTATTGACTCTTATAAGAATGATGTATTTATAAATACAGATAATGGATTATATGTTGTGGATATGTTGAGTTTTAATGACAAACAAAAAATATGGGATAGCCAACTTTATGATATTAGAGTAGGTACATACGGAAGACTGGCTTTATCTGCTGGAGACGAAGGGGTATATGAATACAATATATACGAAGAACCATTAAATAACAGTTTAAATGTCAGAGAAGTAGATAGAAATATTTATTTTCTATCGAACAAACATTCAAATTCGGTTAATTGGATAAATGACTATATATATAGCACCTCTGCTATAGAGGGCGCTTTTGTTGTACAATCAAATACTAAAATAAAAGAAGGTAATTATATAGATAAAACTATTGAAGAATCTAGTATATTTAAATCCTATAAAAAACAAATACATGAAATAAGTTGGGCGAGCAACAATAAATTATATAGAGTGTTTGATAATAACAAATTGGAAATAGTAACTTTCAATAAAGAAGAAAAACAAAATTTAAGCTTCAGATCTAGATTTGTAGAATTTAAGGCTTGGAAAGGAAATATTATTTCAGGTGCTAGTGCTAAATTTGGTACTGTTGTAGAATGTGAAAATGCTTTAGTTATTATCTATAATGAAGAGGAGTGTTTAAATGTAGGAGGTGATATAATTAGATGGAAAATCTATGATACCCATCACAGATACAATAATATATTAGGAATAATTTTTGAAGATTCGATTGTTTTCAAAGCATATGATATTAACGAAACAGACCATAAAAAAATAGGATTTAAATCCTACAGAAAGGAATTTATATAAAGATGTTAACTGACTTAAAACCATGGGCGTGAAAACGTCAGGATAGTATGAATAAACACGGATATATCAAGATTTAGTAAGAATGAGATATTTGAAATTGAAGATGTTCAAATATTTATAGAAGACAGGGAGCAGTTTGTAATCCCCCTGTCTTTTTTTGACTAGAAATTTCAAGTTATAGCAAAAGAAAATCTTTATTAAAAACCTTTAGAGCATATTCTCTGGTCAGCAATTTCAATTACAAACAAGCACTAAAGTCGCTTGCTAAAGGGTTAAATTTCTGATTAAACTCTTTTTAATTCATTAGAAAACATAACCAGATAGGTTTTTTTAGCCTCTTGATAACCATACAATGTAAAATTCTAGCTAAAGACAATACCATAGTTCGATTCAACGAGTGTCTTGTAGCAGCTGCAAGAAAAAAGTAGAACAAATATGTTTTGAACTTCTCTCTTATCGCTCCTTAAATATAAATCGCTTCGCCTTTTTACTAGAGAAGTGGTTAGAAGAAAAATTTTAGTTAAATGGAATCCCAAAACACAAGCTCTAAGACCGTCTTTTTATATTTTTATTGGTCATAATCGTGGTCATAAAAACCCTTGTAATCCTAGTCATATCAACACTTTAAGCGATCCCCTCAATCCAAAAAATCCCTCAAAAACCTTATTTGCCAACCAGCTGTTTCTCCCTAATCCGCTCCACCACCTCATCCAACTCCTCAGGCTTATGAAACTCAATCGGAGAGAAGCCTTTTTCAAATATTACCGAATCTGCTTCCATCAAAACGACATAGCGGTCGCCAATTTTAGCCAAGTGAACCGACTCTCCGAAGTCCGACAGCATCGCTTTGACGCCCATATGGTCCAGCTTCATTTTCAGTTCAAGCTCAGGTGTGTGCTCCACCATGCGGCTGGCCGCTTCCACGATTTCTTCCGTTGAAAACCGCTCCTGCAGCTCCCGTTTCGGACTCTCTGCCCAAATCTCCATCGCTTCTTCAAACTGCGCTCGTTCGGGACTTTCATCTTCCAAGTCTTCAATGACCGTTTCCCGTACGAAGTCCATGACTTGTGTTTTTACGATTTCAGGCATGGATTGCTCGTAGCCGACGTATTTTAAGAAGTCCTCAAAGTAACGGGCGTGGGAAGCTTGATGGATTTTTAGTTCGCCTTCTTCGATCATTCCTTCTTCGGGCATGTAGGGGTATTGGATCGATTTCATGTTTTTCGTTGTAATCGCCAGTTCGACGTGCTCGATGAGGGAGGAGGCGTCGGAGATCGAGGCCACCTTCGGTTCGAAATCGCATTTTAATACGAAAATAAAGGCATCGTCAAAATACTTTCTTAGCTGTGCTTTAGCAACGATAAAGACACCGCCGCGCGCGGCACTTGTTTGTGTGTAAAGTGTGGCGAATTGTTCACTCGCTTCTTGAAACTCTAACAAGGAAAAAGCGGCCCGGGCTTTGGCAAAAAGGTTGTAGTTCGGGTTTGATGTTAAGTCATGGCCCGGTTCCGCTGTGAAAAAGCCAATTTTTGTAGGGACTTGTTCGGCTTTTGGATGACGTTCGGCCTTGCGTTTGACGATTTTCGTAAACTCCCCGTCAAGAAAGTCCCTGAGCGGACTGCTTTCATATTCTTCTTCGTTCAGTGTACGAAAGTGCTGCGCCCGCTTGTTTTCTTCTTTGTCATCCACACGGATTAAAAAGAAAGATAAGTAGTGTATTTTAAAATCCATTATTATCACCTGTTTTTTCAGTCAATCTTCTATTTGTTGTCTTCAAGGATGATTTGCCGCAGTTTCTTAATGCCTTGCTCAAATTCTTCAATGGACGCGTAGCCGTAGGAAAGGCGGATTGCCTGAACCGATTCCTCTGTGTAAATACTTCCCATATTCAAGGAAATTCCCGCTTGATACGCTTTTGTATAAATGTCTTTTAACTGGATATTCTCTTTCATGCGCAGCCAGATTAAAAACCCGCCAGCAGGAATGTCCCATTCAGCCAGGTCGCTCATATACTCACTCAATGATTTCAAAGCAGCCGTCCGGCGCTTTTTTAATTCTTCGCGGACGAAGGACAAATGCTGCTCGTACAGGCCGCTTGAAATCCATTCAGCCGCCACCAGCTGTGAAAGGGAGCTGGAGCCGTAATCGGTCTGCTTTTTTATTTCCGCTAAACGATCAATGACTTGTTCTGATCCTGCGATCCAGCCGATGCGCAGACCGGGCGTGAGCGTTTTGGAAAAGCTGCCGATATAGAGTACATGCCCGTTGGAATCAAGTGACTGGAGTGTCGGCGGTGGCGGGCTGTCAATCCAGAGCTCGCGGTAAATATCATCTTCAATGACGGGCAGCCGTTTTTCCGCACAGACATCGAGCAGTTCTTTCCGGCGGTCTTCCGACATTAAAATGCCCGTAGGGTTATGAAAGCACGGAATCGTATAGAGAACGGAAGAAGGGCCGTCCAGTGCCTTTTTCGCAAGGGAAGCGGGCTGTAATCCTTTCTCATCCATGGGCAGGCCTGATAAATTCATGCCGGCTGATTGGAAAATATGAAGGGAATAAAGGTAAGACGGCTTTTCCAAGAAAACGGTCGACCCTTTATGCAAAAGCCCAGCCGATATTAATTGCAGTCCTTGAATCGCTCCGGAAACAATTAATATCGAGGAGGGGGACACGTCTGTTCCTTGCTTTTTCATATAATCACTGATCGCCTGTCTGAGCGGCAGGTACCCTTTAGGTTCTTCGTAGCCGAACGGCTCCAGACTTTGAGCGAGCCGCATCATGACTTGCTGCATATTATCCTTTGGGAAGATGTCCTGGGCCAACTCGCCTTTACTCAGTTCAATTAAATGATCCGGCTCCTTTGTGTTATCGGTTTCCGAATGTGGGGCAGACACCGTTTTAGGGAAAGAGAGCAGGGCAGCTTCATCCCAGGACGGAGGGCTTGCAGCAAGCAACGTCCATGTATTGTTAACAACAAGGGTTCCTTTCCCCATGACACCCTCGATCAATCCTTCTGCTTTTAGCTCTTCAAGCGCTGTGACAATCGTTGAACGATTCACGGACAGCTGTTCGGCCAATTTGCGCTGGCTCGGAATTTTACTGCCGATTGGCCATTCGCCGCTGGAGATGGCTTTTTTTATATAATTCATCACTTTTTCATATTTTGCCAGGTTTGTACCCATCGCTATTTCAATCTCCCTATTTATGTGCTGCCTCTATCATATCATCCTGTTTCATTGCTTACTATCTTCTTCTGTCCAGTGTTCTTCAATAAATTCATCGCGCCCTGATTGCGCGCGGTCGGCTTGATATTCATCCGGATTCTTTTTATAGAAGTCCTGATGATAATCCTCAGCCGGGTAAAATGTTGCCGCAGGCAGGATTCGGGTAACAATTGGTTTTTGAAATCTCCCGCTTTCCTCTATTTCTTTCTTGGAGGCCTCCGCCAGCTCTTTTTGCTCCGGTGTATGATAAAAAATAGCGGTGCGATAAGAATCGCCGCGGTCCTGAAACTGCCCGCCATCATCTGTCGGGTCAATTTGCGGCCAGTACAGATCCAACATGGTTTGATAGGAGATAATAGCCGGATCATATGTGATTTCAACCGCCTCTAAATGGCCGGTTGTCCCGCTTTTTACCTGTTCATAGGTTGGATTGGATGTTTGACCGCCCGTATAACCGGAAATAACTTTATAGACACCCTCCCACTGGTCAAATGGCTTCACCATGCACCAGAAGCATCCCCCGGCAAATGTGGCTTTCTCTAATTTTTTATTCATGGATGTCCCCCCGTTATATAGTTGAAATAATAGTTCATATTATCACTTATTCTCTTGGTTTGTCACGGGCCAATCAACAGGAAAAACACTTTTTCTGCAGCCTGAAAAGTGACTTTGCGAAGGAGAATAGTTTATTATAGAAATTAATACATAATGAGATATGAAGTGAGGAGCAGTAGATACGACAATGATAAAGAGATGGATTATTACAATCGCACTAATAATCATAACAATCTATTTAATTCCCTATTCACTGCCTTTTTTGCTGGCATTGATCACGGCCATCCTGCTGGAGAATTCCGTTAAATGGTTTATGATGCGTTTTAAATGGCCGCGTTTTCGGGCAGTGCTTGCCACCTTTCTGCTCTATGTCCTATTTATTGCCTTGTTCATCTGGTTCATTGTGAAGCTGGTCATTGATCAGGCAGTCACACTTGCAGAGAAGGGGCCATCCTTTGCTAATGATTTTTACAAAGAGTCACTGAAGGGCTTTTTCGATCAGTCGCAACGGTATTTTAAATCGCTGCCGGTTGATGCGTTCCAATCCTTTGAAAAAACCATCGAAAATACGTTGCAGTCAGTGACAAATATGCTGCAGGGAATCGTTGAATGGCTGTTTGGACTGGCCGCAGCGATACCGGGATTTTTAATTGAGTTTCTAGTATACTTAATTGCCGTCTTTTTGTTCAGCCTGGAGCTGTCACGATTGCGAATTAAAGCGGAGAGGCATTTGAGAGAGAGTACGAAGGAGAAGCTTTATTTAATTACTGCGCAGTTAAATCGCGCCGGAATTGGTTTTATTAAAGCGCAAATTTTCCTGAGCATTGTCACCTTTTTCATGTCATTTGTTGGACTAGCCATTTTAAAAGTGCCGTATGCACTGCTCTTGTCCATATTAATCGTTTTTGTTGATATTCTTCCGATCTTAGGGACGGGATCTGTGCTCGTGCCGTGGGCCATCATCTGTTTTTTCCAGGAAAATCAATTTCTTGGCTTTGGATTGATTGTGCTGTTTATCGTTATCACTGTTGTTCGGCGGATATTGGAGCCAAAGGTGTTTTCAAGCAACATGGGCATTTCGCCATTAGCTGCTTTAATCAGCTTGTTTATTGGATTTAAGCTGCTTGGCTTTATCGGATTTTTCGTGGGGCCAGCTATCGTGATTATATATGATACATTAAGAGAAGCGGGCATCATTAAAAGCAGATGGAAAATTTAACAGACATACAACAAGCCAGTCGCCTCGAGCGCTGGCTTATTTTAATCACAATTTCCTTGACATAACCTGACTTATACTTTAATTTTTGTATTAAGGAAACTTTATTGGTTGTACGCATATATCATTTTTAAAATGGCTGCATACAGTAGTTTTAGAAACAATCTTTTTTTTACCCAAAAATTTGCCTTAAGGAAAAACTTTGTCTACAAGCAAAAAAAGAGGCCTGGGATTTTTAAAAGAGAAGCCAACTCTTTTTGTTAGTAACTATGAAAACAAGTAAAGGAGAATCAAGATGGATAGTGCCCTTACAGTGAGAGATTTATTTGTATCCTATCATGGAAATGAAGCAGTAAAAGACATTAGCTTTTCTATTGATCCAGGAACTTTAGTGGGGATCATCGGACCAAATGGAGCTGGGAAGTCTACTTTAATAAAAGCCTTGTTAAATTTGATACCAAAAGATAAAGGGGATGTACAAATATATGGAAAAAGCGTGAAAGAATTAAGAAAATCGGTTGCTTATGTGCCTCAGAGAAGCAATATTGACTGGGATTTTCCTATTACAGTGTTAGATACTGTCGTCATTGGATCCTATCCGAAGCTAGGATTGTTTAAACGACCGAAGAAACAAGAAAAAGAATGGGCTCTGCAATGTCTGGAGAGGGTCGGGATGGGAGCGTTCAGCAAGCGCCAGATCGGAGAGCTCTCCGGCGGTCAGCAGCAGCGTGTCTTCTTGGCAAGGGCTCTTGCACAAAAAGCACAGATTTTTTTTCTTGATGAACCATTTGTGGGGATTGACGCCGCGAGTGAAGAAACGATTATTAACCTCTTAAAAGAATTAAGAGAAAGAGGAAAAACGATTCTCGTTGTTCATCATGATTTAAGCAAAGTAAATGACTATTTTGATCAGCTTATCCTATTAAACAAAGAACTCATTGGCTTTGGAGACATTCATCAAGTATTGCAGGCTGACATCCTGTCCAAAGCTTACTCAGGTCAGTTCTCGTTTCTTGACAGATTGGGGGTACACGCATAAATGGGATTTATTGATGCTGTTATTCAATACGGTTTTTTGCAAAAAGCTTTGTTAACTTCGATTATGGTCGGAATCATTTGTGGAGTTGTCGGATGCTTTATCATTCTAAGAGGCATGGCGTTAATGGGGGATGCGATTTCCCACGCTGTTCTTCCCGGAGTGGCCATCGCCTATATGCTCGGCATTAACTTTTTTATCGGTGCCGTTGTTTCAGGAGTGGTGACGGCTGTGGCGATTGGGTTTGTCAGCCAGAATAGCCGCATTAAGAATGATATTTCCATCGGTATTATGTTCACGTTTGCTTTTGCCTTAGGGATCGTCCTGATTACGTTGATGAAGAGCAGCACAGATCTTTATCATATATTGTTCGGCAATGTTTTGGCTGTTCGTCCTTCCGATATGTGGACCACGCTCGGAATCGGCATTTTCGTTCTCGCGTCTATCTATTTATTTTACAAGGAACTGCTTGTTACTTCCTTCGATCCGACAATGGGGGCAGCTTATGGATTGCCAATCAAAGGTATTCACTATTTCTTAATGACACTGTTAACAATGGTCACTGTTGCTTCCCTGCAAACGGTAGGCATCGTGCTTGTCGTAGCTATGCTGATCACACCGGCGGCCACAGCTTACTTATTAACCGATCGCTTGTGGATCATGCTTTACTTGTCGGCAGGGCTCGGGGTGATTTCGTCTGTTGTAGGATTGTATTTCAGCTTTACTTATAACTTAGCTTCTGGTGCAACGATTGTATTAGTCGCCACTGTGCTGTTTTTATCAGCATTCACTTTTTCACCAAAGCGGGGTGTGTTATGGCGGTTTATTAAAGCAAGAAGAAAGAAAGTATCTTTAATCTAGAAGACGGGGGGAGATTGAGTAATGAAACAACTATTAAAATTTTTAGCTACGGGTGTTATGGCGGTTCTAATTCTTGCAGGTTGCGGAAGCGGAGATAAAGCAGGAGAGCAAACAGGAGCATCAGCTGGTGGTGGCAAAGATGATAAATTGCAAATTGTCACTACATATTCCATTTTATATGACATCGTAAAAAACATTGGTGGTGACCGTGTAGAGATTCACAGCTTAGCACCGGTAGGTTCGAATCCGCATGAATATGATCCGCTGCCATTGGATATTCAAAAAGCAACAGATGCTGATGCGATATTTTATAACGGCTTAAACTTAGAAGCAGGAAACTCCTGGTTTGAAAAACTACTAGACACATCTGGAAAATCCGGAGAGGATGCACCTGTTTTCCGTCTTAGTGAAGGGGTAGAAGCAAAACATTTAACGACAAAGGGGAAGGAAGGGGAAGAGGACCCTCATGCCTGGCTGGATATCCGCAATGGCATTAAATATGCGGAAAATGCAAAGGAAGCTCTTATAAAAGTAGATCCTGAACATAGAGAAGTATACGAGAAAAACGCGAAAGAATATATTGTCCAGCTCGAAGAACTTCACAAGGAAGCAGTAGCAAATTTCAATAAAATTCCAAAAGAAAAACGCTATTTAGTAACGAGTGAGGGTGCCTTCAAATACTTTAGTGCTGCCTATGATTTTGATGCTGGCTATATTTGGGAAATCAATGCAGAAAACCAAGGTACGCCCCAACAAGTAAAACGAATTGTTGACATAATTAAGGAAAGAAAAGTGCCGGTTTTATTCGTTGAAACAAGTATTGATCCGCGCAGCATGGAAATGGTTTCAAAAGAAACAGGCGTGCCGATTGGCGGAAAATTGTTTACAGACTCTCTCGGCAAGCCAGGGGAAGATGGAGACACTTACATTAAGATGATGGAATCGAACATTAAGGTGATCCTTGATAATTTAGAAGAAAAATAAGAGAAGCCTTCTTCATCATCGTAATAAAAACTGAAATTATTAGATTCCACTCTCTATGCTCTAATGAGATGTTTTATATAAGAAAAGGCAGGATTTTTCACTTAATAAGAGTGAGAAATCCTGCTTTTTTGTTAGATCACTTTTTCTTTGCTTTCTTGTCCAGCAAGAGAAGAATGTTTGGGCGGCACAGCACTAACGATGCTCATTGAGATCATATTTATGACTAACGCTAAAACACCAATATTCAAATCTTTCATCACCTGCGGCATGTGAGGGAAAAGAGTTCCCATTGTCTGCTGTGTGATGGTTGTATACAAAACAACGCTAACACCAAGGGTAATGCCGACAAATGCTCCCTGTGTGGTGAAAGGGTTCTTTTTAAACAGACTGGCAAAAAAAGCTGGAAACAATTGTGTGACGATGCTAAAGCCCGACAGAAACAGTACGGTTAAGGAATTACTGTTTCCCAGGGTGAAATATAAGCATAGTAGGGAGACGAGCGGAACGCAGAGCTTCGCTATTTTTCCTACTTTAACACTGCTGGCGCCGGGATCAAATAATTTATAGATATTGTTGGCTAAAATCGTTGAAGTGGTCATCAGCAAAATCGAGCTTAGCACTAGAGCGCTTAACAATCCAGCGGCTCCAATCAATCCAACAAACCAAGGGCTGAACGTTTGTACAGAAATTCTGAGCAGAGCGAGATCGCCTTCGGCCCCAACGAGTCCAGGGACTTTGAGAATGGCAGCAAAGCCCACAAAGAAAACAAACAGCAGCATGAGTGTATAAGCTGGCATCATAATGGCGTTCTTTTTAAAGGTCTTCTCATTTTTAGCGGAAAAGACGGGAACGAGTGAATGAGGCCACATATAAAGACCAAGAACGGATAAGAGAACAGTTGAAATAAACCAGGATATACTTAATCCAGACTCGGAAAAAGTAAGGACATCTGGTTTGGCTGCACTGACCGCTTCAAACATCGGCTGTAGCCCGCCGTAATAATGATAGGGAAGATAAATCCCCAGGAAGGCAATAATAAAGAATACAAGGATATCCTTTATAACGGCCGTCCAGGCAGAACCGTGGATTCCAGATATCATTACATAAATCGTTATACATATCATCCCGATGATAACGGAAAGCGTGGGCGAAATGGTTCCATAAGACGTTTCAGACACAATGATGCCTAATCCTTTAAATTGGATAATAATATAAGGAATCATGGCAATAATGCCCACGACAGCAGTCAGCACTCCCAATGGTTTGCTTTTATATTTATAGGTAAAGAAGTCTGGTTGAGAGACAATGTTATGTTCTTTCGCGTAGCGCCAAATAGGCGGCAGCAGCCAGTAGCCAATAGCAAATGCCAGAGCCGTATAGCTGAGAACATAATAGGCAGGGACACCTTTTGAATAAGCCCAACCGCTCGCGCCAAGCATCGTGAAAGTAGAGTATCCTTCACCAGCCATTAAAATAAAGACAAACATGTAGCCAAAACCGCGGCCGCCTACAGCCCATTGCTCCATATTCATTTCTTTTCCTTTTTTCGCTTGGATTCCCAAAAAAAGACAGAAAAGGAGAAAAGCCAAAATGATCATCGTTGCTATATTCATTCCCTTTCACCTTCCTTGTCTCTATTGCTTTGATCAAATGTATAGATCGTTAACATAATAAAAAAGGTGAGAACGATCCATAAAACAATCCAAAAGTGAAGAAAGGGCATTCCGAGAATGTAGGGTGTTTCTCTGTTAGCGAAGGGAAGTCCGCCAAGCATTCCGATAAATGGCAACATGCCTAGTAAGTGAATGTTTTTCATGTCATGTTCTCCTCTTGAAAATTTATCTAGTGAATGAATCAATCTAACAATTTAAAGACCGCACGGAGAAAGGCTTGTACTCCGATTGGCAAGGCCTCTTCATCGATGGCAAACCGTGGGTGATGATGCGGATAAGTGATCCCTTTTGCTTCATTTCCGGCGCCAATGTAAAAATAAGCGCCAGGTGCCTTTTGAAGGTATTCAGAGAAATCTTCTCCCGGCATGATCGGTTTTGCTTTATGGACTGCTTCTGCACCAAACGCTTCTATCAGTGCTTCCTCGACAAGGGAAGCGATTTGCTGATCATTGACAACAGGATGGTAGCCTTGTTTGTATGAAAATTGATAGTTTGCGCCGTGTGCATCCGTAATTCCTTTTATGATGCGTTCCATTAAGGCAGGGATGGAGTGTAAAAGCTCCTCATTAAAGCATCTCACCGTGCCACCAAGCTCCAGTGCATCAGGAATGACATTATAAGCCGTATCCCCCTCGACAGCTCCCCCGTGAATTTTGGTAATCGATAAGGCAACCGTTTCAAACGGATCAATGTTTCGTGATACAATTTGCTGCAGATTCGTCACGACCTGGGCAGCAATGGTTAAACTGTCTATCGTTTCGTGTGGAGAGGCGCCGTGTCCGCCTTTTCCTAGAATTTTAATGTCAAAATTACCTAAAGCGGGATGGAGGGGGCCGGAGTTAATAGCCAATGTCCCGACTTCCATGGTCGAGATGAGATGTAAACCAATCACCATGTCAACCCCATCCATCACACCAGCTTCGACCATTTCGATAGCGCCCCCCGGCGGGACCTCTTCGGCATGTTGGAATAGAAATCGAATTTCTCCTTTAATTTGGTTCTTCAAGCCGGATAAAATCTTAGCGCACGCCAACAGCATAGCCGTATGGCCGTCATGGCCGCAGGCGTGCATGATGCCTGGATTTTTAGAGGCAAACTCATAGCTAGTTTCTTCTTGAAGAGGCAAGGCATCCATATCCGCCCGGAGCGCAAGTGTTTTGCCGGGACGGGAGCCAATTAATCGGGCCATTACACTTGTTTTTGTCGGACGAGTAACCTCTAGACCGCCAAAGGACTGTAAAGTATCGAACACAAATTGGGAGGTCTTTTCTTCCTGGAACGACAATTCAGGGTTTTCGTGCAAATAACGCCGCCATTGCACCATGTCTTCTTTCATGTGATCAGCCAAGCATGAGAGTTGTTCAAAAGTAGTTGTCATTTTTTTACTCACCTTTCTTTATTTTGGTTCAATTTTTCATATTGCAATTTCTGTGCCTGCTTTTAACTGCTTACATGTTAGAATAGTGTGTAAATTTTAATAAATTAATACAAACTCTCAAGGGATTCATATATAATTGAACCAAATTTGGTTCAATTTTCTTGTGATTGATTTATATATGGTTCGATCGTTTGAAGGTTTTGATGGAGTGTGAAAATTCGAACCAATAGAGACTCATTTTTCACAGAAAAAAGGGGGGAATGGTGAATGAAGACAGAAAACATATCAATCAGCTCAAATGATTTTTTCAAAATTTTTGATTCTTTAGATGACGCCATTTATATTGCGGATAAAAATGGGACGACTTTATGGATGAATAAAACAAGCAAAGAGTCGTTCGAAGGAATGGACATTATCGGTAAAAATGTAAAAGAACTCGAAAAGGAGAAAGTATTTCAACCGTCCATTATTAAACAGGTCATCGAAACAGGAGAGCGGATTACAAAGGTACAAACCTTAGTAAACGGAAAAAAACATATGACTACGGGACATATTATTCTGGATGAAGAGGGGGAGATCAAGTATGTGATTGCTCACGGCAGAGATATGAGTAAATTGGCTTCTAGTACCCCTCAGCTTGAGTTTGAAGAAATTAATGCACTTCTCAACCGTTACATTCAAGAATTTAGGAAACTGCATTTACATCAATTGTTCAACCAACAGGAGCTTCCTTTTATTGAACAAAGTCCGTCATCGATTCGACTTTCTCAAATTATTGAAACAGTCGCGAGTGTCGATACAACTGTTTTAATCACGGGAGAAACAGGGGTGGGAAAAAATGTAGCCGCCAAAAAAATTCATCAGCTCAGCGAAAGACATAATAAACCGTTTATTTATGTAAATTGTGCTGCTATTCCGGAAACATTGATCGAATCCGAACTGTTTGGCTATCAAAAAGGGGCATTTACAGGGGCCAACACGCAGGGGAAGGCAGGACTCGTAAAGCTTGCTGAAACCGGCACGTTGTTTCTTGATGAAATTAGCGAGCTTTCGCTTCCGTTGCAGTCTAAACTCTTACAGCTATTGCAAGATAAAACGTATCGTCCAATAGGGGCTGCTCAAATCCAAAAGGCAAATATTCGAATCATTGCAGCAACAAACAGTGATTTAGAGAAGATGGTAGACGAAGGCACCTTTCGCAGTGATTTATTTTACCGCCTTAACATTCTGCCTATTGCCATCATTCCTCTTAGAGAAAGGAAAGAAGATATTTTTCCTCTCTTGCATTTTTATTTAACGCGATTTAACGGATTACATAAAAAAGCGCGATTTTTCTCGAACGAAGTGATTGACATTCTGCGAAATTATCAATGGCCTGGAAATATAAGAGAATTAGAGAATTTAGTAGAGCAGCTCGTGATTTTAGCAAAACAAGATGAAATTCTTACAGCTGATCTTCCGAAAAAATATCAACAAAAGGCGAGGCCAAATACGGACTCACTTCTATCCCTTAATCTTATGGAAGAGTCTCTACAGGGCATCTTGGACCAGGTTGAAAAAGAAATCATCCTACAAGCCTACAATCATCATAAAACCACAAGAAAAGCAGCGAAAGCATTAGGCATTAGCCAGTCTTCATTTATGAGAAGATTAAAAAAGTACAAGGGATAACTTTCTCATCAAACCGGCTATTTATGTAGAAACAAACACACCTTAGTAAAATACGATAAACAGGAAGGAAGATGAGGAATGGACGTAGCAGAATACCTTAAGAAAAGGTTCCCCCCTGTCGAATTAGTCCCAAGCATCTATAATCAATGGGACATTGGCATTCATTTTTCACTTGGTACGGAAATCTATCAATTTAAAGAGAACGGTGGGCTCAATCTTGAACGATTTCGAGTGGTCTATAAGCAAGCCTTCACCATTTTTAATGAATTATTCGAACGAGAGGACGATTTGCTTCTAGTAACCAATATTTATAAGCACAAAAACCAAAAGCAACAAACCAAAAAACTGAAGGTCTATCAACCATTTTTGAAGTGTAAAAACGCTTTAAACCGAATTCAGGTGAGAACATATCCTTATCCGTTTGAGTCGGACGAAGCGAAAGATTATGAAAGGCAACAATTTTCATTGCTTTGTAAGCGAGAGGACATACGTATGAATGAATTACTGAAGGCAGCATGTAACGAAGACTTTCCGCTGAAACCAAAGTTTGGAGAGGACTTCATTCATTATCCGGATGTTTTCTTTGTGAATACGACAAAAGATATTATTTTCTTTGTTTATGATGATCGGGGATGTGAAGTGATAGCTCGTGAAGCAGATCGAATCCGGCCGCTGTATGAGAACTATTACGATTGGATAGAGGAAGTAGATAGAAAGAAGATTGAAGAAGGACTAGGAAGGCCGGGAATGAAGTAACCAGGACAGATTGTAAAAGCTCATGTTCCCGTTCGTGCTCCTTTGCTTGTCTATCTACTTCATTCCCAACAAGCTCTAATTTTCTTTTACTGATAATAAAGGGTCCCGCTATTCAGATAAGTCATGCTGCCTGCAGTATCATTGTGGATAAATTGAATTTTATAATTGCCAGATCCGAGTGCATGTTGAGCGATGTCCGCGAGCGGAACATTCACACTGGCGCGAAGATTTCCGATCTTGATGCTTCCTGAGGGTGTTGAATAACCTTCTTTGTATGTTTGAATGGTCAGGGCATTCACTTGTTGTTTTGGAGTGACGGTGATGCTTTGAGGATTTTTAAAGTATCTTTCGCTAGCTATCGTCACACTGTTTCCGAAAGTCGTTTCATCATATCTGTACACCAGATACCCTGCATCCTTAACTTTTGCTAACGCTGCTTGTTGGGCTGTTACCGCTTTTGCATTCGATGAACCTATTAAGAGATTGTTTTCATCATAAAAATGAACATAGGAACTTTCATTAGTGTTTTTTGGTTCTGTGTTTAATAAACGCTCTGATGTCTTTGCTTCTTTCATAAGCAGTTCAATTTCTTTACTAGAGTAGGATTTACTTAGATTGCCTTTAGCATCATATTCTTCAATATAAGGCTCTTCCTTCTTTGTTTCTTGTCCAGAGGCTCTAGCCGTCTCTTGTGCAATACTTGTGGGCATGAACATGATTGCAGAGAAAAAAATGACAGCTAGTTTCGTCCACAGATTGTTTTTCATTACATACACTCCTATAACAGATTATTTCTCATGTAAATATTACCATATATGGAATAAATACTATATAAATTAAATTTCGGATAAAAGAAAATCCTCGTACAGTGAGATAGGATTTAGCGTTATATCTATCGCTATTGCGTGTATGATTAGGAGATTACTTGCAATCATGCTATACTAAGAAATAATGTAATTGAGAATGTTTTTCATGTAGGTCGATCAATTACATATACTTTTACAAAAGCTATGTAAGGGGGATGTGTAAGATGAGCCATCAAGAAGGAATAAATGCGGTTGAAGAAAACATTATAAATCGTAGAACGATTAAATCCTTTAAAAAGGAACCGATTAGTCCTGAAGTGATTATTGAGTTATTAAACGTGGCCAAGTGGGCACCCAATCATAAGTTAACAGAGCCGTGGCGATTCCAGTTATATGTAGATGAAGGAAAAGAAAAATTTATCCAAGCCTACATTCATTCACAGCCAAAAGTGGATGGTGACGTTTCAGAAAAAGTGAAGAGGAAAGCCCAATATTTCCGGGATATCCCCGTACACCTTGTCGTTATTATGCCTGAAGATCCTCGCCAAAGAAGGTGGGATGAAGATTATGGAGCGGTCTCCTCGCTCATTCAAAATTTTCAACTGGCCGCATGGGAAAGAGGCATCGGCATGATTTGGCGTACGAATGATTGGATTTATGACCCCGCATTTAGAGAGGAAATCGGTGTCGCGCCTGGGGAAAAAATAGTAGCTACGTTGATGATTGGCTATCCCCAACATGTACCGACTGCACGACCACGTACAGATATCCGCGAGTGTCTAACGATTATCGATAAGTAACACCCTGGCCCGATTGCTGACCGGGAAAAATTCTGTCCACAACACATGGCTACACATGGCTTTTTATCAAACTTTACGTCAAAGCCACACTTGTTCTACTAAAGGATCTTCAAATCGAAGATCCTTTTTCGATCCGGACAGCAGAGATTGCCTAACTCATTCTTTATCTGCCTATTCACATTTGATCACATGGGTGTTTGAAGGGAAGGAATGGCTAATAGATTCAATCGATGAAAATAACTTTTCATTTGAAATAGAAATCATCGACTGCCCGTCATAATCAACCCAGAAGACTGTACCCTTTTGTTTTAAAGAGATAACAGGCAGCTGTACTTTTTTAAGGCCGAAGAGAGTGTTCATTTCTCGCTTATCAAAGCTGAAGAGATCTTGAGAAAGAGACCATGCAGCAAAAAAATTCATGCTTCCTTGCCCGTATAGATAAGGCATAACCACTTGCAATTGAGATAAATTTGTTAACTTTGTTTTTATAAATACTTCTTTTTTAAAGTTAATATGGAGCCTTTCAACCTTGGCCAATGAAAACTCTTTTTCTATCTCTTCTTCCTGATAATCCATATATTCAAAAACAGCATAGATGGGAAAACGGTCTAATTTTTTCATCCAATCGCATAAAAAATTCTCAAATTCTTCATCAATGCTTTGATAATCTATAACATATAGAGCCTTTCCATCTATAGAAAAAGGAAAATATCCACCTGCATCTGGTATATCTCTTATACAATTTTCCGGAAGAAAACCCACTTCAAGATCCATCATGCCGTTTCCTTTAAGAATGAATGTATTTTTAATTATAATCTATCCATTCACCCCTTTGTTTTTTTGACATAGAGAAATTTGCTGGTTAAAAGAAAGATCCCGGCAAACTAAATGGCCGGGATCTTTCTTTTAATAGGGAAACTGCGAGGAGTAATTACTGAATTGCTTATAGGCTTGATCAATTTTTTGCTGATCCTCAGCCTCAAGCTTATACCAGCCATTTTGAAACATTAATTCGTAAAGCTCGCGGCAGCTTTGATGGGTTTCTGAAAGAATTTGAAGCATGTCCGAATACAGCTGTTCGTGGCTTGCTTCACGCACAGCAATGTTCAAGCTGTCAGTTAAGTATTTACATGTGCTGAGACCATCATTAATAAAGTCACGATCATTCATCTCTGGACTTTTGACTTTCGGCAATTGTCCTGTTTGCGGATTGGCAATTTGATTGGGATTTTGCTGATTTGACATTTCATCGACCTCCTTTTGGTTCTTTACGAATTCTGTCCCTGTTGAGGAGTAGGCAAGCTGGCTAATGCAGCATTGTTATCTACTTGCAGATGGGTAAGCAATTTTTGAAAGTGATTTTGATGCATTCTTCCTGCTTTTTCGAGCGCTTGCTGGATTTCCGGATTGCTCACCTGTTGAGCGAAAAAATGAAGCTTTTTAAATGCCAGAAGTTCCCATGATAATGCATCTTTTAAGTAAAGCAAGTCTTTCGTTGTAAGAACTCTTGGTGGGTTCGGAATCGGTGCTTGTGTATTCTGCATGAAAAGACTCCTTTCGTTTTGTCGAGTATCACAGTGTAGGATGAGCAAAGAATCGTCCTCTTATGCGCAAAAAGTGTATATACTGATTTACAGCAAAGCCCTATAAAAAAATCTTCCGTTATTTTATTTAATCATCTGTCCACGCTGCACAATAAGCGATGATAAAATAGTTTATACATTCAGTTTTTAATTTACAGGAAGGATTCGTTTAAAAGAGAGAAGAGGGGGATTTATAGAGTGCTAAAAAACAGGAAGATCATCATAACAGGTGCGGCTTCTGGTATTGGAAAAGAAATGGTGAAACAATGTTTGCAGGAAGGAGCTGCAGTCATTGCCTGTGATATAAATGAAGACTCCTTACATGAGTTAAAACAGGCCATGAATGGCCATGAATTTCTTTACACCTATCCGTTAGATGTAAGCAAATATGAAGAGGCGGTCTCATTTTTTGCCTATGTGGAGTCAGAGCATGCTGATGCAGATAGTTTAGTGAATAACGCAGGCATCTATTTGGCGAAGAATATACTGGATTATCAAGAAGATGAAATTGATCAAGTGTTAAATATAAACGTTAAGGGATTTATTTACTTCACACAGATGTTCGGCCAGCAGTTGTTCTCCAATCAGCGTAAGGGAGTGATCGTGAATATGTCTTCAGTATCAGGGATAGAAGGCAGTTCAGATGCAATTTACGGAACATCAAAAGCGGCCATACTAGGCTTAACTAAAAGCAGTGCCATGAATTTCTCACCGTATATCCGAGTGAATGCAGTCGCTCCTACGATAGTGAACACGCCGATGATGGGAGTGATACCTGATTGGAGAAAAAAAGAGTATGTAACTCACCAGCTCATTAATACGCCTGTGATGCCTGAAGATGTGGCCGATACGGTTATCTTCTTATTATCAGATAAGTCTAAGCATTACACAGGAGCAACATTCGATATAAATAATGGGGGATATTTAAGGTAGTTTCAGTCACATTTAGCCGATACTTTGCTCCGAGAACTAAGTGCCTTGCGGTGAGAATTAAATAACTATATTTCACCCCGTTTTAAGCCTGAAACGGGGTTTTACTTGTTTAAGATTTTACACTCAAACAGCCATTCGTACAAGTTTAGAGAAGTGCGAATTAGAAAGGGTTATCCGCACCCGTTGTAGAATTAAATATGGATATCAAACATGCAGGAGGGAAAATGAATGATTCATAAGATCGGTCAAATCATGTTATATGTAAACAATCAGGACGAAGCAGTAAATTTTTGGACAGAAAAAGTGGGATTTCATGTGATTTCTGAAGAAAATAACGGCCAAGGAATGAGATGGATTGAAATCGGTCCAACAAAGGAGGCAGAAACGACTATCCTTCTGCACAATAAGGAATTCGTGGCCAAAATGTCACCTGGATTAAATCTGGGCACACCTTCTTTAATGTTTTTTTCAGAAAACCTCGATACGTTACATAGCGACTTATTAAATAAAAAAGTTACAGTCGGAGACATTGTAAATATGCCCTCTGGCAGAGTATTTAACTTTGCAGATAGTGAAGAAAATTACTTTGCCGTCATGGAAAAAGTAAATAACTAACGTTAATCAAGCCTTATCCTAAAGAAACCACCTACTCATTTTTTCATGGGCAGGGAGAACCTTTTGTATGGCATAAAAAACTAAAACCGCCTGACAAAATGAGCTCTTGTGGCGGTTTTAGCAATCTTCATACAGAACGGAGAGAAACAATGTAGAATAGATATTTTCTAACCTTCTGCAGGGGCTAATGCTTTCTTATTTAGCAAAAACAGCTTTTTTATTTGTAAAATCAACGTGTGGATAATAAGCATTTTTAACTAGAATATTAGGACCTAGACATTGAACGCCTGAACAATGACAATTGAGATCAGCAGCGAGCTTGGATTGATTCCATGTTTCATAAGATTTCTGCAAGGTAGTCGTCTGAACATTTCCTAAAGGCGGCGCATCCCCAAAATCTGTGACGATAATCTCCCCCGTAAAGATATTAATATTCAAGCGAGAACGGCCATCAGGATCGTTACGAACGGTCACATTCTTTTCAGTGCGCAGCCGTTTGAGCAACTGCTGTGTGCTTTCATCCGAGCTACAAGCATAAAAAGGAAGAGTACCAAACAGCATCCATACATCTGGATCACGTATATCAAGCAGGTGATGAATGGCCTCCCTGATTTCATCAAGAGAAAGCGACTCAAGCGCACTTGCGAAGTCGCTTGGGTACATAGGATGAATTTCATGGCGAGCACATTCCATTTCTTCTACGACCTGTCGGTGAATCTTTTCTAGGTAAGGGAGCGTGCTTTTATTTAACATGGTTTCAGCTGATACCATGACTCCCATGCGAGACAATTCGCGGCTGTTATCAATCATTCGCTGGAACAAAGCTTCACGCTGCTGCAATGTCGGCTTCCGCGCCATATTGGCAAAGCCTACTTCTGCAAATTCTTCTGTTGTGCCCCAGTTATGGGAAATATGTAGAACGTCTAGGTACGGAGCAATTTCCTCATAGCGAGAAAGCTCCAGCGTCAAGTTAGAATTAATCTGTGTGTATACATCCCGTTCGTGGGCATATTTTAATAACGGCAGCACATAGTTGCGAACAGAAGCTTTTGACAGCATAGGCTCGCCGCCAGTAATACTTAAGGCCCGCAAAGCAGGCACTTCATCAAGCCGCTGGATAAATAGATCGAGCGGTAAGGCCTCAGGGTCTTTCGTTTGCAGCGTGTAACCCACTGCGCAGTGCGCACATCTCATATTGCAAAGAGTCGTTGTCGTGAACTCTACGTTTGATAATTGTATATGTCCAGCTTGCTGTACATCGAGGTAAGCTTCCCATGGATCAAATACAGGTGTAATCGTTTGTTTCATGTTTAACCCTCATTTCTTTATACAACGAACTATTATACTGTTATTTTCTCAATAAATGAACAGGGAAAATGAAAGGAAGCCGTCTCCCAAGGGAAACAGGGAGGAATTTTATTATGTTCTCAGAATTTGAAAATTCTCTCAGGCGGGAGTCCTATTTTTTCTATTTATTATGTAAATAGTTAGCGAAAAATTCCATGTATGTTACAATGTAGGCTGTAAGAGAAGTAAGTGAAGGGAGAGTTATCTATGAAGAAATGGTCTGCAATCCTGGGAGCTGTTTTGCTCACTGGAGGAATATTAGGGGCTTGTTCAGAAAAAGAAACGAAAGAACAGTCTACAGAGAAGCCTGCAGATAATTCCGCAGAAGAAACAACAGAGAAGCCGGTAGATAAAGAGGTAACAACTCAATCGCCAGAACCGGCAGAGGAGCCAGCGGACAATACAGACAAAACAGACAATGCGGATAATGCGGACAAGCAGCCAGCTGCACCCAAAGAGCCAGCTGCTAATATAACGGAAGCGACAGGTGTATTTAATGGCATGGCCGATCCACATACGGTAGAAATTGAGGTGGATGGACAGCCGCAATCCTTCCAGGTTGCCCCTGACAGTGACATGATGAAGAAATTTGATCAAATGGAAGAAGGGACAAACGTCACGTTCACCTATAAAAAAGAGGGGGAACAGCTGATCCTTCAAGAATTGAAAAAGATTACCGCTAAAAAAGACAGCGCCAGCACAATTATTGAAGCAAAGGGAGTGTTTAACGGTGTCGCTGATCCGCATACAGTGGAAGTTGAAGTAAACGGACAGCCACAATCCTTCCAAGTAACTCCTGGTAGTGACATGATGAAGAAATTTGACCAAATGGAAGAAGGAACAAACATCACGTTTACTTATAAAAAAGAGGGGGAACAATTGGTGTTTCAGGAGTTAAAAGCGGCAAGCAGCAATGACACAAACACTGAAGCAAAAGGAACTTTCAATGGCATGGCCGACCCACATACGGTAGAAATTGAAGTGGATGGACAGCCACAATCCTTCCAGGTTGCCCCTGACAGTGACATGATGAAGAAGTTTGATCAAATGGAAGAAGGAACAAACATCACGTTCACTTACAAAAAAGAGGGGGAACAGCTAATCCTTCAAGAACTAAAATAAAGAGAAACCAACGGACAGAAAAAGGGAATTCCCTTTTTCTGTCCGTTTTTCTATTATGGTTCTTATGAGGGAGGCCCGATAACGCTCAGCGACTGGAATGTATATCCACACGCCTAATGAACAAACCTTCTGTTTTAAAGAAAGTAGATTTACTTGGATTAAAAGGCCTCTGAGAGGGAATAGGAAGTTTATATAGTTCATGACAATAATAAACAGGAAATGGAGGAGTTGGATGAATACTTCTGGGATGCTTAGAGGCTATCTAGCAAAGATGATGAGTAATGAGAGCTACTTTTACCATGTGATAAATTGCATGGATGTACAATTGAATGATTGGGGACAAGAGGCTATTTTGCTGTTTGACTGGAATGAGTATGAAGAAGTCATTTATGCATCTTTTATCATTGAGGACTATTTATATACATTCTCGCTTGACAAAGAAAAGGTGGCCGAATTACAGGAAAAGAGTCCTTATTCACTGGATCGCTATATGTGGGAAGCGCTCGTTAAACAGGGATTTCATTTACAGGAAAGCAACTACATTCATATGGCTTTCCTGTAAATGGAGAGAAAAAACCGGCAGCCCAAAATTAGAGCGGCCGGTTTTTTCATCAATGTCTAATTTGTCCGGTTCCTTCTACGAGTGACTTTACTGTCGTAAGGGCTCTTAACCCCATTGGCCCACGGGCATGAAGCTTTTGGGTACTGATGCCGATTTCTGCTCCGTATCCAAATTGTTCACCGTCTGTAAAACGAGTGGAAGCATTATGATAAAGAACTGCGGCATCAATTGCCCGGAAGAATGTTTGCACATGTTCTCTGTTCTCTGACACAATCGCTTCTGAGTGTTTCGTTCCATATGTTTGAATATGAGTAATAGCCTCTCGGACACCTGTCACTGTTTTTACAGCAAGAATCGGAGCTAGATACTCAGTGTGCCAGTCTTCTTCTTCTGCTTGTTTAACAAATGAAAATTCCTCTGCCAAATCAGCCGATCCGCGCAGCTCAACGCCTTTTTCGGCGATTGTGTGCAAGAGCTCTTTTCGGTAAGGCCAATGTATATCAATCAATAACGTTTCAGCTGCATTGCAGACAGAAGGTCGATGGAGCTTCGCATTTTCTGCAATGGCAATGGCCATATCTTTCTCTGCGCTGCCATCAATATAGACGTGGCAATTTCCTACACCAGTTTCCAACACAGGTACGGTCGCCTGTTTGATCACAGTCTGAATTAAGCCTGCTCCGCCCCGTGGAATGAGCACATCCAAGTATTCATTTAAGCGGAACATTTCAGTCGCTGTTTCTCTGCTTGTGTCTTCCAGCAATTGCAGTGCATCTTCTGGAATCGAAGAAGTTTGCAAAGCAGCTTTCATAACTTTTACCAATGCAAGATTGGACAGAGCTGCAGAGGAACTCCCGCGGAGCAGGACTGCGTTGCCTGCTTTTAAGCATAGAGCTGCGGCATCAACCGTAACATTCGGCCGTGCCTCATACACCATGCCGATCACGCCGAGCGGCACGCGGACTGTCCGAATATTTAATCCATTTTCAAGCGTCCACTGTTCTGTTGTTTCGCCAACCGGGTCTTTTAGCTTAATTAATTGTCGGACGCCATCAGCCATTTGGCCGATCCGTTCCTCCGTTAACTGCAGTCGGTCTAGTAAAGGTGGAGCAAATCCGGCAGTTGTTCCATCTTCCATGTCCCGGGCATTTTCCTGTAAAATAAAATCTGCATTGGCAAGCAACGCTTGAGCTATTCTTTCTAGCGCCTCGTTTTTTTCTGCTTCATCCAACATAGCCATTTGATAAGAAGCCGTCTTTAATAGCCTTGCTTTCTCCAGTAATTCTCCCATTATCTCCACTCCGTTCTCTTTGTTAAATAAATACTTTTGTAGTTACCCAATTATCACGATGAATGACCTCAGCCCGTTCATTGATAGAATAATGACGCGCTTGTGCACCAGCCTGACCTTTCACTTTTACAAGGTCTGCAGAAGAATAAAAAACCTGTCCTTTGCCGAGCACTTCTCTTTTTTGATTTAAGACCGTGACCACGTCCATGGCATGGAACAAGCCTTCAACAGATAGAACGCCAACGGGCAGAAGGCTTTTTCCTCTTGAAAGAATCGCCTGCTCGGCTCCTTCATCTACTACGATCGCTCCGTTTGTTTTTGCATGATGGGCCAGCCACTGTTTTTTCATTTGCATATGACTTTTGAAGGGAGCGCCAATGTATGTGCCTGCTCCTTTTCCTTCAAGAATATCCATCAGCTTCTCCTTGCCTGTGCCGTTGCCAACAAACACTGGCACTCCAAGAGATAGCGCTTTTTTTGCTGCTAAGAGCTTTGACCTCATTCCTCCGGTACCAATAGAAGTGCTGCTGTCACCAGCATACGACAACAGGTCATCTGTCACTTCAGGAATAAAGTGAAACCGTTTTGCTTCGGGGTTATGAACAGGATTGCTGTCATAAAGCCCATCAATGTCGGTAAGGATAATCAAGGCATTCGCCTGGGTAAAACCGCTCACAAGTGCAGACAGCATGTCGTTATCCCCATAAGTAAGCTCCTCAATGGAAATAGAATCATTCTCGTTAATAATCGGAACAGCGCCTGCCCGCAATAATTCCGACATCGAAGTATAAAAATTATGAAAGCGACCGCGGCTGTAAAAGTCTTCCTTCGTTAACAGCATTTGAGCAGCAACGAGGCCAAAAGGAGCAAGCAAGGAAATATACTTCTGAATCAGCAAGCTTTGCCCAACCGCTGCCGCTGCCTGCTTGGCGGCTATTGCTTTAGGCCGAGAGTTATAGCCAAGAGACCGGAACCCCGCGGCAATGGCTCCAGAAGAAACGACTATGACTTCATGCCCATTTTCACGAAGCTTTGCGATTGCAGACACATGGTCTTGAACTTTTTCTTCCACAATATTTCCTTGTTCATCCGTCAGGGAACTGCTGCCGATCTTCACAACAACCCGTGATTTCTTCACAATCCATCATCCTTTTCTCGTATATAAAAAAAACAGCATGCCCCTCCTCCTTAAAAAGGACGGAGGGCATGCTGTTCCGCGGTACCACCTTTATTGGCGCATAGAAGCGCCCGCTTTAAACCCCGTAACGAGGGAAAACGGCTTATGTTGTCATAAGCGATGCTTAATAAGGGCAGGTTCAACAGCTGCCGGCGAGGAACCTTTCAGCCGGTGGGTCCCACTCTCTGGCGCCTTTCACGTGTTTACTAATCCCTTGATCGTTTAAGTATTCATGATTATTCATAATTATCTATTATTTTTTTGATTTGTCAAGAGGAGGAGGCTCACAAAAGACTCCGGACTTTTTGACTATATCTAGGAAATGTTTAAGAATGCGTGCTGTTAATCCCCAAATAATCCGGTCTTCATAAAAATAAAAGTATTCATCCATTGGGCGTGCCTGCCAATTATAATCTTTCCCCCCGATGATGAGATCAAACGGAAAGCCTTCCTCCGGTTCCACTTTAAAGTTAATCGAGTGGCAGTCTGGGACAGCTTTCAATAAATAATCCAACGGGACAGTGAACACCTCTTCTACTTCCTCTGGATTAGTATTTAATTGGCTGGTCGGCAACGCTCCCACAAACGGAAAGATAATAGTACCAAAAGGGGATAGCATAAAATCAAGCGGAAAAGTATGGTGTATATCTGAGGGTATAACGCCAAGTTCTTCTGCCGTTTCGCGTATTGCAGTGAAGCGCTCGTCTTCATCTTCCGGATCGCACTTTCCACCCGGAAAGCAAACTTCTCCGGGCTGCCGGCGCATCTTATGTGAGCGCACTTCAAACAGGACATGGATGTCTCCTTCTTTTTCAACAAGGGGAAGAAGAACAGCAAACTTCGTAAAATTTTCACTGCCTAAAATGGCTGGCGTCCGTTCTTGAAAGTATTCAAATAACTGCTTTATTTCCATAGCGGCACCTCTTCTTTACGATATGTTTGTCTTTATTATAGTTCATTCGCTGAGAATTGTGTAAAAAGGAATCTGGGCACCTACATTCATATTGGAAATTGTCATAAAAACTCGCCATTTGTTGAAAGGTTTTTGATGAAAAATAAAAGAATTTTAGACATAGTAATAAGGGGGAGAGGATAGAAGTGAAAACCAATGAAACAGAATCCATTTTATCAAATCATTTGCCAGTTGAATGTAATAGTTGGCGTAACGCTTTTTTAAAAGCAGTTTGTGATCCTCTATGTGTCTTTGATCAGAATGGGAAAATTATTGCTGTAAATGAGGCATTTGAACAAGAATACGGCTGGAAATTAAATGAAATACAGGAGGACCTTCTGCCAGTCGTTCCCATACATTTAGAAGGTGAGTTTAGCTTTTTAAAACAAAAGCTCATGTCTGGAGAAACCGTCCACCATTTTAAAACGATTCGCCGGCACAAAGAGGGTTCTTTTCTTCATATGAAAATTTCTATGTCACCTGTATTGGATGCCAATGGACAATTCACCGCTGCGGTTTGCGTCACAAGAAATATTACTCGAAAAATTGAAACAGCCCTCTTATTAGATCGAAAAGTAGAAGAATTAAAAGAAAACGAAAAAAAATTCCTCGACATCTCAGAAAATATTAACGATATTTTTTGCGTATACGACCGTTTTACGAACCGGCTCCTTTATATCAGCCCTTCTTATGAAAAAGTGCTAGGACATCCAAAAAGTAAGATCTATCAAGACCTCAGCTCCTTCATATCAGTTATTCATCCGGAAGACCAGGAGAGATTTAAAAAGTTTGCCAGAGAAGAAGTTTACGGAGAACGAGCAGAAATTGAATACCAGGCTATTCACAAAGATAGCTCTGTTATCTGGCTTCGATCGCGTAAGATCATTGATGAGCGCTTTGAAAACCGGGTCATTGTGATCACACAAGATATTACCAGCTTAAAAGAGAAAGAAATCTTATTGAATAAGAGAGATAAATTAAGTGCAGTCGGACAACTTGCGGCTGGCATTGCTCATGAAGTAAGAAACCCCTTAACCGCTATTAAAGGCTTTACTCAGTTGTGGGGACAAGAAACTCATCATCAATACAGCCAAATTATTCTTTCCGAGCTTGATAGAATTGAGTCAATCATGCAGGAATTTTTAATGCTCGCCAAGCCAAATCAAGAAATGTTTTTTACCGAAAAGGACATTAACAGCATTTTAAGAGATACGATTGCCTTCATGGGGCCCGAAGCTGTACTCTATGGGGTAGAATTAGTTCCTATGTTAGCAGAAGGGCTGCCTTTAGTCAGAGTCGAAGAGAAGCAGATGAAGCAAGTCATTTTAAATTTAATTAAAAATGCCATTGAGGCAATGCCCGATGGAGGAAAGGTAACCATTTGTACAAAACAGGCGGCCAATGGTTCTATTTGCATTGAAGTATCCGACAATGGCATTGGCATTTCTCAAGATCGTATCCCGCATCTGGGAGAACCGTTCTATTCTAATAAAGAAAAAGGAACGGGCCTAGGATTAATGGTTAGCTTCAAAATTATCGAGCATCACAAAGGCAAAATCTTCTTTGAGAGTGAGGAAGGAAAAGGCACAAAAGTAGAAATCCGGCTGCCAGGCACTGATTTTAAATAGTGTCTTGAATTTCTTTTAGATGGTTTTTATGGAATAATCCGTAAAAACCTGTATAATAATCAAGGAATAAACAGAAGGGACTGAATTATGCGCAGATATCAATATTTTTAACTCACCGACAATTTACCTTAGGAGGGAAAAGTATTGATTAAAGATTTGTATACAGAACGGTTACATTTAAGAAAAATGACGATTGCCGATTCATCAAGCTTGTTTAAAATATGGGCTGATCCTGAAGTAACTCAATTCATGAATATCCAGCATTTCACCAATGAAGATGAGGCGAAAGAAATGATTACTTATCTTGAAAAGTTATCTCAAGATAACCAAGCGGTTCGTTTCTCTATTGTTGAGGTGCTATCCAATGAAATTATCGGCTCTTGCGGTTACAATTCCTTGGATTTTGATAATGCCAAAACTGAAATTGGTTATGACATAGCTAGAATGCATTGGGGAAATGGCTATGCAACAGAAGCCGTATCAGCCTTGATTGATTACTCCTTTAACGCGTTAAACTTTAATAGGGTGGAAGCTAAAGTGGAGCCTCAAAATGTCAATTCTATTAAAGTGCTAAAAAAACTAGGTTTCACTTTCGAAGGAACACTGAGACAATGTGAGAAAGTGAAAGACAAATTCGTCGATCTTAATCTTTATTCTAAGTTAAAGTCAGATTAACTTTTTATTTCGATATTGGGGGAAACCACCCGTCGTGTGTCCGAATGAGGCTTAATGAAAAAGATCGAGAGACTAGAAATTTAAAATTATAGTGTTGCCATTTATGATCATTTGTTGTAGTATGTAACATAATTTCAAATGAACTGTTTAAATTTGCGAAAAGCACTGACAAGGACATGGGTTACTTTTACGGTTTTCAGAGAGGGAAGAACAGGCTGAAATCTTCCTAACGCAGGAAAGTAGCTTACCGCCTTTGAGCTGTATTGGGGAACTTGAAGTATCCAATGCCGTCTATGCTACGTTACAGCACCAGAGCCATAAGCCGTCCATTGAGCTTATGGGAAGTTGGGTGGAACCACGGGTTAATGCACACTCGTCCCTTGTTGGGGGATGAGTGTGTTTTTTTATTTTACCAACAAAAAAATAAGGATTACTGCGATGAGAAGGACACGAATTATTTTTACGGCTTTCAGAGAGGGAAGAACAGGCTGAAATCTTCCTAGCTTAGGGAAATAGTTTACCGCCTTTGAGCTGTATTGGGGAACTTGAAGTATCCAATGCCGTCTATGCTACGTTACAGCACCAAAGCCATAAGCCGTCCATTGAGCTTATGGGAAGTTGGGTGGAACCACGGGTTAATACACACTCGTCCCTTGTTGAGGGATGAGTGTGTTTTTTTATTTTACCAACAAAAAAATAAGGATTACTGCGATGAGAAGGACACGAATTATTTTTAC